>CAZCDK010000076.1:4110-11651 GCA_964497285.1 uncultured Anaerolineaceae bacterium | reverse complement strand
CGACGTCCTGGCGGCGTTCGACTGATGCCCTGGGCGGGCGAACGTCCCTGCGCGATCAATCGCCGCAAGCGGAATGGCACCTTCACGGAAGCCCGGCAATGGCGTCTCGAACGTCGCGGTCCTCGATAGAGGCCGCTCCGCGCAACTCGCGCAGGACCTGTGCAGCCCGAATGACCTCGGCCTGGGCGCGGCCTTCGGGCACAGGCGTGAGCCAGCACAGCAGCTCGATCGTCACGCCATTCGGGTCCTTGAAGTAGACGGAGCGCTCGTAGCCCCGGTCGGTCGGACCTTCGAATTCGATGCCCGCCTCGCGCAGCTGTGCACACCAGCGGTCGAGGGAGCCGGGCTCCACGTCGAGAGCGAGATGATCCATCCACCCCGAGCCGGAGCGAGCCGGGGGCAGGTTTGTGTCGATCCCGGGCTTCGGGAGGAAGTAGGCGATGAAGTTGTCGCTGCCGGCGTGGAAGAAGAAGTGGTCTTCAGTCGGCACGTCGAGGTTGTCCTGGAGAAGCACGATCTCCATGCCGAGCAAGTCCCGGTAGAAGCTGATGGTCTCCTCCCGCTTCGATCCGGAAAAGGCGGGATGTGAGATGCGCGTGCACTTGAGCATGTAGCACTCCCCTCGCGGCGCCGCGGGTGAACCGCGCCCAGTCCAGCCAGTATAGACAGGGATGAGCCGCCAAAAGAAGACGAACGTAGCCCGCGCTGCAATGACCGGAGGCCGGGTCGATCGAGCGACTCCCCGGGCCGGATTCGAGTTGATCTTCGTTTCGGCTTCCCCATAATGGGCGGTGATTCTGGACATGAGGCGATCCGAATGCCGAAGTTCTGTTCCTACGAAGGTGACGAGTTCCCCGATGGCGAGTTCGAATTCGTGAACGAGCACGGGACCGTCCACAAAAGGGACCCCAAACACACGACGGCCGGGTATCTCCTGAGCGGGAGCGCCTTTGCGTCCCTGGAGGTCGAGTCCCGTGAAATGGGTTTTTCGGCGCCAACGAGCGCGAAACAGATCGCGCGCGCTGGCACAGGCGATGACCCGGACTCCGCCTGACTGGCCGCCGCCGCCGGCGGAGCACATCGAACTCCAGAAGGTGCGCTACGAAGCGGAGGTGCAGGAAACCGCCGATGCGAGGCGAGCCCTCCGGCCCGCAGGGGGGCCATCGCCGACAGCGACCGAGCTGGCGAAGGCGGACTGGGCGGCGGAGCGAGAACTGGACAAGATCTTCCAGCAGTCCATGTTCGGGCTCTACGAGGGTTCGCTCGGGCGGGCTCAGGCGGCCGCGGAGCTCGTCCAGAAGTCCGCGGCGGCGCTGGGAACCATCTACGCCGGGCTCCTGGCACTCGCATTCTCGGTTACCGACAACCCGCTACCGGCCCGGGCGACGATCCCGGGGCTGTTCCTCGGGTTCGCGATCGCGTTTTCGACCGCCTACCTGGCCTACTACTACTGGAACCCCCCGGTTCCCGGGCCTTCGCCCCACTCCACCCACCGCGAGAACCAGCTCCGCAGGTTGGAGTTCTTCGGGCGGTTCGTGATGTCCAAGGTCAATCAGCGCAGCTACTGGCTGCGGGCGTCGGTTCTCGCCCTGGGGCTCGGCGTCGCCTCGCTGCCGCTTCCATTCCTCAGCTTCGACAGCGCCCGGCTCTTGCCGGGGGACACGATACCTTCTCCGCCTGCGATCGAAGCAGGCGCTCCCGAAGGGACCGCGGAGCTTCTGAAGCTGCAGTATCAGGCTCAGCTGGCGGCGTACACCTCCGCCCTGGACGAGGGGGTCAAGCCGGAGGCAAGGACGATGAACCTCCCGGGTCTTGGTCGGCACGCGGTCATAAACGTCGCGAGCCTGGCAGCTACGTTGATGGGCGTTGTCGTGATTCTGGGCGTTCCCGCCGTCACTGCGGAATGGAAGCCACGGTGGTCGCGGCCACGAAGCACAGGACGAAAGCCCGGTACGCCCGGTCAGGGATGAGCGTCCCGGGCCGCTACCGAAGTCCCAGCGCCATGCAGACCGCCGACTCGGGACACGCTCCCTGGAACTCCGCTGACATCGTGACCGGCCCCGCGAGCGACGCCCGGTCGATGACCTGGAACCCCCGGCGTGCGAAGTAGTCCACGGCTGTCGTCGTCAAGAGCACGAGTCTCGACACGCCGCGGGCACGCGCGCTGTCGAGCATGGCCTCGTAGAGAGCCGCGCCGATGCCGGTGTTCCGGCGCGCCGCATCGACGACCGCGGAACGCAACAGCGCCGTCTCGCCATACGGCTCGATCCCGATGGCCCCGACAACCCGGCCGCCCGCCACAGCCACGGCGAAGGTCGCCATGTGCTCGGCGACTCCGACCACCGGCAGGGCGGCCGCGGCGAGCAGCGCGGCGATCTCGTCCCCGTCCGCGGCCGCCGCCGGGCGAATCGCGTAACCATCCGGCGCTCCGGGCACCATCGCACTCCGTTCCATTCGCGTCCTGGACTGACTCTACCACCGCGGTCGCATGGTCTCACTGTCCTCCACGGGCCCGGATGGGGCCGGGAAGCGCGTCCCCGGCGCTTTCCTGTCACCACCGTTGACAGGCCTCCGTTCCCCAGTGACAATTGAGAACAGTAAATCTCTATTCTCAACAGCTATGATCAAGCAACGAGCTCGCAAACGGCCCGCGGAAGAACGGAAGCGCATGATTCTGGAGAGCGCGCAATCACTGTTCGCGGCCGCGGGGTATGCGAACGCCAGCGCCGAGGATGTCGCCCGGGGCGCGGGCGTGGCGCCTTCAGCGATCTACAGGCATTTCGCCAGCAAGCGCGCCCTATACCTCGCGGCCCTGCGAGACTCGGGGACGCGCCTGCTGTCCATCTGGAAGAACGCGGCGGGCGAATCGGCGGATCCGCTCCAGACAATCTGGCAGCTTGGCCTGGACTACTACGACCACGTGCAATCCCGCTCTACGTTTGCCCCACTCTGGTTCCAGGCACTTGGCGATGCGTCCGATCCCGAAGTGCGCGGCGCCATCGCGGCCAACCACACAGCCATGGTCGACCACCTCACCGGTCTGATTGCAGCCGGTCAGGCGCGCGGCATCGTGCGGGCCGCTCTCGATCCGCGGATCGCCGCCTGGCACTTCCTCGCTATCGGCCTCACGTTCGACTTGCTCAACCACCTCGGCCTGAATGACGAGCTGGACCGCGAGAAGGTAGAGGCGTGGGGCAGGCTCTACATCGATTCCATCCGCGAGGATGCCCATGGTGCAGGTCACATCAAGCATGGTGAGCCGGGAGGAGCGCTGCCTGTGCGGCAACCTCGTGGCGAAAGCCACCCCCGAGGGGGTGGAGATCCTCTGTCGGCGATGCCGGCGAATCCATCGCATCCCCTGGGCACGGAACGGAGCGGAGGTCCCGACTCCTAGGCGCGAACGTCATCCCGGCCCATAGCCGGGCAGGCCAGAGGTCACGAACCCAGAGCCCGAACGAACCGCGAATGCGGGGAGCCGGGCTCCTCGTATTTCCCCAGCGACCGAGGAGAGGCTACGGAAGGAGGGCAGAGATGGCGACCACTTCCGCCGGCACCCATAGCGGTGAAGCGTCGCGTCCCCGGTGCCCGTGTTGACAGGACCCCGGCCTTGATGCCCACCAGGACGGTCAGACCACTGAGTTGCAGGAGCCACGAAATGACGGAGACGACCTCACTATCGAACGAGACCCGGGAGGATCTGATCCGCCGGGCCTGGTACTCGCACGACGCGCGCTGGTATGCGGCTGTCGCCGAGGAGTTCGGGTTCGATGCGGCCAACCGGTTGAATCGCCGCATCGTGCGGGCAGTTGGACAGGTCGAGGCGGGCAGGCTCATCCGGGCGCTCGGCGTGGGCCCCGCCGCGGGCCTCCCCGAGTTCCTCCCGTTCATGGAGGCCGGACGGCAGCTCTATGTGGCTCCGCCGCTCATCGAGATGGAAGTCCGCCCGCTAGATGACAAGAGCTACGAGATCGCGGTCACGGGCTGCTTCGTGGCCCAGAACATCCAGCGGGCCGGGATCGCGGAGAGCTACGACTGCGCCGTTTTCGACCGCGTCCAGGGGTGGCATGACGCCCTCGGGCTGCCCCTGGATGGCGACTTCCCGCCCCGGCCTTGCGCGCTGGCCGAGGGCCGGGAGTGCCGCTGCACGGTGACGCTCCGGGAGGAGCGGCCCGGCGAGAGCGGCGAGCCCAGCCCAGGTTAGGGAGGCATCGATGACTCACCCGGGGATCTGCTGCAAGGATCACCCGCTCAGCAGGCGGCCTTCCTCGCGCCCCTGATGGCGGGAGAGACGACCACCTGCCTTGCCCTCCCTGAACCCGACGCCGGCTCCGACGTTTCCGCAATCTCGACGCGGGCAGTCGCGGGCGAGGGCGGCGTCCGGCTCCGGCACACGATCCTGATGGGACTGCACGGGAGCGCGCGGCTCACATGGCCGCTCGCCTTCCGCTGGCTCGACGCCGCGTTGATAGAAGACGCTCTCGATCGGGCCACCGCGTTGGTGGACGGACGGCCTATCGGTCCCCGGCCCTTGAGCGCCTACGTCCGCTTCCTTGCGCGCGGTTATCTCCCGGGGGCGAAAGCGGGGAAGGCAGAAGTAAGCGGCTGCGAAGCGAGCCGGTTGCCGGGCGGCGCAGTGGACGGTGTGAGGCGTGGCCCCTCATCCGGCGGCAGCGGTTGCGGTAGCTTCTTTCGGCCAGGTCCAGGCGTAGTAGACGACTGCCGCGAGCAGGGCGACCTCGAGGACGCTGCCAAGGATGTAGTAGTTCCACTCGCCGATCGCGCCACCGATGATCGTGAGTGTATAGATGATGCTCAGAGCGATGTTCGCGATCCGGTCGACTCGTGGTCTCAGAATGAGTGTGCCAAACACCATCAGGCTTGGGATGACGATGTAGGCGGTGGTCCCAAACAAGAACAACTGGTTGATGGTGAACCCGCTCAATTCGCCAGCCTCGATATCGGCCCGGATGTCCGGCCGGTAGAGGCTGAAGAGATCGACGTAGACGAAGACGAACAGCATCGCCGTCCAGAGCGCCGATATCTTGATCCTGACGTTCACGTTGGCCGGTTCGAATTTCGTTTCGGCGGTCATGTGCGGCTCCTGCTTGAGTACGATGCGGCTTCAGTCGCTGGCGCGGGTGGTTCTGGACGGGCAAGAGCGTATCAGAGGCAACGTTGAGAAGCCCGCCGGCCGCAGCCCGGGCATTTCGGCCCCCGCAACTGGCCTTCGAAGAGAGTGGGAAGACGCCGTGCCGCTCAGCTCGCTTCGCCCGGCCACCAGCGAAAGGCACGGAGGTCGATCCGGTCTTCGCGGTCGAACCGGACGCCTTCGTTCTCAAGGAGGTGGCGCTGGAAGTCCGCGGCGCTTCCGCGCCCCTTCAGGCTGATGCCTCCGCGCGCGTTGACGACCCGCCACCAGGGCACATCGGAACCCTCCGGCAGGAAATGGAGAGCGTAGCCAACCGCCCGAGCAGCTGCCGGCGCCCCGAGGAGCACAGCCACCTGCCCGTAGGTGACCACCTTGCCATGCGGTGTCTGTCGCACGAGGTCGTACACGTGGCTGTAGAACGACGGAGGTCCGGCAGGATCGTTGGGGATGCGCGTCATGACCCCGTATTATCGCCGGTCAGAAGGAAGAGCACCGGCCGCACGCTGGCAATCCCTGCAACGCAGAAGGGGGTGGTTCCCATGGGCATGCTCGCCGGCCGGGTGGCTATCGTCACGGGCGCTGGCTCGATCCGTGCCGGAATCGGCAACGGCAAGGCGGTTGCCGTGCGCTTTGCCCGCGAAGGCGCCCACGTATTCGCCATCGATCGCAACGAAGCTGCCGCGGCCGAAACCGCGGCGATGATCCGCGCCGAGGGCTTCGACGTGGCCGTCGGTGTCGGAGACGTCTCGGACAGCGACGAATGCCTGCGGCTCGTCCGCGAATGCCGCGCCGCCTTCGGACCGGCGACGGTCCTTCACAACAACGTCGGCATCGCCACCCCGGGCGATGGCATGGACGTCGGCGCGGAGGAATGGCGTCGCAGCTTCGCCGTCAACGTCGACTCGATGCTCTTCATGTGTCAGGGCGTCATCGGCGGGATGATCGAGAGTGGGGGCGGGACGATCGTCAACGTCTCCTCGGTCGCCTCGATCCGGAGCTTCCCCGGCGTGGCCTATGGCACGACGAAAGGGGCTGTGAACTCGTTCACGCTCATGCTCGCCGGGTGGCTCGCACGCCATAACATCCGCGTCAATGCCATTCTCCCGGGCTACATCGACACGCCGCTGGTCGCTCCCGCGTGGGAGAACGACGCGGTGCGCGATGCGAACCTGAGGCAGGTGCCGTTGCGGCGGTTCGGAACGGCCTGGGAGGTGGCCGCGGTCGCTGCCTTTCTGGCGTCAGACGCGGCGTCCTACGTTTCCGGTGCTCTCATCCCGGTCGATGGAGGGCTCACGGTCCGGCGCTGAATCCTGTCGCCGCACTCCGGAAAGCGCGAGAACCGCCGGCGCCACCTGAGGGAAGGGCGCCGGCGGTTCTCTTGTGTCCGGCGGGAGAGGGCTCGCCGGACAACGTCCTCGGCAATCTGCCTAGGCTGCGGTCCTGTGCTCTTCGTTGGTGATGAAGTCCATGTCCGAGAGCCAGTTCTTGAATTGCTTCGTAGTGCCGCAAACCTTGCACACGCCTGCGCTCGTGGGCCCATTGGGCTCCTCGATCGCCCAGCGATGGAAGTGGTCCGCCCCGGCGGCCGGCTGCGGCCTCGTCGTTGTCTGTGCCATGGTGTGCCTCCCGTTGTTGACCGGCTGGGCTGGTGTCAGCTACGCTTGAGTGGCCGTAGTGACGCCACTAGCCCTTTGCTAGTGTCGACTTCACCGGTATTCTAGCACCGGTCACTATGAAGTCAATAGTCTTGGTGCTATTTGCCAAACTTTTCGTAAAGACGGCTGGATGGGTGGCTGCATGACGCAACGAATCGAAGCTGACGCTTCCCGCAAGAGCTCCTACAACCACCCCTGTCTCATCGCCCAGACCCTCGACGTCCTGGGCGACCGCTGGACCCTCCTTATCCTCCGCGACCTGATGGCCGGCCTCCCCCGCTACTCCGATATCCTCGATAGTTGCCAGGGCATGTCCCCGAACGTGCTCTCCGACCGCCTGAAGCGGCTCGAAGCGTACGGCTTGGCCGAGCGTCACTACCAACGCGGCCTCCCGCCCCGGGTGGACTACACACTCACCGACAAGGGCTGGGCCGTTCGCCCCGTTCTGCTTGCGCTGATCGGTTGGGGCCGTCAGTATCTGAACCCCTTCAGCGAGGAATCCGTCGGGACGACTGTCACGGCGGATTTTGTTGTCCGTGTGATTCCCACGTTCTCGTTCAACCCGGAGCGGGCCGGCGATCTCTGCGCAAGCATGGTGCTGGAGATCTCCGACTGCGTCGACTGCAATACTTGGACATTCGATATCCACGATGGCCACATGCATCCCAGCCGCCAGGGCCCGGCCCAGCGCGATGTCCGGCTGGTCACGAGCATCGCGGGGTTCTTCCGCTTCCTCC
>CAZCDK010000076.1:3715-4100 GCA_964497285.1 uncultured Anaerolineaceae bacterium | reverse complement strand
GAGACTGCACTCGCCATCCAGGCCTGTTTCGCCGGCGACTGACGCCCCGGCCCCCGGGCAGTAGTATTTCGTTCGCATGCAGCAGCCTCCGTCTCACCTGGCCGCGACGGGCCCTCCCCGCAAGGGAGGTCGCCTACTGTGATTGTCGTCCTCTACGGCGCTGATCAACTGGGTATCCGACGAAGATTGCAGCAACTCAAGGACGAGGCCGACGGCGGCACCGGCATGCTCACCACAAACCTCGTGTCGATCGACGGGCGCGACGCGAAGCCGAACGACATCGTTGGGCCCGCGATGATGCCCCCATTTCTGGCGCCCAAACGGCTTGTCCTGGTTGATGGGCTCCTCGACCGTTTCGAGCCCCGGGGCGACGGGCGCCAGTCAC
>CAZCDK010000076.1:0-3705 GCA_964497285.1 uncultured Anaerolineaceae bacterium | reverse complement strand
GAGCGCCTCCTGGAAAACCCCCACCGCGCGGGCCTGGTCCTGTCCCCCGACCCCGGTTGGCAGGCCGCCAAGGACCGGGCGTTCTCCGAGAAGATGGAGGGCGTCCGGAAGGGCCTGAGCGAGGGCCACTTGGCCCTCGTGGCGCGCGAGGCGGAGGAATTGGAGCGCCTCCAGAACACGCCCAATTCGCCCGAGGCCCTGGCCCCGCTCCTTTCGGCCTTCGAAGCAGGGATTCCCGAGTCGTCGGTAATCGTCATCATTGGCGGTGCAACACGCCGCAACACCCTCATCGAGCGCCTGAAGCGCACCAGGAACGTCGTCGTCGAGGAGTTCCCCGAGATCAAGGGGGAGCCGCTCATCCGCTACATCCGCGATGAAGCGGCGGCGCGCGGAATCCGGTTCCGCGCCGGCGCATCCCGGGAGCGCGTCGTCGAAGGCAGCGACCGCCCCCGCGAGACAGACCCTGCCTTGCTGCTCGCCGCGCTCCTCCAGAGCGACACCATTGCGATTGCCAACGAGCTCGACAAGCTCGCCCTCTACAGCATGGGCAGGGAAGTCACCATCGACGATGTCGCCGCCGTCTCGGCCGGAGACCGCGATGCCACGGTCTTCGATTTTACTGACGGCGTCATGGATGGCGACTTGCGGAAGGCGTTCACTGCGCTTGCCATCCGGCGGCGCGAAGGCGAGAGCACGCAGGGGTTGCTCGGGCTCCTGATCGATGGGTACAGGACAATTGCGACGGTGATTGACCTGCTCGAAGACGGGGCGAGCGCCGAGGAAATCGGTCGGGCTATCAACCGGCCCTGGCCGAACCTGCGCGATCGGGCGATTGCGCGCGCCCGCCGCCTCGGTCCCCGAGGCCTGCGCGCCGCCTATGCAGCCATTGTCGAGACCGATCGTTCCGTCAAGCTCGGCGAAGTCGACGAGGACCTCGCCTTCGACCTGCTTGTCACGCGGCTCGCCGCGCTCGCTGCCCCGGTAACCCCTCGCCGCTAGTCAATGCGAAACCGGTCAGTCGCTGGGGCGGATGGACGTGATGAACTTCCCCTGGATCTCCACGTTCTCGGGAGTGGTGTAGATCGGCTGCATCGTGCTGTTGGCGGGCTGGAGCCGTACCCGCGCGCCTTCGTGATAGAAGCGCTTCAAGGTCACCTCCCCGCGGTCCTTGAGCCAGACAGCAACCTTCTCGCCGTTCTGCGCCGACTGCGCCGGTTCGAGGAAGACGATGTCGCCGTCGTCGATGAGGTCTTCGATCATCGACTCGCCCTTGACGCGGAGCGCGAAGACATTGCGCCGGCCGCGCACCATGTCTTCGGTCACGGTCACAGTGTCGGTCACGTCGGCGGCCCAGCGGTCGCTGGTGGGGACAGGGATCGGCTGTCCGGCGGCGATTGCGCCCAGCACCGGCACTTCGATGACACGCAACCGCCGGCCGCGAGCACCAAGGATCTCGATCCCGCGCGAAACCTCGCGGTCGCGCCGGATGAAGCTCTTCTCCTCGAGCTTGCGGAGGTTGTAGTCCACGACGGAGGTGCTGCTGATTCCGCAGCCATCCTGGATGTCGCGGATGCTGGGCGGGTAGTCCTTCTCCTCCACGAAGTCCTGCAGGAATTGCAGGATTTGAGCCTGCTTGTCTGAGAGTTCCTTCATGCGGGGTCCTCTGCGAACGGATGTTCGCCACTACTTTAACGATGCACTTCGCTTATCGTCAAGGTTGTTCGGAACAGATATTCCGCGCATCTGTTCGGTTCGGACGGGGATTTGCCGGGTCGTCTTCTGGCCCGGCAGGATAGACGGAACACTCGACCCCGGCAGGTTGCCCATTCATGACGGTTTCCGAAGAGCCCCGCGTCGCGCTGGTCGTCGCCGCTCATCCCGACGATGGCGATTTCGGCTGCGCCGGCTACGTCTCGCAGCTGGCCAGGCGCGGCTGGACGATCCACTTCCTCGTCTGCACGAACGGCGCCAAGGGAACGGCTGACCGCACCATGATTCGCGAGCGCCTGATCGCGCTCCGGCGGGACGAGCAGCGGGAAGCATGCCGCCGCATGGGTGTGACCGGCGTGCACTTCCTCGACAACGAAGACGGCGAGCTCACCTATGACCGGACGTTCCTCGAACAGCTCGTGCGGTACATCCGGCGCTTGCGGCCGCACACCGTCCTCACGCACGACCCGACCGACATCATCGTGCGCGACAGCTTCATCAACCACCCCGACCATCGCGCCGCCGGGACCGCCGCCCTTGACGCCGTCTACCCGACCGCGCGCGACCACCTGAACTTCCCCGGCCACCTGGCCGAGGGGCTGGAGCCGCACAAGGTGCGCGAAGTGCTGCTCTGGGGCTCGAATCACCCCAATTTCGACGTCGACATCACCACCGCTGTCGATGCCAAGATCCATGCCCTCACGGCCCACATCACGCAGTTCGCCGACCGCGAAGACTTCATCACCTTCGTGCGCGAACGCTGGAAGGCCGAGGACGGGCGCTACCTCGAGCAATTCCGGCGCATCGAGCTCGCTTTCTGATCCTGCGCGTGCCCTACCGCCACACCGCCGCCGCCACCCGGAGGAAGTTCCCGTTGCAGATGCGTTCGA
Source organism: uncultured Anaerolineaceae bacterium (assembly GCA_964497285.1). Classification (GTDB taxonomy): domain Bacteria; phylum Chloroflexota; class Dehalococcoidia; order Tepidiformales; family Tepidiformaceae; genus UCB2. The sequence goes on along the minus strand of CAZCDK010000076.1, from coordinate 1,105 downwards.
GGCTCGCGTCGGAGTAACCGCGCGCCTTCAGCGCCCGCAGCACCACGGGCAGGCCCGTCGCGTCCTTCACCACGTCGGGGACGTCGGTGCCATCGAAGTCGGTGCCGAAGGAGACGTGCTCGTCGCCCACCAGGTTCACGATGTGGTCGAAGTGGCGGACGATGACCTCCACCGGCACGTCGGCGTCGTGCTTCATGTCGGGCCGCAGGAAGATGTTGGCGAAGTTGATGCCGATGGTGCCGCCCTTCTCCGCGATCGCCCGCACCTGGTCGTCGTCGAGATTGCGAACGTGGGGGCTGACCGCCTTCACGTTGGAGTGCGAGGCGATGATGGGCTGTTTCGACTCGCGGATCATATCCCAGAACCCTGCCGGGTTTATGTGCGACACGTCGAGGATGATCCCCAGCCGGTTGCACTCGGCCACGAGCCTGCGCCCGATTTCCGTCAGTCCCGTCTCCGGGAGCGAGTCGCCGAAGGAGACGCCGTGCGCGAAGATCGTCGACCGGCTCCAGGTCGGCGCCAGGCAGCGCAGGCCCGCTTCGCAGAACACCCGCAGTTCCTTCAGGCTCCACGAGATCGGGTCGGCTCCCTCGAACATAATCACGGAGGCGAAGGCGCTGTCGGCGAACGCCCGGCGCACCTCGTCCACGGTCCGGCAAACCCGGAATCGGCCCTCCGAGCGGTCCGCGATCCGGAAGACGTCGTCCAACTGCTGCATCGCGAAGCCGGTGGCGTTCATCTCCGCCCGCTCGTCCGAGAGGTAGATCGAAGTGAAACAGCCGCCCAGGCCGCCGCGCATGGCCCGGGGCACATCCACGTGGCCTTCCTCTGATTCCGCCAGGAAATCGCGTGGGGGCTTGGGTGGGAAGCCCCGGGTCCGCATCCGCACCTGGGTGATGAAGTCCTCGTGGCCATCGAAAATCGGTGGAAACTCGCGGCTCAGGGTCTCGGTCATGGCGCCGGTCCTCGCACAGGGATGCGCCGAACCGTAGCCCGCCCGGACGCGGCAGACAAGCCGGATTCCTTGCCAGCGTCGCGACGATGGTGTGACGTGGATCCGTGACGCCCGAGGCTGCCCGCGCCCGCATCCTCGAACTGGCCCGCG
>CAZCDK010000075.1:0-11723 GCA_964497285.1 uncultured Anaerolineaceae bacterium | reverse complement strand
TATTCGTACGACACCCTGACGCGCGCTGTGCGCCGCGCGTTGGACACCGGCTAGGAGGCGTTGGGTGGTCAGGGCGCCTTTCGTCCCCCGCGTCGCTCATCCACGAGCAAGCCCAGTTTCGTCACGTAGCCGGCCACCGGGTAGTCTTGCATGCCGCACACGTTGCAACCGCCGTGGTGGCAGTCGGGGACCGTCTTGCCCGAGACAACGTCGTTCCACTGTCCTCGCAGATACGCCTTCGTTACACCCGAGTCGATGTGGTCCCAGGGAAGGGGCTCCTTCGCCTCCCATTCCCGGTGGGCGTACCAGGAGGCGTCGACCCCGGCGGCCGCGAAGGCCTCGTCCCAGCGCTGCCCGCTGAAGTACTCGCCCCACGCGTCGAACTTCGCTCCGCGCCGCCATGCCCCGTAGATCGCCTCGCCGGCCCGGCGGTCGCCGCGACTGAGGACTGCTTCGACAACGCTGTCGCGAGAGTCATTCCAGCTGAAGTCGAGCTTCGCAGCCCGGCAGCCGTCCCGAAGGAGCTGGTGCTTGGGCTCAAGTTCGGCGCCGGTTTCCTGGCGAGCCCACTGAAACGGCGTGTGTGGCTTCGGCACCAGGTTGCTCGTGCTCACCCGCACCCGCGCACGGTTGCCGGCGTGCTTTCGCCCGATCGCCCGGACCTTCTGACCCATCTCCACGATGCCCGCGACGTCTTCCATGGTCTCGGTGGGAAGCCCGACCATGAAGTACAACTTGATTCCCGTCCAACCGCGAGCGAAGGCATTGTCGGCCGCCTCAAGGAGATCGTCCTCACTCACAAGCTTGTTGATGACATTGCGCAGGCGCTGTGTGCCAGCTTCCGGCGCCAATGTGAGGGTGTGCCGCTTGCCCTTCGCCACCGCGTCGGCGACGTCGACGGAGAAGCTGTCGATGCGCGTGCTCGGGATGCCAATCCTGAGATTGTCGAAGGAAGAGGTCAGTTCGTTGACCATCGGCACGATTTGGCTGTGGTCCGTCGTGCTAAGCGAGAGGAGTGAGAGTTCATCGTATCCCGTGTTGGCCAGGAGCTGGCGCGCCGCTTCCACGACCTCCTCGATCGAACGTTCGCGCGCCGGGCGGTAGATCATGCCGGCCTGGCAGAACCGGCAGCCCTGGGTGCAGCCGCGCTGGATCTCGACCACGGCGCGGTCGTGGACAGTCTGGAGAAACGGGACAATGGGACGCACAAGCGGGGGCGCCAGCGTTTCCAGGACCCGCCGCTGGATGATCGCAGGCGCGTCTGCAACCAGCGGCTCCAGCGCCCGGAAGTGCCCTGCATCGTCCCACTCCGGCCGGTAGAACGACGGCACATAGACGCCCGGGATCGCGAGCAAGCTGCGCAGCCGCGCGGCGCGGGATGCGCCGGACCGCCTCCATCCGCGCACCGCGTCCGCCAGGTCCACGACCGCTTCCTCGCCTTCGCCGAGGAAGAACGCATCTACGAAGGCAGCCATGGGCTCGGGATTGAGGCAGCCGCTGCCGCCGGCAATTACGATCGGGTCGTCCTCCCTGCGCTCGCCCGCCCGCGGCGGGATGCCCCCAAGTTCGAGCATGTTGAGCACGTTCGTGTAGGTCATCTCGTACTGGAGCGTGAAGCCCACGACGTCGAAGTCCCGCAAAGGCCGGCGGCTCTCAAGGCTCCAGAGCGCGACGCCCTCACGGCGAAGCTCCGCCTCCATGTCCTCCCATGGAGCGTAGGCCCGTTCGCAAGCAACGCCATCCACGCGGTTGAGGATGTCGTAGAGAATACCCAGTCCCATGTTTGACATGCCGATGTCGTAGACATCCGGGAAGCAGAGGGCGATCCGGACGGACATGTCTTCCCAGGCCCTCGTGACGCTGTTCCACTCACCCCCGGAGTAGCGGGCGGGCTTGGTCACACGGCCAATGAGCTGTTCGACGGATGGTGTCATCTGGCGGGCCTCTGCGCGGCTTGTGGCGGTCGCGCCCTGGGTACTGGGTTCCATCTTAGGAGGTTCGCCGCGCGGTGGAACCACCAGCGGCCCTGGCCACCACCTGCGGCCGGGGTCATCCGGCCTCGCTTCTGCGCGGAGCGAGGCGCGCGCGGGCGCCAAACGCGCTCTCGCAACTGCGGGTACGATAGCTCCGGTCAACAGCCAGGGAGGCCCGCCGTGCGCGTAGGAATCAGTTTCGGGGTGGTCGCCACCGAGGACGGGAGCCTCGCGGCTGTGGTCGAGCGGTGCCGGAGTGCGGAAGCAGCCGGATTCGCCTCTGTGTGGCTGACGCACATCTTCGGGAACGACGCGATCATCGCGCTCGCCCTTGCGGGCCAGGCAACGTCGCGAATAGAGCTCGGGTCATTCGTCGTGCCAACGTATCCACGGCACCCCACCGTCATGGCCCAGCAGGCACTCACCGCCGCGGCTGCGACTGGTGGACGGTTCACCCTCGGGATCGGACTCAGCCACCGCGTGTTCATCGAGAACGTCCTCGGGCTGGACTACTCGAAGCCGCTGCGTCACATGCGCGAGTACCTGTCCGTGCTCATGCCGTTGCTCGAAGGTAAGCCGGTCCAGTTCCGGGGCGATGAGTACCGCGTCTCGGCGCGACTGAACGTCCCGGCGGCGACGCCGCCCGGCGTCGTCGTGGCCGCCCTGGGGCCCCAGATGCTGGCGCTCGCCGGGCGGATGGCGGACGGGACTGGGACCTGGATGGGCGGCCCGAAATACCTGGAAGAAGTGGCCGTCCCCATCATCACGTCCGCGGCCAGAGCCGCCGGGAGGAAGGCGCCCCGCATCGTTGCGGGGTTCCCGATTGCCATCACCGCCGCCACGGATGCCGCAAGGGCCAGCGCCGCGAAGGTGTTCGCCGGCTACGGCGCGATGCCGTCGTACCGGGCGGCACTGGACCGGGAGGGAGCGGCAGAGCCGTCGGGTGTCGCGATCATCGGAAGTGAACCAGAAGTCCGGGCCCAACTCCAGCGCCTGGCTGGAATCGGCGTCACCGATCTCGGCGGGGCCTTGTTTCCCGTCGATGGCGACCCGGCGGCGGAGGAGCGCACGTACGCGTTCCTGGCCTCAGCGGCCGCGAACGGTATCTGAACCGTGAGCCAGCGGGCAGGAGCCAGGACGTCCCTGCCCGCTGGCCTGCGTTGTTGCCGCTACCCGGCCGCGGGTTGAGGCGGCTTGGGCCGCTCGGATTCGGGAATCGCCTGGCCAAAGGCCTGCGGGAACCGGGCAAAGAGATCGGCCGTATTCCACGGCGCATTCCCTTGCAGCACGACCTGCGGGGCGATGTTGTTGTAGAGCGTCACGCGATACCCGGCCACGCCAAAGCACTTCCCCGTGATCCAGCCGCCCTCGTTGCTGGCGAGGTAGAGGCACGTCGGGGCGATGTTGGCCGGGTCACGCTCCGTGCCTTCCGCCGACGCCGCATTCACGACCGCACCACCGCCGCCGGCGCGGCGCTCGTCCGGGACGGTGTCCGTCATGCGCGTCGCCGCACCGGGCGCAATCGAGTTGGCGGTGATGCCGTAGCGGCCAAGAGCCCGGGCGCAGCTGAGGGTGAAGCCCCAGATCCCCATCTTCGCCGCGGCGTAGTTGGGCTGGCCAGGGGCACCAAAGAGGCCCGAGCCCGAGGTGAAGTTGATGAGCCGTCCGCCTTCGCGGCGCTGACGCCAATGGAGAGACGCGAAGCGCGTCGTGGCGAACGTACCCTTCATGTGTACCCGCACGACCGCGTCCCAATCCTCTTCGGTCATGTTGAAGACCATCCGGTCCCGCAGGATGCCGGCGACATTCACAAGGATGTCGAGTTGGCCCCATTCGTTCAGAGCCTGGCGGACGAGGTTCTCGGCCTGGTCCATGTCGGCAACGTCGGCATAGTTTGCGATGGCCTGGCCGCCGTTGGCCTTGATCTCGTTCACCACCTGCTGGGCAGGCGTGTTGTCCGCCCCTTCTCCGGCAACGGAGACGCCGAGGTCGTTGACGATCACTCGAGCGCCTTCGGCCGCATACAGGAGTGCGATCCCCCGGCCGATACCCCGGCCGGCGCCGGTAATGATGGCGGTCTTGCCTTCAAGCTTCCCGGGCATGTGAGTTCGATCCTTTCCTTCTGAATGTTGGTGAGGCAGGGGAAGCTTACTCTAACGTCAACGCGAACGTGAATGGTGGCTGGCAGAACACCCACGGCGTGCTCAGTCCCTCGGGATCCCGGCCGCCATCCGCTGCGCCACATAGTCTCGAATCAGGCCGAGATTGTCGCTTGTGAAGCCATCCAGGCCCCAGGCACGGATCGTCCGGAGTCGTCCGGGCGTGTTGATGGGCCACGTGATGATGGCGTTCGCCCGCTGTCTCAGCCCCTCAACTGCCCCTGGGTTCAGCAACCTGAAGTGGACCGAGACGACGTGGCGATCGTGCCAGGTGAGGCGTTCCATCACCCGGGCGAGCTGGCCCGGACTCCCAACGGAATGCGCCACTCTGACGCCAGGGAGGTCGCGGAAGTGGTCCAGGAGGTCCCAGCTCTGCGAACACACCGTGAGAGCGCTTTCGCGGCCCGACGTGGCCACGGCCTCGACCAGCGCCGAGGGAAGGCGACGGTCGTTGCCCTTCAGATCGAGCATGAAGTGCGTCTCGGGGCGCGCGGCGGCCAGGAGTTGGTCGAGGAAGAAGCGCGGGGCACCGGCACTCGCCAGCTTCCAGCGGTCCCAGAGGAGTGGCACCGGGCCCATCGTCTTGAGATGCCGAACCTCGATCGAACCGCGGGAATACCAGACGTCGGCTTCAACAACATCGGCTCCGGCCTCTTCGGCGGCGCGCAGGCTTGCGAGGTCGTTGCCGGCACGATGCGCGATGACCGCGGGCCAGGAGCCGTTCACGTGGTTCCCGCGAGGCCCGTCCAGCGGCGGAGGAAGCGCCAGTTTGCCGGGAGTTGCGCGATCAGCCGTCGCAGCCACCAGGCAACCGCAAGGCCGAACAGCGCGAGGGCGCCGCCCGCCACAGCATCGATGATGAAGTGGTTCGCAGTCAGGACAACGGCGAGGGCCATGGCCACGGGCAGGACTGCCGCCGCGATCCGGAGAACGAACACCCGGCACTCGTAGGCGACGCCACCGCCGATCAACAAGTCCCAGCCGAAATGCAAGCTGGGCATGGCCGCGTACTGGTTCACGAAAGCAGGGGGTTGGAGAACCCGGTAGGCCTCCGAGTGCAGGGTCACCGTGTCCAGGATCTCGATGCACGCCAGCCGAGGCGGAGCCACCGGGAACGTGACGAAGACGACCAACCCGATGCCGCCCGAGACCAGGAATGCGTTTCGCAGCAACACATAGGTCGGGGGTCGGCGCAAGTAGAGCCAGCCAGCGGAAACGCCGATCACCGGCCAGTGTCCCCAGATGTAGATCCAGTTCACCAGCGTCACGAGCCAGTGGTGATCGGCAATCCGGTTCTGGAGTTCGATCTCGCGATACAGGCCGAGGCGGCGTTCAAGATCGATCACGTGTTCGGCATTGCTCAGCCCGGGCGAGCCTGAACCAGCTCGATGCCGAACTCGTGCCGCCGGCCAATGCATCCCTCGCGTGCTGTTCTCGCGGGGAGCTTCGCAGATTGCCTCAGTGCCGCCTAGAGGTTCGGGGGCAAACGGCGGAAACCGGTGATGGATCAGGAGATGACGACTTCAGCCGGGACCGGGATCGGGGCCGAAACAGGGGCGGGAGCCACCAGCACCTCGAGAACGAACATCACCACAACACCGACTGCCGCCACAAAGCCGAATGTCACCCGGGGACCGGCCAACTCTGTACCGAACCCCGCCATGAGGAGCGGCAGGATAATGAGGATCTCGGTGAGCATCGCCTGCGAGGCGAAGACGCGCGCCTGCTGCCCATGCGGGGCAGTCGCCGAAAGAACGGCGCGCGCTCCGATCGGCGCCACCGCCACGCAGATCCCGAGCAGCAACGCAACAGGGACCGCCACGAAGACGCTTGAGTCAATGCCCACCTCGGCGTGCGGGATGATCGAAGCCCGCCACGCCAGGTTGGCCAATCCAAGGCCGTGGTCGAGGGCTGCGAGCGCCAGCACCGAAACGACCGTGCCCAGTAGCGTCAACCGCATCACCCGCGGGGCATCTGCGAGAGAGAAGCTGCGGCCAACCCAGAGCAGTCCCAGCAGGACCCCGATCACTCCCGGAATGGCGATCGCCGCCACGCCCGGCCGGCTCAGATCGAGGTCGCGCACCAGGTAGATCGGCAACGCGATCGCCGCGCACTTCGTGGCCATGTCCATGAACGAAAGGAGCCCCACGGCATAGGTTGCGCGCGGCTCGCGCGCAAAGAACGATGTCGTTTCGCGGAAAGAGAACGCGCGCCGTGCCGGTGCGCGGTATTCCTCCTCCTGGTCACGCGTCCGTGAAGCCACAACGAACGTGAGCGCGACGACGAGGACGTAGACGGCGGCCCCCCCCGCCAGGACAGCCGTCACGCCCCCCGCAAAGAAGAGGATCGGCATGAGCACCAGGGCACCGGTCGCTTGCCCGGCATACTGGAAGGTCACAAGAAGCGTGTGGGCCCGCGCCGGGGCGTCGCGTTGGATGATCGGCACAAGCGCCAGTTCTGAAGGCGAGTAGAGCTGGGAAACCGCCGAATAGGAGAACGCCACCATCCACACCCACCCGGAATGGCCCACAACGAAGAGGCCGCCGGTGATGACCGCGAGCCGGGCCATCGCGCCCAACCGGTACCCGCGACCCGGACCAAGGCGGTCGGCAAGGCCACCGGCGAGCAGCCCGAAGACGATCGGCGCCGCCATCGTCGCCGCCATCACGCTACTCAAACCGAGCGCGATGGAGGCCCCCGAGCCAGCGGCGATCAGCAGAGCCATGAGGTAGAGGCTCTGGCCCGCGTGGGCAAGGTAGCGCGCGCCGTAGAAGGCGAGCCGATCAGACCGAAGTTCCTGGTGGTAACGAACCGCCACTGACCCCTCACTGCCCCGACTGACGCATCCGAACGACGCCGTCCATTCAACTCTCGGGGCCCCGGCGTGGGTTCTCAATGGGGAAAACCCCTGCTTCCGTTATTTCTATAGGGGTCCGAGTGTTTGTTCTATGACAGATGTCACATCCTGCTTTGAACTGGCCATCCAGGCGGTGCCCGCCCTGCCCGATCGGCTGATGTGCGGGCGCGGCCCCGGCGGCACGCTGGATTCGCGCCACCAGGCGGCAAAGGAGATGTGATCATGGGCACTGTAGAAGGATCGAACCTGATCGGGGGCATTTCGGACCAGCTGGCCGCAGCGGTCGACCGCGCCTCTGCCTCGACCGTCACCGTGTTCGCGCGCCGCCGCCTGCCTGCCAGCGGGATCGCCTGGACGGCCGACGGCGTCGTCGTGACTTCGAACCATGGCGCCGAGCGCGACGACAACATCCGCATCGGGATGCCGGACGGAACCGAAACGACGGCGAAGCTTGCCGGCCGCGACCCTGGCTCCGATATCGCCGTCCTGCGTATCGAGGGCAGCCTCGCTCCGATCGAATGGCCCGGTGTCGACAAGCCGCGGGTCGGGCACCTCGCCCTGGCCATCGGACGGCCCTCTACGGGCGGTGCGATGGCATCGCTGGGCGTGGTGGGCGCGCTCGGAGGACCGTGGCGCACCTCCACTGGCACCGAGATGGACGGCTACATTCAGACCGATGCGACGTTCTTTCCCGGACTCCCTGGCGCCCCGCGCGTCGGCACCGCGGGCCGAGCGCTGGGGATGAACAGCTCCGCACTGGGGCGGGGAGCGGGACTGACGATCCCCGCTGCTTCGGTCGCCAGGGTTGTGGAGACCCTTCTCCGGGGTGGCCGCATTCGGCGCGGCTACCTTGGCATCGGGAGTCAACCCGCTCGCCTGCCAGCAGCTCAGGCCGCGAAGCTGGATGCCCAGGCAACGGCGTTGCTCGTCGTTGGCGTCGAGCCCGGGAGCCCCGCCGAGCGCGGCGGCCTCCTCCTCGGGGACATCCTCGCCCGTATGTCCGGGTCGAGCCTGCTCGACACCGGCGACCTTCAGGCCCTCCTCGGGCCCGACAGCATCGGCAAGGAAACACCGGTTACCGTGCTTCGTGGAGGCGAGCCGCTCGAGTTGACAATCACCGTCGGGGAGCGCGAGTAGGCGCATCATGGCCGCCGCCACACCGATTCCCCAACCCCCTGTTCGCGCCCCGGCCGCTCCCGCACGATGGACCGGGAGGGATCGCGAGCCCATGACCGGGGAAGAGACCGGCAATGCATTCCCAGGCACGCCATGCGAGCGAGCAGCGCCCCTGGCGGTCCTTGTCGTGTCCGCCTATCCGGCCGTGCGCGCGGGGCTGCGATCCATGCTCGCCGGGGCCATCGGCATCGAGGTCCGGGCGGAGAAGTGGCCCGGGAGCAGCATCGATCCCGCCGATCGCCCCGATGTCGTCGTCGTGGACCTCGGGGACGAGCCGCGCCTCACCCTCGAATGGCTCGAAAAGGAGATGGGCCAAACGCCGGCCGTGCTCTTCGCCCGGGAGTCCGAGGACTTCCACTCGCTGAGCCTGCCGGGGCTTTCGGCCCGGGCGCTCCTCTTGCACGAGTGCACGGCAGCCGAAATCCAGGCCGCCGTCCAGGCGGTCGCGACCGGCCTCGTGGTCGTCGACCCCTCAGTCGCGATCCGGGCATTTGCCCCGCGGCTCGGCGGCCTCGGGGACGGCAGCGAACCCGCCGTGCTGACACCCCGCGAACTCGACGTCCTTCCCCTGGTCGCGTCAGGCCTGCCCAACAAAGCCATCGCGCTCCGATTGGGTATCAGCGAACACACGGCGAAGTTTCACGTCGCCTCCGTGCTCGACAAGCTGGGAGCGGCAAGCCGCGCAGAGGCCGTGATGATTGCTGCCCGCCGGGGCCTCCTGCATCTATAGCAGCCGGCCCCGATCGCTCAGCTGCCCACGGCCGCCAGCACACGCGGCGCATACCAGGCCGCGTGCCGCGTCGGCACGTGGCTCAGGCTCACGCGAACGCAGTCTTCTTCGGCGTCGATCGCGATTCGCACCCGCGAGTGGCGGGCGAAGTCGAGCGGGTGCTCGGGCGGAGCCGAAACCAGCTCGAACCGTTTCCCGGCCCCATCGGCCATCGCCCACGCCTCGATGATCGCGAAGGCCGTCACCGAGGGGAGTTCCGCGAACTCCATGCGGATCGTGGCAGCGATCTCGGGCGTGGCGGACGCGGTCAGCGCCTCGATGAATGCTGCAGCCTCGGCGCGCGCGGCGTGAAGCTCGCGTAGCCGGGCCGCAATCGCTGGCTCGGCAAAGAGCACCGTCAACGATTCGACAGCTGGTCGGCAGCCTATGTAAGTCATCGCTTCCTCCTGAGACCTCCGCTCACGGCCTACGACCGTAGTTTCCCTGTCTGGACGCGCGCGATCAGCCACCGGACGATGTACGCTCTCGCGTACACGGATCGGAGGACTCGTGTCAGACTCGCCATTCGTTGCAGGCGTGAGCGACCAACCCGGCGATGCCAATCGGCCCATTGGCGACATCGCCGCCTATGCGAACCAGGTGCTCATCGACCTTCGCCAGGCCGGCGACGCCGGCCCGGAGGGCTGGCGCGAGAAAGTCGAACGCGGGCTGCGCGAAGCCTACAAGCGCAACGACTTCGAAGGCCTCGCCACCATGGTGCAGACCGTGGGCGGCTATCTCGACGCCCAGCAACGGTTCGAAGAGGCCCTCTGGGAGATCGAACACGCGCTCACCCTCGGACAGGGCAACGCGAACGCTGTGGCCATGCTCGGTGGGTTGCGCGCCACCATGCTCGTAACCCGAGGTGACCTGGATGGCGCCCTCGCCGCTGTCCGTATGGCCGAAGAGGCATTAGCACGCGCGGATTCGCGGGCCGCCATCTTCCGGACGCGCGTCTCCTGCGCCACGGTGCGATGCCTCGCCCTTGTCGACCAGGACCACACCGCCATGGAGGACCTCATCGGTGAGGCCCGGCGAGGCGCCCCCGACTGGAGCCCCCTCTTCCTCATGAGCTGGCACATCCCCCATCTCTTCGCGATGGGCGAGCGAGCCCGCGCTCGTCCCTGGATCCGCGAGCTCCGCTTCGAATCGCAGGCCGCCGGGCACCGCTACCGCGAAGCCGACGCCACCGCCTTCGATGCCGCCGACATCGCGGTCACCGATGCCACCGCCGAACCAACAGCCGCCGGCAAAGTCGCCGCCAACTGGATGGCCGCTCGAAGGCTGAGCGCGCTCGCCCTCCGCGCCTCCCTGTTGCGGCGCGATTGGGGCGCCGCCGACCTGGCCCTGGCCCACATCGACAGGGCACACGATCACCAGGGCCCCGCCCGGGCTGCCGTGACTGCGGCGTTCCGGGCTTGCACCTCCGCTCACGCGGGCGCCGGGACCACCCCCGTCGAAACCAGCCTCCCGGGACGCCCGCAACTGGGCGATCTCGGGGCCACGCTGGCAGGCGCCGAGGCGCTCGCCTACGGCGGTTCCCAGCCCGGCGCCGTGCGCTGGCTCGAATGGTTCGACCACTCCGTCCCGCCCTGGGTGCAGACGTCCATCGAGTGGCCGGTCTCGCGCGCCCGGCTGCAGGGATTGCTCGCTGCGCGCGCCGGTGACGCCCGCAAGGCCCGCCGCTGGCTCGAACGCGCCGTGACCTGGGCCGATGACGCCGGATACCTTGTCGAGTCGGCACTCGCACGAGTCCAACTCGCCGAGGTGCATGTGCATTTCAGCCTGCCCATCCGCGCCGCAGACTTTGCGAAGCTCCGGCGCGATGGCTGGGCCACCCTCCGCCGCGCAGGCGTCGACCCGGCGCCCCACGCCTACGCGGTGAGTCAGTCGATTGCGGCCGCCAGGGGCCTGGCCCCGCTCGCCCGGCTCACCCCGCGCGAAGCCGAGGTCCTGGGCCTTCTCGCCCGCGGGCTCGCCTACAAAGACATCGCCGAGACCCTCGGCATCAGGTTCCCGACCGCCCAGACTCTCGTGCACCGCGTCTACGACAAGCTGGGCGTGTCCGGGAAGGTCCAGGCGATTGTCGCCGCGCGCGACGCCGGCATCCTCTAGCACGGCCCGGCCATGGCCGCGAAACGATGTACGGACGGCCGTACATCACTCGTTGGATTCCGCTAGAAGCTCCACGCCCCATGCTGTCTTTGCTGGAGCGGACCAGCGCAGTGCCAGTGGAGCGATCGGAAGCCGCAGGTTCCATCCTGCGGCTTCCTTGGCGCCACCGGCCTCCTCCACCCCGCATCCTTCCTTCCCCCCATCCATCCGTCTCCTACGGATTTCTTATGCACTCATCGAATGCAGGTCATTGCTTCGCGCTCGCAAAACCACTAATGTTCACCGGGAAAACACCTACTGTTCACGGTGAAAGCACCTATCAGCCACCTTCTGGTCAGTCGGGTGGAAGACAGGCAAGGATGAATGAGCCGCATGAGGACAACCGCGGCGGGCAATACCCTTCTCTCCGCGGGGAGAAGACGCAACGGGCACCAGCCGGAGTTCCTGGTCAGAGGAGCGAGCGGGCCGGGTGCGGAATCCCGGGGATTGAGCCCCGGCCGGCCCGGGGAACCAACCCCATGAGCCACCCGAAGACAGGGCCGTCCCCTGCCCGGCAACCCGGACACACGGCGCCAGGCGCCCAAAACGCCACCATCACCCGCACCCATCAGCGGGTCGCGGTCGCCAACAAGACGGAGGAATCGATATGACACTCGCACTACACGGGAAGTCCG
>CAZCDK010000074.1:10346-11899 GCA_964497285.1 uncultured Anaerolineaceae bacterium | reverse complement strand
CGCTTGAAGGCGGCGGCGGGCGTGGGCCGTTCGGCCATCAGCACCGCAGTGGCGCCGGCCGCGAGCGGAAACGTCAGGCCGTTGCCCAGGCCGTAGGCGAAGAACAGCTTCGCCACCGAGTACACGACGTCGTCCGCGCGGATCCCGGCGACCTCCGCCGGCGAGCCGGGAGCACTAAGCCAGGCAGAGGTGACTGGCCGCCGGGGGGAGTTCGCGGCCCGCATCGCATTCACCCGGCAGCGGGGAGCACCGACAATCGTCGGACTCCGCCTGCGTGGCGGAGCGGTTCCCGTCCCCGTGCTTGCCAGCCGGTCGTTCATCGATAGCGCGAAGGCGAAGACCGGCGACGAGCTGAGCCTGTACCTGAACCGCCAGTACATGACGGTGAAGATCGCAGGCACGTTCGACCTCTTCCCAGCCCATGATCCCGGCATCGGCCGCCACCTGCTGGTTGCGGACCTCGAATGGCTGCAGCAGGGCGCCTCGCGTGTGCCCGGGCTTGCCGATGGGGTCTTCGCAAACGAGGCGTGGCTCGCGGGATTGCCTCCCGGTGCTCTCGATCGGGGAGCGCTGGAGGCCCGCGGCCTAAGAGCCGAGAGCCTGCTTGATCGGGCCGCGCTGCGGGCGGAGCAGGCCTCTGATCCGCTTGTCGCGGCCAGCTGGGAGGGAATCCTGTTCCTGTCGTTTGCCGCTGTGCTCTCGCTCACGGCCCTCGGCTTCGCGGTCTATGCCGCGCTCGCGGCGCAGGCGCGGGGATTGGAGTTCGCCGTACTCCGGACCATGGGCTTCTCCAGCCGTCAGATCCTGGCGCTCGTGTCGTTCGAGCAGGCGTTTGTCATTGCCTCCGGGGGGGTGGTCGGGACCCTGATGGGATTCCCGCTGGCTAGGCTCATGGTGAGCTACCTGGGCGTCACTGAGTCCGGAAACGACCCGCTGCCGCCGCTCCTTTCGCACGTTAGCTGGGGCGCAGTCGCTGTTGTCGATGGCTTGCTGGCCGCCGTCTTCATCGGCACAATCGCATCACTTGCGACCGTGTATTCGAGGTTGGCAGTCCACCGGGCGCTGCGAATTGGGGAGCTGTGAAGTCCGGAGAGCCAACAGCGCGTGTGAAGGTGGAGAACACATGACACCGGATCGGGAAAGCGGCGGGCCAGACGGGGTCGCCCCCTACATCCAGTGCGAGGATCTCTTCAAGATCTACAAGAGCGGCGACCTCGAGGTTGTCGCCCTGCGCGGGCTCGATCTCAAGGTGAGACGGGGCGAGTTCATGGCGATTGTCGGCGCCTCGGGTTCCGGCAAGAGCACTCTCCTCAACATCCTCGCCGGGCTCGATCAGCCGAGCGCCGGGCGTGCGTTCGTGGGCGGACGGGATCTGCTCACGATGTCCGCCGCTGAAATGGTCGACTACCGGCGCATGCAGGTCGGCTTCGTCTCTGCCGCCGAGTCCAAGGAAGAGCTCGCCAAACTGCTCGACGGCGACGTGCCGTTTATCACCAACATCGGGCGCAAGGGCGGCTCGCCCGTCTCCGTCGCCGCGCTCAACGCGCTCTCCC
>CAZCDK010000074.1:9045-10336 GCA_964497285.1 uncultured Anaerolineaceae bacterium | reverse complement strand
CGGCTTCGTCTGGCAGCAGACGGGCCGGAATCTCCTCCCCTACCTCACTGCGGTCCAGAACGTGGAGATCCCCCTGGTCCTTGCCGGGGTCGATGCTGGTACGGCCCGGAAGCGCGCTGCTGAGCTGCTCGAAGAAGTCGGCCTCGAGCATCGCGCCGGCCACCGGCCGCAACAGCTCTCTGGCGGCGAGCAGCAGCGCGTCTCGATCGCGATTGCACTCGCCAACAACCCCCCCCTGCTTCTTGCCGACGAGCCGACGGGCGAACTCGACGCCGTCGCGGCTGACCTCGTGTTCGAGGTCTTTCGCGACCTGAATCAGCGTCGAGGAGTGACCATCGTCGTCGTCACCCACGACCCGGACATTGCCGGTCGGGTCGACCGCGTGGTTGCGGTCCGCGATGGGAGAACGAGCACGGAGATCTTCCGCCGGGTCCAGCACGACGGCAACGTCACAGGCGTTGTGCACGAGGAATACGTGCTCGTCGACGGGGCGGGAAGGCTGCAGATCCCTCGCGAGTATCTTGAGGCCCTGAGCATCCGCGAGCGGGCCAGGGTGTTGCTGGGCGAAGGCCGCGTCGAAGTGCTGCCGGAGAGCGGACCGCGGCGCGAAGGGCCGGCGCGCTGATGCCAGGATCAACCGTCGACATCCGCAACGTCTCGCGCCGCTTTGACCTCGGCTCGGAGGAGGTCTGGGCCGTCCGCGGCGTCAGCCTCACGATTGCGGCCGGAGAGTTCGTCGCCTTCATCGGTCGCTCCGGTTCTGGCAAGACGACCCTGTTGAATGTGATTGCGGGGCTCGATCGGCCAACCGAAGGCGAGGTGTGGATCGACGGACGCCGGGTCGACACCATGCGCGAGCATGAACTGAATCGACTCCGCCGGCACCGGATCGGCTTCGTCTTCCAGTCGTTCTGCCTGCTGCCGCTGCTTTCTGCACAGGAAAACGTCGAGTTGCCGCTGCGCATCTCCGGCTACAAGCACAGCGAGCGTGTGCGCCGCGCGAGGCGCGTGCTGGATATGGTCGGTCTCGGGCGTCGCGCAGACCACCGTCCCTACGAGCTCTCCGGCGGTGAACAGCAGCGCGTCGCGATCGCGCGCGCCCTCGCGACGGAGCCGTCACTCATCCTCGCGGACGAACCCACGGGCGAACTCGACTCATCGACAGCCACCGCCATCTTCACCATGCTCCGCGACTTCGCGCGGGCCGAAGGCATCACGATCGTCGCCTGCACGCACGACCGCCTGGTGATGGAACTGGCGTCCCGCGTCGAGGAGTTGGCCAACGGAAGCC
>CAZCDK010000074.1:0-9035 GCA_964497285.1 uncultured Anaerolineaceae bacterium | reverse complement strand
GTCGATGGTCACGCTTCAGAGGTCTGGGGTCGTGTCCAGGCGAAGCAGCGCAGCCCGTTTGCGGCGCCGCGGCCGGACCTGCTCGCAGAGGGACTTGAGAATGCTTCCGGCCTCTCGTCTCTCGTTGGCGCCGACCCTGCGCAGTTCGCCCCCTCGGCTGAAGCCAGGGGCAGCCTTGAACCGCCCGTTGAGGATGTGCCCGACACCGGACCGGACGATGACCCGAAGCGCTGGGCACGACCGCAGCGGCCGTAGACCCCCGGGCGGGATTCCTACGAGACCGTGAAGCCGGTATGCATGCCTTCGAGGTAGTGAGCGACAGTCTTCCCGTTCGCCAGCTCTTCGACCGTGTTGCACTGGAGCTCGTACTCGCCAGAAGGGAGATCGACCGTCAGCTCCTTCGCCTGGCCCATCGCGATGTCCGTCACGCGCGCAATCACCTCGAACTCGCCGTTGGGCAGCTTCCGGGCCACAGTGAGGTCGTGTATGACGCCGCCCTCCTTCGCCATGTGTCCGTGCCCCATGTCGTGGATCGCGCGGAACGTGATTGGGCCCGCCCCCGCCGAACTCACTGCAGGCTCGACCGCCCAGTTGGAGAGGTGGACATCGATGACCCCTTCCTTCGGCGCGACGTGCATGTTCATGTCGGCCCCATTGCTGTGGCCTCCGCAGCTGGCCGAGAGGACGGTCAATGCGGCAATCCCCGCCACGAGTATCGCGGGCAGAACTCGACGGATCACTGGTTACTCCGGGAGACAGGATGGAAAACGCCGTGCCGGTGACGACACTACTACAAGTGTAGTAGATTGGCGCACAGGTCGCCACCGGCGCCCACCGCTGTCCGCCCGCCCCGCTACGGGTCGACCAGGACGCCCGGGTTAAGCACGCCCGTTGGGTCCAGTGTCCGCTTGGCGGCGCGCAACGCCTCGGCAAACAGATCCGGCCGCTCGCGGTCATACCAAGGGCGATGCTGCCGCCCGACGGCATGGTGGTGAGTGATCGTCCCACCGGCCGCTATGATCGCCTCGGATGCCGCCTGCTTGAGCTGGCGCTGCTGCTCCAGTGGATCGCCCGAGCGGTAGGCGCCGGCGTAGGTGTAGTACGGAGCCGGGCCGTCGGTGTAGACGTGCGTGAAACGGCAGTTCAGCGTCCCCCCGCCGAAGATCTCGTTGAGCGCCTTCATCGTTTGCTCGCGCACAAAGGCATCGAACTCGGGCCAGCGATCCCAGGTGATCGCCGTCTCGAAGGTCCCGCCCACCATCCCGAGCCCGGCGGCAAGCCCCCCTCCGCGTGGAATGAACGCGTCGCGCCAGGCTCCGACGGCGCCTCCACGCCCGGTGGGGGCACCAGAGCCGTCATCGACGGCGACGTCTTCGTCCGCGATCGTCCCGCCCGCGCCCCGGGCGATCTCGACCGCCTGTTGCACAAGGGCTCGTTGGGAGACATCGGCCGATTCGAAGGCGACGATCAGCAACGAAGTGGTCCCGTCCATCCCCGCGGCACCGCCGGCAAGCTCCGGGTCGAGGAGTCGGAGGTTGGCAGGCCAGAGTTTCGCCTGGGCTATTCGCCGCGTGGCCTCGTAGCCCCCCTCCCAGGTCTTGAACGAGATCCCGGCCGTTGCCCGGAACGTCGGCCGGGCCTGGATGCGCATCCAGGCCTCGGTGATGATGCCGAGGATCCCCTCGCTCCCGATGATCAGCCGGTTGGGGTCCGGGCCGGCGCCACTGCCTGGAAGTCGCCTCGTTTCCAACCAGCCGCGCGGCGTGAGCACGCGCACGGACTCGACAAACTCGTCGATATGGGTGTGGTTGGTCGCGTAGTGCCCGCCTGACCTCGTGGCGATCCAGCCGCCGAGGGTTGAGTGGGCGAAGCTCTGAGGGAAGTGGCGGAGCGTGAATCCGTGTGGCCGGAGCTGATCTTCCAGGTCGGGGCCGAAGATCCCCGCCTGGATGCGGGCAGCGCGCGAAACGGCGTCGACCTCGAGGACGCGGTCGAAACGGTCCATGTCGATCACCACCACCGGGCCTCGGTCGTCCGGGGGTGTGACGCCCTCCACTACCGACGAGCCGCCACCGTAGGGAATCGTGCAGTAGCCCTGCTCCGAGCACCATTCGAGCAGCTGCTGAAGCTCCGACTCCGTGCGCGGGTGGCCGACCAGGTCGGGTGGATTCGGGTAGTCGCCGGCGACCGCGTAGCCGGCCCGATCGGCGCCGTAGGCGTGATACGCCCGCTCGCGGTTGTCCTGGTAGCAGAAGCTCGCAAGCGCTTCGGGTGGCCTGATTCGAGCCGCCCGTAGCGCAAGCTCCTCCGCGCGCGGAATGCGGGGGGCGACGAGCGTAACGCCGAGGCGCGCCGACAGCCTCGCCGCGTATTCGACGCGCTGTGCGTAGGTTGGCTCGTCAGCCTCGAATCCGTACATCCAGAGGCTGCGGCGGAGCGCGGTGGGGTTGCTCATTGTGGTTCCTCCCGGATCGCCCGCCATTATGCGCCTTCCCTGCGCCGGGGAATCAGGCACGGAAACCGCCAACCTCGAGGCCTTCGGCCCGGAATTGTTGCTGGCGCCCGACTGAGGGACCCTGTCCGCGGTCCCCGGCTCGGGGCTCCCGGCCTCCGGACGCGACCCGGCGCCCTTTCGTATAGTGGAAGCCATGACGCGGAGGGGAAGGGCGCCAGTGAGTGATTCGCGCGGAGCATCGGGATCGCCATTCTCGGTGCTCGCCTTCTCGCAATACCGCCTCCTGTTCATTGGCACAACTCTCGCAATGTTGGCCTTCGGAATGATGAACGTCGTCCAGGGCGTTGTTGCCTTTCAGCTCACGGGGAAGAATGGGGGCGTCGGCTTCGTTTCTCTTGGCCAGGGGCGCGCGATGCTGTTCTTGAGTCCGGTTGGAGGGGCGATGAGCGATCGGATCTCAAAGCGCCGGCTGCTACTGTTGGCCCAGGGATTGGTCGGGATCATGTTCGGCGCCATCGCCCTGCTCATCTTCACCGGCGTCCTGACCATCTGGCTCCTGGCGCTCTGCACACTCCTGCTCGGCTGCATGTACGCGATCATCGGCCCCACACGGCAGGCATGGATCGGCGACCTGCTCACAGGGCCCCAACTGGCCCACGGAGTGGCGCTTCAGCAGGTCATGATGAACGGCACCAGGATCGTCGGGCCGCTGCTGGCCGGCGCGCTGCTGGCGGTCAGCTTCATCGGCGCCGGAGGCGTCTATGTGGCGATGGCGATTAGCTTCGCACTCGTGGTCTCGGTGCTGGCCCTGATGCAGCCGACTCCCCCCGCCGTGAAGGCCGTTCCCACCTCGATTCTTGGCGACCTGCGGGAGGGTCTGCGCTACATCTCCTCCAACGCCGAGGTGCGTTTGCTGACGGTCGTGTTCGGCGGCGTGGTGCTAAGCGGGTTCTCCTACCAGACGGTGATGCCCGGGTTCCTGGAGAACGCGCTCGGTCATCCCGCGAGCCAGCTCGGACTCATGTTCGGCACCACCGCCGTTGGCGGGATTGTCGCCACGCTCTTCATTTCGACGCACCACCCGAAGCAGCCGGCAATCCTGATGCTTGTGTGCGGCGGGGCCCTCTCGGGCTCACTGCTGCTGTTGTCACTTGCTCCGAACTTCGTTGTCGCCCTGGCCATTGCGGGCCTCGTTGGCGCCTCTTCGAGCGGCTTTCAGATGCTGAACAACGTGACGCTCATGCAGCGTACGTCCCCGCAGTTCTTCGGCCGGGTCATGGCCGTGACGATGATGGCGTTTGGACTGAATGCGATCGTGGCCTACCCCGTCGGAGCCATCGCGGATCGAGTCGGGGAACGCGAGACCATGGCCGGGCTCGCGTGCGTCACGCTGCTCGTGGTGCTCGGCGGTCTCTTCGCCAGCACCCGGCCGAGCCATTCGCAAAAGGCCGCCCGGGACCTCCACACCGCAGAAGCAAGGTAGCCCCCCTCGGCGCGTCCTGGGAACGTCCTGGCGGCTGCTACTCGCGGGGTATTTCGGATGGATGGAGGCCGGCGCGCAGCTCGTGGCGGCGGCGCCGGAGTCACGAGAGTGCAGCGCGTCACCGGCCTCGAGCCCTCGCCTGCCCGCGTCCTGTTAGATCAGGGCCACCGGTTCAAGGTTGAACTCCTTCATGTATCCCTGGATCTGGTCGACGCGGCCAGTGATCTCCTTGGGATCGCTCCGGGCCATGTGGCACACCGCCTCGGCGATGGCTTCGACCGGGGACTGCATGGCAACGTTGCGCTCGTTCACCAGGCCGTGCAGGCGCGTGCCGGGCGTGGCAACGAGTCCCGGGGAGATCGCGTTGACCGCGACGTTGTCCTCGAATACCTCGGAGGCGAATCCGGTTGAGAAACGCTCCATGGCCGCCTTGACGGATCCGTAGATCGTGCCGCCACGTCCACCGCCCTGCGGGAAGGGCTTCCGTGGGTGGAAGGCGGCGCCCGATGAGATGTAGACAATGTGACCGCGACCCTTGGCCTTCATGCCCGGGAAGACCATCTGCGCCAGTGCGATCGGTCCGAATACCTGGACTTCGAACATGAGCCGCATGCGCTTGTCGGCGAATTCCGCGATCGGCGTGTAGTAAGTGACGGCGGCATTGTTGACCAGGATGTCGACTGGGCCGAAATGGGCCCCCGTCTCGTCGATGAGCCGTTTCCGGTCCTCCTGGTTGGAGACGTCGCAACGCACAGCCAGCGCCTCTCCACCTGCGCGTGTGATGCGCGCCACCGTGTCAACGATCGTGCCGGGCAGTGGGTGCTCACTCTGCTCCACGGTGCGTGCGGAGACCACGACCTTCGCACCTTCCATTGCCAGACGGCAGGCGATTGCCTCACCGATTCCCCGGCTGGCGCCAGTGACGACTGCCACCCGGCCCGCGAGCGCGCCATTCGGATTCACCTCTGCCATTTCCCATTCCTCCTGCGTTGCGATTTGGCAAAGCCTGCACCGAATGGGAGTTCGCTGCAATTGCCGCCGGGATGGCCGGGCCCCGTCCGTCCGTGCCGGCGGTTCCCGGCCAATCCCGCGTTGGAGGGCGTCTCCTCCGGCCCGGCCGCCGCACACTCCCCGGGGAACCACAACGCGACTGCGGTACGCCGCGCCGCGTATCGCTCGTAACTATATGGACAACGTCATTTCGGCGTGCAAGACTTCGCCGCCAACCGCACGGGCCAGTGTCGCCGGGCGGCCGAACGGGAGAGCACCATTGCGCAGGACCGTCCCGGGCCCGGCACGCAGCGGCCTTCCGGAGGTGTGGGTGGCATGAGCACGGGGCGCGGCCCTCGCATCCTCATCGTGCTCTCCGTGGCGGCCTTCGTGGCCTCGTGGAACTTCACGTTTGTCGCTCCGGTCCTCCGTGACATCGCAAACGATGCCGGTGTCTCGGTCACGGCCGCGGGCCAGCTGGTCTCGGTCTCAGCGGCGGTCGCCGTTGTGTGCCTCGCGGCGCTGGGCCCCGTCTCCGACCTCTATGGGCGCCGTCCGTCAATGATGATTGGGCTGGGAGCGATGGCTCTCGCGGCCTTCGGCTCTGCGCTGACGTCGGAGTACAGCGTCCTCCTTGCCCTGCGCGCCCTGAGCGGTCTTGCGGACGCCCTGGTGCTTCCCAGCGCGATGGCAGCGGCGTCCGACTACTTCGATGGCAAGGACCGCGCCCGGGCTTTGAACCTGTTGCTCGTGCCGCTCGGTGCAGCCGCTGTGTTCGGTCTGCCGCTGGTTGTCCTCATCAGCCACGTCAGCGACTGGCACGCTGCGTTCCTCGCCTTTGCGGCCATCAACTCCCTGACAATGATCGCGGTGTGGGTCCTCCTCCCCGAAGTGCCGCCTGCCGCCCCGGTCCGGCCGAGCCTCCGTCTGCACTACCGCGAGAGCTATGGCGAGGTGTTCGGCCAGCGGGCGATCTACTCGATCCTGGTCGCCGCGGTCCTTGGCGCCGCGACATGGAACGGCCTGGTCACGTATGCCGGGGCCTTCTTCGAAGCGGAGTTGGGCGCGCGTGGGATCGAAGAAGGCCTGCTGTTCGGGGCCCTCGGTGGGTCATACGTGGTTGGGGCAGCGTTCGGAGCTGTCTTTGCGGGGAGATTCCCGCCGCGGTCTATTTCCGTCGTATCCGGTGCCGCCGCGACGGTCTTGCCGCTCCCGGTGATGGCCTCATCGGGTCTGGCGCCGTTGTGCGTCGGACTCGCCGTCGTGTTCGCGATGTCCCGCGCGCCCGGAGTCGGCGCCCTGAACAACCTGATCCTCGACCTCGCGCCCCATTCCCAATCGACCGCTGTTTCGGTGCATGGGATGGTGTTCATGGGTGGCGCGTTCGTCGGCGCGATGGCAGGTGGGGTGGCCATCCACGTCGCCGGGTTTCGCGGCCTCGGCGCGACGCTCGGCCTGGCGTCCGCGGTCGCGCTTGGGGCGCTCCTCTTGCCCTCGAAGCCGGCGAATGTACCCCGGCCAGATCGGACGGCAACCGGCCCCGCATGAGGGGTCAACCGCAGGCGCCGCCGCGGGCAGCGGCCCTCACCGTGGTTCCTGCTTCGCCACCCTGAAGATGGAGCTGTGCCGTGTCAGCGCGACCTCCCGCCCGTCTCCACCGAAGATGACTCCGTCGGTGATCGAGTAATGGTGTCCGTTCCGTTCGTACACGTCGCGAAGGTGACCGGCCACCGTCAAGGGCTCGTCCGGGTCGGCGAAGTCGACGTATTGAACCTGGCTCGCCGTGTGGAGGGCGGGGCCGGCGTAGTCCCAGACCGCGTGGACGTACCAGGTCATCCGGCCGGTGATCGCCGCCGGGCTGAGAACGCGCCGGCCGTGCGCCAGGAGTGGGCCGCGCTCAAACTCCGTGGCCTCGTCGAAAAGGCCGGCGAGACGGTCGCGCGGCTCCGCGCGGAGGCAGGGGAGGTCCTTGCCGGCCTCTGCGCTTGCCAGCGTGATTACCGGCCTGGGGTCTGGCAGAGGTTCGACTTCGAGCCGCTTCGACCGCATGTGATCAAGCGACCATGCGGCGGTGCCCCTCCCGACGACTCCGGTGATCTTCTCGCCGCCGTCATCGCCCCGCGCCGCCAGCACGAAGACCCCGGGATTTCCCGGGGCCAGGGTGATGCGGAGCCGCTCCCCGGCATACGTCGGCCGCCGGATGCTCAGGTCGGCCCACCCGTTCCTCATCCAATCGTCACCGAGGGCTTCGACGATCAGCGGCGTGGACCACGCGTACACGGTGGTCCCGTAGACAAGCGCGCTGCGGTAGCCCATCGCCTGCGCGACCTTGTCGGTGTGGATGTTCTCCGGCTGATCCTCGCGATCGGCGCCGGCCATGTAGGCAACGAGGCTCCGTTCACGCGTCGCTGGTGCGGTCACGGCTGCTCTCCTGATGGCAGTCTTGCAGGTCCCCCGGGATACGCCTCATGGATGGTGCACGTCCCGGTGGCGACATGCAATGAGCAGGCGTTGCGGCTGGGCCGACGACCTCCTCCCAACGCACCAGAACGTCCCCGTTGCCGGTGCGGCGAGTGTGGTCTCAAGGTGATCGCTGAAGAGGGTCTTGTGCGCCTCGCACACACAGCGCGCTCGCCCCGGCTCGGCTCTGGATGCCTCGTTACCCCGAACCCCACAGATGATGTCGGGCGCCATTCCATGTGGAATCCACGCCCTCGTTCGAATCATGCTCCCGTTGCCGGGGCACGCGTCGTTCTGGTATGCCCGGCCGGGAAAACACGGCGCGATTGGCGGGGGCCGTCCACCACTAACTTCGAACGGCCTGAAGAGCGAATCGTGTTCCCAGACAGCCCACGACTGGGACAGCCGTCGTCGTAGGCGTACGTGTGCGCCCCCTGCTGATCCACCCGCTGCGTCCGGTTCCAGAAGGAGCATTCACGCTCGCGGGGGTACGACAGATGGTCAGTAGGTTTGCACCGTGGTTTCCTTGACGACTCCGCCTATGACCACGACGACGAGGGCCAGCCTGTTGAGGCGAACCGGGGGAGGCTCGTAGCCAAGCTTGTACACAAGAACAGAACACTGAGCTTCCGAAGCGCATATCGCCCACCGGTCCTCACCTTCCGAAGGACCAAGGAGTTGACGTGCCTCTTCAACGTCAAGGCCAACGGCCCGAGTCCTCGCGTTTTCGAGCATGGAGAATCGAGTCAGGTCGTAGTCTGAGCGGGAGCTTGCTGCCTTCCAGGTGTCCGGGTCGAGTACTTGCTGACGCGGGGGTCCGTCGATCTGCCGACTTGCCCAAGAGCCAAAGACCGCGACCACCACCACGCCGACTGCCACGATCGGTAAGAAGATAGGTGCCATTGTCCTGACCAAGACTGCGAACGTTGTCCATGGTGCTTCCTTGTTCGCCGCCCGACCGGAGAAGGAACGATCACTCCCGCCGCTCTCGTTCATTCCTCAAGCCAAATGAGAGGTGAGTCGGCCGCAGTAGCTGCACGGAGACAAGCGCCAATCAGTAGTCGGGCGGCCCGTGCTAGGTCGAATCGGCCAGCCCTCACACGCGCGAGGCGGGCCAAGCTGATACCGACCTCGTTGTTGTGGAGGTCCATCTCGGTCTGCCGTTGGAGATGATCGCGGCCTCTTCCCGCAGCATCTCGTTCAACCTCTGACTCGTTTCGCTGTTCGTGTCGTTCGCCGACACCACGAGCCGATCTGGATCCAAACTCAAGTGCAAGTAGGCCGATCCAAGTGCAGTGTTGGAACGCATTGCAGCGCTTGTCGTCTTCGTTCGTGCCGAAATACTCCCTTGTTAGCTGGATGGCTAACTCGCTGAGTTCACTCGCCCCTTTGCACAATCGATATCGCCCACCTGCCGATAGGACGTTTCCGCTGATGGACCGACACCAGCTCCCTTCAGCTTCGGTGGCAGGCGTCGGGTAGTCGTCAAGGCCAAGTGGGTCGATACGGTCAATCGGCTGCCCTTCGGCGTAGCCGAACGGGTGACTAACCCAGACGGGCGCGTTCGCCATCGGATCTCTCGAGATGAACGCCCCCGTCTCCGGGTCCATGTACCGCGCCCGCAGGTACTGCAGCCCCGTCGGGTCC
>CAZCDK010000073.1:0-12286 GCA_964497285.1 uncultured Anaerolineaceae bacterium | reverse complement strand
TGGTAGCGCGTGGGGGATTCGAACCCCCGATCTCCGCCTTGAAAGGGCGGCGTCCTGGGCCTCTAGACGAACGCGCCCCGGACCGTCAGGTTAGCATGGGGGCGACGGTGCGGTCACCCCAAACAGCCACCGCGTGCCTCAAAGCCCCCGGTTGAAGTTGGCGAAGGAGAAGTACTGGTTCAGGGCCGTCAGGCGCCCGGAGAGCAAGAGCACTCCCAGACCGACGAACATCACACCGCTCGCGACTTCGATGACGGGCGTGAAGCGCTGGATGCGGCGCAAGATGCGGGACACGTCTGAGACGGCAAGTCCGGTGATCAGGAACGGGACACCAAGCCCCATCGAGTAGAAGACAAGCAAGTAAGTGCCTGTCCACACATGGCTCGATGTCGCCGCCAGCGTGAGGATGCCACCCAGGATGGGGCCAATGCAGGGCGTCCATCCCAGCGCGAAAGCGCCACCAACAAGGACGGAACGCCCATACCCGGCTTTCCGGGAGTGCCCAACGTTGATCTCGAATGTCCGCTGGAGGAACGGCAGGGCCAGGAACCCGGCAAACCTGAGCCAGGCGACACCCACAACGAGACCGAGCAGCAAGAGCCTCGCGCGATCACCCCGCAAAGCAGCGACCTCGGCGAGGAACATGTAGACGGCGGCGAGCCCCAGGAAAAGGAACACCGATCCCCTGAACGAACGCCGGCCATAGGCGGGAATCAGGATGATGCCCATGAGAACCATGAGCACGCCCGCGCCCTGTTCCATCTCACGCTGGTGGTCGCGGAACACGTAGGAGCCGAGCAGTCCGACGCTTGTGCCGAGAGATATGAACACGATCGAGAGCCCGGTGATGAACGCAACGGCGTGGGCGAAGGTCACGCGCCGGTCGGCGGTGATCTGACCATGCTCGATGCTTGCACCGGAGAGGTGCGTTATGTAAATCGGCACGAGTGGCAACAGGCAAGGCGACACGAACGACAGCACGCCGGCCGAAAAGGCGACAAGTGGCCCTCCCGGCCCACCGAGACCAAAGCTGTCGCCGCTCAGTGGTCCCACGGCGAAAGCGGCCACGGGTATCAGCGCCAGGAGCCCAAACGCCAGGTACAGGAGGGTATGGCCCTCTATTCCCCTGCCGAAGGCGCGTGGCGCGGTCATGGTTGTTGCAGGCCGTGGGTCAACGGACCCTCCACGAGGAGCGGGCTAACTCGGTCGCCCTGCCATCCATGATAGGGCGCCCAGTCGTTGGGTGCTCTCGGGGACAGCCCGCGGTCCTAGATGAACGGGTTCGAATCGGGATCCAGCCCGGCCAGCTCCCCCTTCATGCCCAGGAGCCGCTGGCGGGCGGCATCGTAGGCCTCCTTCGCCCTGGTCTCGCGATTGAGGAGACCCTTCAATTGCGCGGGGGCGATTGGCTCGTCTTCGAGGAAGACGCGGTGCACGTGTCCTATCTGTTTCGTCCACACTTCCCATGCGGCGAGGTAGGCTCTGGCCGTGACATCGTCCACGCGTGGCATCTGGGTCCTCCGTCTGGCGGACGCCCCGCACCCGCACGGATGCGCCCGGTTCAAATGAAGACGCGACCCCCAAGACGCCCTGGACGCTGCCGGGGATGCCGATCCGGTCTTCGGGCACGCTTCGATCTGCGCCATCAGGATGCCAGGTGCGGGACTCCGCCTGGCATTCGCCCGTTGGTGCCGGCCCAGCGAGCGCTGCCCTCGCAGCATTCACTCCCTCGCGGCCGCAAGCCCGGCTTCAGATTGGGGGATGTGGTAGCGCATAGGGGATTCGAACCCCTGATCTCCGCCTTGAGAGGGCGATGTCCTGGGCCGCTAGACGAATGCGCCGCAAGACCGAGGATAGCGTAGCCTTGAGTGAGCGGGCAAGGGAAGACCGATTGTGAAACGCCAATGGCAGGCCCTCTGGCCGGGCTTGATGTTCGCCATCATCGTCGCCGCGGCAGGTTGTTCCGACCGGCCGATGCCGCCGGGAGCCGCGCCGCCGGCAACGCCCACGCTAGTTACAGACACCGCCGGCGCGCTCCCGGCAAGCCTTCGACAGATGCTCCAGGACGTGGCGACCGTGCGAAAGCTCACGCCTCCACCGGAACTCAAGGCGGAGCTTGTGGCACGATCCGAGTTGCCGGGACTGCTCGAACGATTGCTCACGGACGAAGACCGGCGCTGGTTCGACAACACCACGACGCTCTACCGCCTGCTGGGCCACCTGCGTCGCGACCAGGACTACCTCACGGTCTGGCAGAGCTTCGGGAGCGACTCGGTGCTCGGCCTATATTCCCCGATCGACGATCAGCTCTGGGTAGTCCATGAGGACGCTGCCCCGATCGACTTCGACCACCTTCCCCGCCAGGAACGGGACACGCTTGCGCACGAACTCGTCCACGCCGTCCAGGACTACCATTTCCACCTCGACAAGGTCTACAACGCGATCGTCGACAACCTCGACCGGAACCTGGCGTGGACGGCAGTGGTTGAAGGCGACGCCGTCACGCACGAGACCCTCTACAGCCAGCGCTTCTCGACTGTGCCCTCTCCCTCCGGGCGTGTGTTCCTCGTGGCGGCTTTCGGGCAGTTCCGCGACATCCCGCCCTCGATCGAACGCGAACTCTACTTCCCCTACACAACAGGGGCCACGTGGATACGGGCCGTGATCCAGAGAGCCGGAACGCAGGCCGTCGACGCCATGTTGGTTGACCCACCATCAGGAACGGCCCTTGTGCTCCATCCGGAGCTCCTGGAGGCCGGCTGGCGCCCCGCGATCGTGGCACTTCCCGATGCAGGCCCGGCCCTGGGAGGTGGCTGGACACACCAGTCGGGCGGAAGCTGGGGCGAATTCGGGGTCCAGAACTACCTGCAATTGCGTCTTCGAGGTCTTGACGCGACGATGGCCGCCGCTGGCTGGAACGGTGACCGCTATGACGTGTATGTGAGCGCGGCCGAGAGCGTGGCCGTGTTCAGGGTGAAGTTCCGCGATGCGGACGAGGCCCGCGAGTTCGCCGACGCGCAGCAAGCCCTCCTGCGAGCGGCCCGCGCCACGATGTCGACTGAAGGGACCATCACACTCGGTCGAACGCCCGATGGCAACGTCACCGCGACTATCGCACCAGGCGGCGACGAGGTCGTGTTTGCCATCGGGTCCTCGCCGGAAGCGGCCCTGAGGGCGATCCGGGCGATCGTTCGGAGTTGAGGCCCGGGCCGGAATCGATCCCAGCGGCATTCACGAACGGCCAGCAGTTACGTCAAGCTTGTCGGTGCAGTCCAGCCGCACTATCGTCATGAGGAACAGAATTCACCATCGCGGAGCACCGCATGGCCACCATCGCAATGCCCCAGTTCCCCGTAACCGTGCAGGCCGGGCCCCTGCAGGTCACGATCCGGCCCCTCGCGTCCGGCGACCGGGCGGCCCTCCTCGCCTTTGCCCGAGCGCTCCCTGAACACGACCTGCTCTTCCTCCAACGCGACATCACGCAGGAGGAAGTAGTCGACGAATGGCTCAAGGAGACGGAGACAGCGGACCTGGCCACTCTCATCGCTGAAACAACGACGGGGATCGCCGGCTACGCAACGGTCTACCGGAGTGGCCTCCCCTGGACCGCGCATGTGGGCGAGCTGCGCGTCGTCGTCGGTCCGCCGGTTCGAGGCCAGGGTTTGGGCCGAATGCTGACGCAGCAAGCTTTCGAGATCGCGCGCGCGCAAGGGATCGAAAAGATGGTGGCGCAGATGACGCTCGACCAGGAAGCGGCAATCGCAACGTTCCAGGGATTGGGCTTTCGGGCGGAGGCTGTGCTTCGCGAGCACGTGCGCGATCGCATGGGTCGCAAACACGATCTCCTGGTGCTGAGCCACGATGTCTCCCGGTTCGAGGTGGAACGCGCAACCTACGGGATCATCGACGCCTTCAACCGCCCGTAGCCGTCATGGGGCTATCCGCTCGGCCAGGACAACCGTGCGCAGGGGGAACTCGCCGCCATCCGCGGGGCCACTGCAGGTCATGAGTGTCAGGCTTTCCACGCCCTCCCGGCCCCGCAGAATGGCGCCCATGTCTATGGCCCCGAGCGCGTAGTCGCTCGTGGATGTCACGCGATACCGGTGGCGGGAGCCGTCCGAGAGTTCAAGGCCGACCTCATCCCCTGGCTGCATGGCGGCGAGGCGGTTGAAGACACCGGGAACGCCCCCGTACTGAAAGTGGGCCGCCATGAAGGTCGCCCCGTCCTGACCAGGCATCGTGCTGTAGGCAGGATTCCAGCCAACGGTCGTGCTGTCCTGGGGAACGTCAAGCCGCCCAAAGCGGTCGAGGCCGAATCGGGCCACGGGCGCGGCCAGACCGAGGCGCGGCACGATGAGCGCCCTGATGTCTAGTGAGGCAGCCGGAGGGGGAGGCTCCGGTGGTTGCTCGTCTTTGCCGTAGCGCTCGACGGCGATTTCGTGCTCGGCGATGAAGCGCTCGTTGATCGGGGCCGGCATCCCCGTGTAGGGGTCGCGCCCGACATGGCGAAGAAGCTCTGCCATCGAGGGCGCGTTCGTTCCGGGCGGCCCCCCTTGCGTGGCGCTGGCCAGCGACCCGCTGCCCGCCAGGGCGGCGGCAACAAGGAGAACCGCGCCGGAACGCCAACGCATATCCACGATTGTACGCATCCCCTGCCGGCGACCGGGACCCGCCTGCCCGGCAGGGCTCAGGCCTGGAGGAGCTCCTGGAAGCGTCCGTTCAGGTTCTTTCGGAAGAAAGTCGCCTTCGCCAGGTTGGCAAGATAGCCCTGGACCTGCAGTTTTCGCAGCTGAGCGAGCCGGGTCCGGCCTTCCTCGCTGCGATTCCGGCCACCGCCGAGGAGAATCGCGAGCGGCTCGGACACGGCCGGATCTGCCCAGTCCCGATTCATCCTCGCCTCAGCCCGGCCCAGGTAGAGGTTCTGCTCGTCGCGGCGGTCGGGCGTCTTGAAGAGAAAGTGCTTCAGGCGCTCGATGTGGTAGTCCATGTACCGCTGGCGATCCCGGGCGCAGAGCCGGTACATCTCGCGTTCGAGCTCATTCTGGGCAAGAAGGTCGCCGTTTTGGAACATGGTGAGAAGCACGCTGTCCTGGAGGAACAGGGTCGCCATCAGCTCCACATAGGAGCGCGATTCCGGCGCCACCCGGGAGTAGTCCGTAGGGGCCTGAAGCCCAAGGCCACCACCATTTGCGAGGGCACGCTTGCGGAACGTCTCGGCGTGCCGGGCGAGGTCGTAGATGACGGTGGAGAGGAAGAGCTTGACCTCGAGGTACCCGTAGCTGATGGCCGGGAGCCAGCCGCTAATCATCGCACCCGCGAAGTAGGCGCGATCGCTCATCTCGGTCATTAGCTGGCAGACCGCGCGTTCGATGTCGCTGGACAGAGGCTCAAGGCCAGCCCAGTCGAGGTCGGTCGCGGAGATCCAGCGGTCGCGAATCGCGACTTCGTAGAGGGGGACGCAGTTGTCGGCCCAAACCACCGCCTTGTCGAAGATGGTGTAGCCCATGTCCTCGCTTGCGCCAGCCGGGAAGGAACCACGCGCGATCTCGCTGCGATTGGCCCAGACGTCAGGAACATCCCCGTAGGTGCCAATCATGAGGTCCTCGATGGAGAGGCCGAGCGACGGATCCGCAGGCCGGGCCCTGATGCCCCACTCAGTTGGCACGCTCATCCACCATGGATCCGCACGCACAAAGCTGCCGTCACCACGGGCGAGGAAGGCACTCGCGCGGTCGCCGTCGACGTTGCCGCGAAGGGCCTGCCAGACTTCCTGGAGCGAGTGGCCCTTCTCGATCGCGAGCTCAATGAGTCCGTCGTCCCAGCCAAGGGCACGAGCCTGGTCGCGGGCTTCCTGGGGAACTCCGCTGGTCGAAGGTGCAGAGGTCATGCGCGTTCTTCTCCTCGCTGAATGCAGGCATGGAAGACGTCGAGGCCCCGGTGGCACCGGTTGGCTCCAACGCGTGTTTGCGTCTCTAGTGGTGTGTCTCCAACACTCGATTAGCAGCTTGGGCGTTCAATGCGCAGTCTGGTCGAGTCGCTTGAGGCTGCGCAGCGGAATCGCGGCATGAAAGCAACTTACGAGACACAACACTAGACCGGATCGAGGAACTGAGCCATCAGGGGGCCGAGCCTCGCCCGCCGGTCGCCGAGGCCAGCGACTTCGAGGCGGTGGACGTACTCACTGATCTGCC
Source organism: uncultured Anaerolineaceae bacterium (assembly GCA_964497285.1). Taxonomy (GTDB): domain Bacteria; phylum Chloroflexota; class Dehalococcoidia; order Tepidiformales; family Tepidiformaceae; genus UCB2. The sequence goes on along the minus strand of CAZCDK010000073.1, from coordinate 6,095 downwards.
GCTTGCGGAGCAGGAGGAACTTCTGCACACCCTCGTCGAACCTGGCGAGGCCGCCGCCGAGCAGAATGCAGAGGGACTCGAAGACCGGCGGGAAGGTCACATCGCCAGAACCTCCACCGGAGGCATCCCCCTCGGCCTTGTCGAGGTAGTGATGGATCTCCTCGCGCCGGTCTGGCTCCGTGTCGAGCACGTATTTCAAGTGCATGACGCCGAAGGCCAGGTGCCGGGACTCGTCCTGGGCGCTCATGCGGAAGATGCGCTTTTCGGCGTCTGTCTGGCCAATCAGTTCGCCCATTCGAAACATGGACTGGACGAAGCCCTCAGCCTGCACGTGCATAAGAACCGACATCTCCGTGAAGTCACGCGCTTCGATGAGGGCCCGGAGTCCGAGACCGGATCCCTGGGCAAGCAGGCCTCCGCCGTTGGCAAGAGCGCGCTTGCGGAACACGTCGGTATGACGAGCCTCATCCATAATCTGGCTCATGAGGAAGAGGCCGGCTTCGAAATCCTGGGCACTCACGAAGGGCAGCCACTGTCCCGGCACGTCGCCCGCGATGAACTCCACTTCCGTCAGCATCGTGCAGAGCTGGCACATGGCCCGCTCGATGTCGTCGGGAAGGGGATCGAGGGTGTCCCACGGGATGTCGCGAGCTGAGGACCATTGCCGTTGGGTCGCCTCCTCGTAGAGCATGACGCAGTTCTCGGACCAGACATCGGCCTTCGACTGGTAGTTGGGGCCGAACCTCTGGGCGTTTAGCCGTGGCCTCGCACCGCGCATGCGATAGGTCATATCGCCGGCCCCACGCGCCGCGTCCGCATAGCGCCCGAGGTTGATCTCTTTGAGCGTCAGGCCTTTCCTCCCGGGCGTGGCGGCTGTCGCGTCCTCGTAGAGGTCCAACCAGGAGAGGTCGAGCTGGGGCGCAGTCGAGGGACTGACGGCCATGATGGGGAGTCCTCCTTGCGGTACGATCGTCCACACAGCTTAAAGACAGATTTACTCTTTGTGAAGCGTGTTTTCTATTCCGAGACGGTCTCCGCCGGCCAGCCACCCGGTCGGGGCGCGATCCCCTGCTGGGACCCGATTTCCACCCCTTGTCCACCGGGCCGGGCCGCCGATTATCCATGGTGAGCGAGATCGGAGGTCACTGCCATGGATTCAATCCGGGAAAGCTGCCCGTTCGACGAGGTCGTCCGCGCGTCACGGTGCAGCGGTTGCTGCCAGGCCGAACCTCTGCCGCCGTGCGTAGCAAGCTGGTTGCGGGCACGGACCGGGCCCGCCCTGATGAGCGTTCCCCGAGCCGAAGGGCCAGGGCGCCGCGCCGCCTGATCCGGCACCCGCACACCAGGTGATAGCCTCCCCCGCTCGGGCATGGCACCATGGTGCGCGTCATGCCCAAGCAGGTTTCCAACGTCGCGAGCGACGACTATCTGACCGCCATCTACCGTATCCACCACGATGAGGGACAGGACGTCATCGCCGTACGCCTGGCCGACCGGCTCGCGATTACGCCTCCCTCAGTCGCAGGGATGCTCAAGCGACTCCAGCGCGACCGGCTTGTGCAAGTGGACTCGAAGAAGGTCATCCATCTCACTCCCGAAGGGTTGCTGCGGGCCGAGCGCATGGTCCGCCGTCATCGGCTGGCAGAATGCCTGATCACGCAGATACTCAAGGTGCCATGGTGGCGAGCCTACGAAGAGGCGCACCTGCTTGAACACGGCATCTCGAACGTGACCGAGCCTCACCTCTTCGAAACGCTGGGACGGCCAACCCGGAGCCCGTTCGGATACCCCATTCCGGGGCCCGGTGCACCAGCCAAGCTCCCCATGCTCACTCTTGCCGATGTGCCCGAGAACCGGACCGTGGCCATCGACCGCATCTTCGAAGAGGATGAACAGCTTCTTCGGTTCTTCGACGAAGAAGGCATCCACCCCGGAGAAACCGTGACGATCCAGGCCGTGGCCCCGTACCGCGGAACGCTGACGATCGAAGTCGATGGGCATCCGGTGGTGATGGGCACGCAGATCGCGCGGCGCGTTTGGGTAACGGACGCCGCAGCCGAAGGAAGGCCTTCCGCGCGATCCTAGCGCCAGGGGGACTCCGCAACCTCCGACACTCGCCGAAAACTACGGAGTGGAAGCCTTGGGATCCCGCCCGGTGCGCCGCGGACTGCGCGTCCTCATCGTTGAAGATGACCCAAACCTCGGCCGCCTCATCGAGCTCGCGCTCGGCCAGTACACCGACGAGATCGTGGTCGCCCGAACCGGAGAGGCGGGCCTTGCAGCGCTGAAACAGGGCCGCTTCGAGGCTGTCGCCTCCGATATCAGCCTCCCCGATATGTCGGGCCTGGACGTGATCGCGGAGGCGCGTCTGCTGGCACCCGCAGCCGGAATCGTCGCGATCACGGGTATGGTCGATGTCGACGTCGCCGTCCGTTCGATGAGGGCTGGCGCGGACGACTTCCTCGGCAAGCCTTTTGGACCGGAGATCCTCTGGCACCTGTTGAACCGGGCAGCGGACAACCGGGTGCGGGTAATCGAAGCCGAACAGGCCGCCGCCTACCGGGAACTTGCCTACACCGACGCCCTCACCGGCTCACCGAATCGCCGGTACCTTGACGAGCGCCTCGACTCGGCTGTCGACGCGGCGCGGCGCGACGGGAGCCCCCTCGCGGTAGCCTATCTCGACATCGACAACTTCAAGCTCCTCAACGATTTCGTGGGCCACCGGCGTGGAGACCAGGTGCTCACCAGCCTCGCGGACGCGCTGCGATCGGCGGTCGTGGAGCCGTCTTCATTCGCGCGCTACGGGGGGGACGAGTTTGTCGTCGTCTTCCCGAACGCGACCCCCGCAGAGGCCCGGCGCACCATCGACGCCGTCCGCAGGTCAGTCGCCGCCTTCAAGCTGACGAACGACTCGCAGGTGGCCTTGCCGATCCGGGTGAGCTTTGGACTCGCGCACTTCCACGGCCAGGAGTCGCCGCGCGATTTGATTGCTGAAGCAGAGGACCAGATGTACCTGGACAAGTCGGTGTCTCCGACTCTCCTCGCTATTGGCGCCGAAACGGCATCGCTGTCGGGAGCCGGCGACGCCAAGCTCGCCAACATGAAGGCATTGCGAAGTCTCGTGAAGGCCATCGACCGGCGTGACGCCTACACCCGCTTCCATTCAGACCACGCGACGCACCTCGCCCTGGAGATGTCGCGGCGCATTGGTCTCCCGGAGAACCTCGCGAACGCCATTACGATCAGCGGACCCATCCACGACCTTGGGAAGATCGTCGTTCCCGACGAGATCCTTCGCAAACCAGGTCCGCTCACCAGCGAAGAACGCCGGACGATGGAGGAGCACCCCCTCATGGGCTCGGCGATCATTGCCGCCGTGATGGACTACGACGCGGTTGTGGATCTTGTCCGCCACCACCACGAGCGGATCGACGGAAACGGCTACCCCGGGGGCCTGCGCGGCGATCAGATCAACCTGTCGACGCGCATCTTCTCGATCGCGGACGCCTATAGCGCTATGACAACGGATCGGCCCTACCGAAAAGGGCTGACCATCGAAAGGGCGGTCGATGAGATCCTGCGCGGTGCCGGCACCCAGTTCGATGCCGACATTGGGCGCGAGTTCGTGGAGATGATTGCCGGTCAGCAGCGCCGGGCGCACGTGGCGTGAGGAAACGTGCCTACTCGCTGTTCGAGATCGTGGCCTGGCCGGCCCTCGTCTGGTGTCTCATGGAGGTGGTGCTGAGGGTGGCCGCCAGGGAAACGGCCGGGCTCGCAGCGGCAGCCGACACGAGTCTCGCCGCCGCAGCCACAGTCGTGATGAGCCGCCGGCGCCAACGAGAGCTGAGGCCAGACCTGGGACCGAGCCGAACGGGATAGACCGGCCGGCAGGATCGACAAGCGCCTCTCGCGTGCTCCGAGAGACGACAGGCCCCTCGCGCGCATTGCCGATCGTTACAGTCGCAAGAACAGCCGCGCCTCGTCGCCGTCCACTTCGATTCGGTCGATGACTTCGCGAAGGCCGGCCTGCAGTGGTTCAAACTCGAGCGACTCCCACTCGCGGGCAAGCCGCAGGCGGAGCTCTTCGATGTGGCGATGCCGTTCCGACTCCGTTTGGTGGGCCGCGAGCCGGGCCTTTGTCTCGGCCAGTTCCTGGTCCAGCCCCTGCTGTTGGTGGGCCAGATCCACGCCCAGCGACTTCAGCCGCTCGACACTGATGTGCCCGTGAGCAGCGTCCGCCACCAATTCCTCCACCTGCCGCCTGGTGCGACGCATGCGGCTCTCGATCCGCTCACCCTGGGCAACTACGTCCAGCAGGTACGAATCGACGTTCCCGGCGCGCCGCAGACGCGTCACGGCGGGCGAGTCTTCGACCAGCATCTCGCGGACCCTGGCTTCAAGTTCGGCCGCGCGCTGCGTGTTGTAGCCGCAAGCGTTCTGGTTGGTCCGGCTTTCGCACTGGTAGTACCGGTAGGCGGAGGCGTGCTGCTCGCCCGCCTTGGTGGTCCACTTCTGCCGCCGGCTGACGCCGATCATCCGGTTGCCGCACCTCCCACAGTAGGCCAGCCCGCTCAGGAGATAGGGCACCACCTGCCGCTCGCGATTGCCGCCCTGCCGCGATTGGAGCCGATCCTGAACCAGCCGGAAGTCCTCCGGGCTCACGAGCGCCGGGTGGCTGCCAGGAACCTTCACGCCGAAGCGGGTGTAGGTCCCCAGGTAGGAACGATTGCGGAGAAGGTCGCGGATGGTGACCATGCTCCACTTCCCACCCCGGCGCGTGGGGACTTCTTCTTCGTTGAGCTGCCCGGCGATCTTCCGAATCCCGAGGTTCTCATTGAGGTAAAGCCGGAAGATATAACGGACGACGATCGCCTCTTCGGGAACGAGCTCCAGGCGGTGCCGGGGGCCGACACGATAGCCAAAAGGCGGACGGCCCAGGACCTCGCCCCGGACAGCCTTGCGGCGCATGGCCATGCGAACCTTCTCGGAGACCGGCGTGCCCTCACCCCGGCCGGCCCAGGTGCTCACCAGTTCACGAATGGCTTCCCGGCCGGTCTGAGCGGAGATGACGGAGACGCCCAGGCTTTCGACTGCCAACAGCTTCATCGCCGCCCGGCCGAGGTCCGCGCCAAGGGAACCCAGACCATCGACGACCACAACAATGAAGCCGTGGTCGCCGCGCTGGAGGAAGCGGCACATCTGGCGGAAGCCGGTCTCATCGGGCCCCTGGTCCCCGGTGTCCAAGAACGTCGCCGCGACCTCGTAGCCCTGCCGGGTGCAGAAGTCGAGAAAAGCGCGGTTCTGGTCGCCAACGGAGCGCGGGGTGTTGTTGCGGCGCACACCCTCAACGAAGTAGCCGACGGCCTTCATTCCACTATCCCACGTAGAGGATCCGCTCGCAGTTCGGGCACTGCGCCAGTGCGGAGCCAGCGAGCGCGCGTGTTCGCACCGCATCGGGGATGCCGATCCGGCATCCCATGCACGTGCCGCTCTGGATCTTCGAGACAGCCACGCCGGCCTTCCGGCGGCGCAGATCCTCATACAGCTGCACCAGCCGGGGCGGCATCTTCGCGGCCTGGGACTGGCGCCTCAGGTCAGCGTCAGCGAGCGCCTGAGCGAGCCGCCGGGCTTCGCTCTGGAGTTCGCCGCGGAGCTTCTTCCAGCGAGCTTCCAGCCGGCCAACCTCGGCTTGCGTTTCCGAGCCTTCCCGTTCGGCCGCATCGGCGCGATCCAGCACCTCGACCAGGGCATCCTCATGGCGCGCGCGCGCCGCTTTGAGCAGTTCAAGCTCACGCTGAATGCTCGTGAGCTCCTTGGGGCTGTGGACCGAGCCGTCGTAGAGACGCTTCTCCTCCGGGACTATCTTCTGGGTCAGGCGCTCGACTTCTTCCTCGATCGTTCGCTGGTCAGCCGCAATCGCCGCGCGGATGGATTCGCCTTGCGCAAGGCGGCGTCGAGCGTCATCGAGGTCGTCGTCCCCGGCGAGTCGGTGTTCGGTGTCAGCGAGGGCAGCGCGAAGAAAGGCCGCCTCGTTGTCGAGTTCCTGCAGGGCGGCGAGTTCGATGACCTTGCTCATGGGGCTAACCCTAGCG
>CAZCDK010000072.1:12000-12427 GCA_964497285.1 uncultured Anaerolineaceae bacterium | reverse complement strand
GGATGAGGATCGGCCGGGCGAAGACAGGTGACACGGTCCGCGTGAAGGTGACGGTGATGGCGCCATCGGACCTCAACTACGTGGTCGTGGAGGACCTGCTGCCGGCGGGGCTTGAACCGATCGACACGTCGCTGAAGATCGTGGACCCGAAGCTGAAAGCACAGCTTGAATCTGAGCGGTCCAAGTTGAGCCGTCCGAAGGAGATCGACTACTGGGCGCCGTGGTTTCGGTGGTACTACAGCCCGTGGAGCCAGACGGAGATCCGCGATGACCGGGTGACCCTGCGAGCCACACGACTGCCGGAAGTTGAAGCAGGTTGTTCATGTCTTCTCCCATCACGTTTTATTCCAGTTCCAATTTCAGCCACGCTTGCCCGATGCCGATCACGTCGCCCAGGAGCTCGGGGAAGCCCTTGACCAGCGCTCCG
>CAZCDK010000072.1:7900-11990 GCA_964497285.1 uncultured Anaerolineaceae bacterium | reverse complement strand
ACACGACTGCCGAAGGGTGTGCACGAGTACGTGTACTACGCGCGGGCAACGACGCCAGGCGACTACTTCGTGGCTCCGTCGCACGCGGAGGAGAGCTTCTTCCCGGAGGTGTTCGGGCGGAGCGACAGCGGGAGATTCGTCGTCGAGCCGTGAGGCGAGACGTCTGAGGCGCCGGCAATGTCGCCGGCGCCTCAGACGTCCATCTCGATGCCGACCGGGCAATGGTCTGACCCGAAAACACCGGCTTCGATGAACGCGGAGCGGACCCGCGGAAGGAGATCTTCACTGACGAAGACATAGTCGATTCGCCAGCCGACGTTCCGGGCGCGGCGCTCGCGCCAGGCATCCCAGTAGGTGTAGGCGTCTCGCGTGCCGGGATGCAAGGTGCGGAACGCATCGACGAAGCCGGCGGCTGTGAAGCGGTCGAGCCAGGCGCGCTCGACGGGCAGGAATCCGGATTGGTTCCTGGCCTCTCGGGGCCTGGCGAGGTCGATTTCGTGGTGAGCCACGTTGAGGTCACCCATGAATACGACGCTCGCACCGGCGGCCCGCAGGGCCTCGACGCGGGCGAGGAAGGCGGCGAAGAATGCGAGCTTGAAATCGAGCCGTTGGTCCCTGGAGCCATTGGGGAAGTAGGCGGCGACGAGTGTGAAGCCGGGGTAGTAGGCTTCGATGAGTCTGCCCTCGCGATCGTATTCGGCAATGCCAATGCCGGTACGAACGGCCATCGGATGGGGGCGGGAGAGGAGGACCGAACTGCTGTAGCCGGCACGTTCGGCGGTGTGCCACCAGGCCGCATAGCCGTGATCAAGCCATGGCGCTGGATCGACCTGGCCGGGCCCGGCCTTCACCTCTTGCAAGCCGACGATGTCGGGGGCCGAGGTGGCAAGCCAGTTCGGGAAGTCGCCCGAACGGATTGCCGCGCGCAGCCCGTTGACGTTCCAGGAGCAGATCTTGAGGGTGGCCATGGAAGGTCCTGTTCAGACGAAGGCGCGCGCCACGACGACGGCAGCTGTGCCGACAGCAGCGACGAGCAGGTACTCCGCAGTTGTGCTCCATTCGAGATCATGGTCCTGGAGGTGGTGCACGAGGCCGGTGGCAAGGTAGAAGCCGATGATCAGCAACGCGCCCGCAAGAAGACCATCGAGGGGGAAGTAGTAGAGCGTGAGCCTGAGCTCCGCCACCGAGACGCCGATGGCGACGCCGACGAGGAGGGAGCTCAGGCCAAGGAGGCGGCTCTCGCGGAGCAGTTCCATGGCGAGGGCGAGGCTGACGAGTCCGACAAGGACCGCGGCGAGCGGCAGGTTGACGTTGCGCGTGAAGATGACGGTGTAGAGGGCAAAGGCGGCAAGGTAGGTGGCGACGGCGAGGGCGAGCCGCATGGGACCGTACAGACTCGAGCTGTGGTCCACGGTGTGGTACTCGCCGTAGGCGACGAAGCCCACAGCGAGGGCCCCGCCAGCAGCTGTGAGAAGACGGGCCTGACCGGTGATCGCCTCGTCGATGAAGAGCCCGGCGCCGACGACCGTCAGCGCGGGGAGAAACAGAAACACGAGCGAAGTGAGGGTCCCGCCATCGCGCCACTGGGGGTTACTGCGAACGAGCCCATCTACAGCGAGGGCGGTGAGGCCCGCGACCAGGTAGAGGATCCATGGCTGGGAGGGATTGAAGGTGAGATAGGCGACGAGGCCAATCCCAACAACAACCGCCAGCACGATGCACCGGGCAGGTACTCCGGGATGAAGTGAGGGCCTCGGACGGACGTCAGCGGCCAGACGTCATTCTCCTGCGAACACAGGCTGCTCGAAACCGTAGATCTCGGCTGCATTGCGCCACCAGAGACGGTCGCGTTGGTCTTCGTCGAGTTCAAGCAGGTCGAACATCGCTTCGAAACGGTCGATGTGCCTGCGGATGTCATCCATGCCGCAATCGCTACCGAAGACAAGTTTCTCGATGCCGATCTCGGTTCCAATCAGCCTGCGTTCGAGCGCGTGGCGCTCGATGGTTTCGCCGCCGCTCATGTCGAACCAGACGTTGTGGCGCCAGCGGGCGACGGACGCGGCGTACTCGTAGTTTCCCTGGTTGCCCAGGTGGGCGCCGATGATCCGGAGTTTCGGGAATCGGTTGGCGATGGTGTCGAGGTGGAGAGGGGTCATGCGGGACGAGGAGACGTTCCGGGGCGGCATGCGGTCCATCATGGCGAGCCAGCGCTGATAGGCCTGGGCGGCGGCCGCGTCGCGCCGGGGGTGGGTGATCGAGTAGTCGAGCCCGCCACCGATGACGCCCATGTGAAAGAGGATGGGCATCCCCAGGTCCTGGGCTTTTGCGTAGGCCGGGAGGTAGTCGGGGTGATCGTAGTCGCGCGCCGGGCCGATGAGCTTGAGGCCGCGATAGCCCATGTTGTAGAGCCGCTGCACCGCGTCGCTGCCGGTTTCCTCGGGGTCGATGACGGCCACGGGAACGAAGATGTGGGGGTACTTGGCGGCGGCCTCGATGCCTGCCTCGAGGTGGGGACCGAACCTTCCCCCGATGAGGAGGCAGGCCTTCGTCACGCCGGCGGTCGCGGCGACATCGGCGAGCCGCCCTACCTGAGCCGACTGGTCCTCATCGGGCCTCTCCCAGTTGCGCGGGTAGTGTACGTGGACGTCGAAGATCTTCATTGGGCTCGTACGGTCTCGCGGAAGTTCGTTTGAGTCTAGCACCTGGGGTTGCTGGGGCCATTGTGGAACGGGCTCGGACCATTCCCGATCCCTGCTGTAGGCTCAAGGGATGCGCTCGCGCGCCTTCATTTCCCTCTACATCGCGGTGTTCGTGGCGACGATGGGGATCTCGATGGTGAGCCCCTTGCTGCCCGTGTACGCCAAGAACCTCGGGGCAAGCGGGGTGTGGCTGGGGCTGACGTTTTCGGTCTTCGCGATCGTGCAAGCGATCTTCGGGCCATTTGCAGGGAGGCTCTCGGACCGCTTTGGCCGCAAGCCCTTCATCGTCGCGGGTTTGCTCATCTACCTCGTGGCCGCGTTGGGCTATCTGACGGCGCAGAGCTTCTACCAGGTCATTGTCTTCCGGGCGTTCAGCGGGCTTGGCACGAGCCTCATCTTCTCGGTGGCGCGCGCGTACATCGGTGATCTCACGCCGCGCGGGCACGAAGGGCGCTGGTTCGGCGTGTTCTCGACGGCCGACATCATCGGCTTCGGGACGGGTCCACTCCTGGCGGGCTTCCTGCGCCAGGAAGTTGGGTTTCGAGCGGTGTTCGTGGCGATGGCAGGCCTGATGGCGATCTCGGCGGTCATCGTCGTGGTCTCGCTGCCGTGGCGGGGCAGCGGCGGGCGCCGCGCCGACACCATCCCGGAGCCCGCCGGAACGGCGGGGTTTGCGGCCGCCCTGCGGAACCGTCTGGTGGTTGCGCTGACAGTGCACCAGGGCCTCATGGCGCTCTCTTTCGGGGCTTCGTTCAGCTTTCTGGCCTTGCGGTTGGAAGGCGACCTTCACACAACGCCGATCCTGGTCGGGCTGGCGTTCGCGACGCAGGACATCACCGGGGGCCTGGCGCAGCCGGTGTTCGGCCGGCTCGCAGACCGTCACGACCGGCGTCTCCTGGTCGTGGCGGGGCTCCTTGGCCAGGCGATCTTCCTTGCCGGGTTGGGGTTCGTGAACCTCTACGGCCTCGCGGTGCTGTCGTTGATGGCGATGGGAGCCACCGGGGCGATTTCGAGCGTTGCGGCCAGCGCGATGCAAGTCGTGGCCGGACGGCGAGCGGGCATGGGCACGGTGCTCGGGCTGGGCTCGGCTTCGAACGGTGCGGGCATCGTGATCGGTTCGGTCGTCGGCGGCCTGTTGGTCGACCGGTTCGCGCTATATGCGGCGTTTGTCTTCGGGGGCGCGATGATGGTGGGTGGAGTGGCGGTGTTTCCGGTACAGTGGCAGGTTGGGGCGGATGTTCACTTCGGCGAAACCGGTCCGGGCCGGGGAGATGCCGAAGAGCCCCTCGATGATGGACGCAAGGTGCGCCGTCCCGCTGACGATGTACTCGTCGCGGTTGTAATAGCGGGAGTTGTCGATGGTGCCATCCAGGTAGTAGCTCTCCAGGCAA
>CAZCDK010000072.1:0-7890 GCA_964497285.1 uncultured Anaerolineaceae bacterium | reverse complement strand
CGCGCGGCGTACCAACAGATGAGCCCACAGAGCTGGTGCTGGTCGAGGTTGAAGGCGGGGCAATCGCCGGCTAGACACGAAGGAGGCCCGGGGAAGCCCGGGCCCGGGGGGAAGAACGGCGAGGCGGTGGCCTACGAGGCGCTCTTTGACACTGTGCGGAGGCAGCGCGTGCAGATGTTGAGCCGGTACCAATCGCCGGCCACGAAGATGCGCTGCTTCTGGACGTTGGGCCGGAAGAACCGGCTCTTCTTGGTTGCTTTGCGCTCCCAGCGGCCACCGTGGGTGTGGCGGATGTGCCGCCCGAACACGGTGACCTTGCTGCAGACATCGCAGGCGCCACTTGCCATGCGTCTTGGTTCCTTACGTGCAAGAATCGGAACCCCAATGCTAGCACGCACCCACCCAAACGGCCAAACGAACGGACGCCCTGTCGGCACGACGTCCGCCGCGCGCGGCCTGGTGAACGGCACCCAGTTGAGGGACGCGTTCGCGGCGGCGTCCCAGCATCTCCGCGACGTGGCGAAGGCGGTCGATGCCATCAATGTCTACCCCGTGCCGGACGGTGACACGGGCTCGAACATGTCGGCGACCATGCGGGAAGCAGTGGACGTTGCGCTCGTGGCCGGAGACGAACCGACGGTACACGAGACACTCGGGGCCGTGGCGCGGGGGGCGCTGTACGGGGCACGCGGAAACTCGGGAGTGATCCTTTCCCAGGCGCTGCGGGGATTCAGTGTCGGGGTGGGCGAGCCGCAGCTGTTCGACGCCGCGGCCCTGGCCGCGGGCCTGAGCGAGGCAGCCCGGGAGGCCTACGAGGCCGTGAGCAAGCCCCAGGAAGGGACGATGCTCACGGTGCTAAGACGCGCGGCCGAGGCAGCGCAGGCGGGCGTCGCGGAGATGGCAGGGGCAGGCCGGAATCACCCGTGCCTGGGTCTGCTTGGCGAAGTCATCCGTGCGGCAGAAGAGGCCGAGGCCGTGACGATCGATCAGTTGCCAGAGCTCCACGAAGCGGGAGTGCCAGATGCGGGTGGCGAGGGCGTGTGCGTCATCCTCAGGGGTCTCTATGCCGCCATTGCGGGGACGATTCCGCCACCGCCAGCGATTCCGGACCGGCCAATTGCCATGCTTTCGGGACACGAGACCGAACAGTTTGGCTATTGCACCGAGTTCCTTGTGGAACAGGACACGAGACCGCTGGATCTCGAGCAGATCCGGGCGGCGGTTTCGGATGGGGAGGGGCGCTCGGTGGTGGTTGTGGGGGACGAACGGCTGGTACGAGTGCACGTCCACACGGACCAACCCAGGGAGGTCCTGGAGCGGATGGTGGCGGCCGGCAAGGTCACGCGGCCGAAGATCGAGGACATGAGCGCGCAGAATGTCCGCTGGAACGCGACCGGAAGCGGAGCAGGGGCCCGTCTTGCCTTGCTGGCTCTTAGCCGCGGCGAGGGCTTCGACGCCATATTCCGCAGCCTCGGAGCGCATGTGACGGACCTCGGGGAGGTGGTGAAACCGCCGGCGGGCGACATCGCCGCAGCGGCAGACGCGCTTGCCGTGCCCGACGTCATCGTGCTCTCAAACCACAAGAACGTGATCCTCGCCGCCAAACAGGCGGCGCGGCTCACGCGTTGCACACTCCACGTGGTGCCCACGGAGAGCCTGCCGCAAGGGGTTGCGGCCGCGCTCGCACTAGACACCGATGAGAGCGCCAGGACGAACGTGGCCGCGATGGATCGCGCCCGGACAACGCTCCGGACGGTCGAGGTGACACGGGCAGCGGCCAGCCGACGGGCCGAGGGAATTGGGGTTCACAAGGGCGACGCCATCGTGTTGGCCGATGGGAAGCTCGTCGGTGCCGCACCCACGTACCTCGAGGCGCTGGTTGCCGGCCTGAGTGCGGCGGGGGCAGCGAGCGCGGGGCTGGCCACAGTCTATGTTGGCGCGGAAGCCGGCCGGGACGGGATCGGAAGTGCGCGGACAGCGGTGGCCGCGGCCTTCCCGGAAATCGAAGTGGAAGTGGTGTATGCCGGGCAACCGCTCTATGCGTTCATCGCGTCGGTCGAGGAGTAGCGCCGCCCGGACGCCGGCCGCTTCCACTGATGGCCGCCGCGCGTGGGTTTCAGGGCGGGGGAACGCCTGAAGGGGCCGCCCGCGCGGGCGGGGCCGCAGCCTCGGTGATCTGGCGACGAAGTGGCAGTTCGGGGATGAAGAGGGTGAGGAGCAGGCACAGCCCGGCGATGATGACCGCTTTCTTGGATACGTGGGCCACGGCGATCGACACGGACTCCTTCTGTCCGGCCGTCGCCTCGGTCAGCAGGTGTTCGCCATCGGGGAGGGCGAGCACCTGCTTCTGGACGACCGCGAACGTGCGCCTGTCGAGCTGCAACGTCGGGTCGTCGAAGTGCTGGAGGATGGGTGCGGGGATCGCGTCCTGAACCGCAGCCGGCACCTGATGGTCGAAGGCGCCACGATACGAGGTGGCGAGAATCGTGCCGAAGACGGCCGTACAGAAGACTCCGCCGATCTGTCGAAAGAACTGGCTCGAGCTGGAGGCCACACCGAGGTACTCGTAGGGCACGGAATTCTGGACGACGAGCGACTGCGTCGGCATGACGAGGCCGGTGCCGGCCCCGAGGATGATCATGAACGCGCTAACGTGCCACCGGGGCATTCCCACGTCGAGCGTTGTCAGGAATCCCATGGCAACAAGGAAGATCAGCGCCCCGGCGACGGTCTGCCATTTGTAGCGGCCTGTGCGCGCGATGATCTGTCCTCCGATGATGCTGGCAGTGAGCATGCCAAGCGCGTTGGGGGTGGTCACCACCCCGGAGGCGGTGGCTGAGGCGCCAAGGGCCGTTTGCACGAAAGTGGGCAAGTAGGCAATCGAGCCGAACATGCCGATGCCAACGGCCATTCCGGTCAGGTTCGACATGACGAAGACGCGGTTCTTGAAGAGATGGAGCGGGACCATTGGGGATGAGTGCCGCGTTTCCTGAAGGATGAAGACGGCGAGCAGGGCAACCGAAACGGAGATCAGGCCAACAATCTGCCGAGATCCCCAGTCGTACTTCCGGTCGGCCCAGACGAGTGCGAGCAGGAAGAGGACCGATGCGGCCGAGAGCAGAAAGGCGCCAAGCCAGTCGATCTTGACCCTGGCGGGCGCGCGGCGAGCGGGGAGATTCATCCATACGGCTGGCACGGCGATGAGGCCGAAGGGGATGTTGATGTAGAAGACCCACCGCCAGCCGAAGTTGTCGGTGATGAGGCCACCGACGGTCGGACCGAGGATGCTCGCCAGGCTGAAGGTGCCGGTGAAGATCCCGATGTACTTGCCGCGCTCGGCGGGCGGGAAGATGTCGCCGACGGTCGCGAAGCAGGAGGACATGATGGCGCCCCCACCAACACCCTGGAGCCCGCGGGAGAGGATTAGCATGACGATGTTGGGCGCAGCACCGCAGGCGAGCGAGCCGAGCTGGAAGACAACGATACCGCCGATGATGAACCACTTGCGGCCGAACGTGTCGGAGAGGCGGCCGACGAGGGGCACGACCACAGTGGAGCTCAGCATGTAGCTCGTGAACACCCAGGAGAGGAGCCCGAAGCCGCCAAGTTCGGAGACGATGCGAGGCATGGCTGTCGACACGACGGTCTGATCGATGGCGCCGACAAAGAGAGACAGCAGCAGGCTTCCAATGAGCAGCACCTTCTGGCGCTGATCGAGGGTCTCGCCGAGCGGTCGCAAAGCGGCCGGTGCGGTCACTATCCAACCTCTTTCGCCCCCCGGGATCGTGGAGGGGGTTGGGCTAGCCTACAGAATTGTTCATTCAGGGCAAACGACAAGCGCGATGGCGGGAGCCAACGCGGGCGCAGCGACCCCGCCAGACGACGGGGATTGGAGCACTGCTAGAACCGCTTTTCCTTGATCCGGGCAGCCTTGCCGGTGAGCCCGCGGAGGTAGTAGAGGTTCTTACGCCGCACTTTGCCGCGACGCATCACTTCGACCTTGTCCACGCGGGGGCTGTTGATGGCAAATGTGCGTTCGACACCGACTCCGCTCGCGATCTTTCGGACCGTGAAGTTGGAGACGAGTCCCTTCATGCGCTTCCGAATGACGACGCCTTCGAACACCTGGATGCGCTCCTTGTCCCCCTCGACCACCTTGGCGTGTACGCGGACGGTATCGCCGGAGCCGAAGGGGGGCACGTCGGTCCGGGCGGTTGCCCCCGTCAGGGCATCGAGTTCGTAGGCCATTCCGTAATTCCTTGCTGAACGTAACCCTCACAGGATACAGAGCCGGCGGGCTTAGCGCCAAAGCGGGAACTCACTTTCGCTGGTGCCGGTAGAGGTGCACTTCGACTGGTTCGAGCGTGGCGAGGCCGCCAGAGATCATGGGCTCCAGCTCGGGCAGGAATGCCCGGACCCTGGCGGCAGCATCGACGATCTCCACCACCACCGGCAGATCAAGCGACAGGCGCAGGACCCTGGCGGTATGGATGCGTGATGCGGCGCCGAACCCGGCGAGTCCGCGCGTCACGGTGCAGCCGGCCAGCCCCCGTTCGCGGGCAAGGAGCATGATCGCTTCGTAGAGCGGACGCCCGTGCCACCGGTCTTCTTCGCCAACGAAGACGCGGAGAAGGAGCCCTTCACCTTCCAGGTGCAGATGCTCGTCCATCAGGCCAACCTCGCCAGCACGGAGCCAAGCCAAACCGCGAAGAGCCCGCCGAAAGCGCTGAGGGCAACGTTGCCGCAGGCACGGAGAACGTCGTCTTCGCGAAGCAGGGCGAACGTCTCCCAGCCGAAGGTGCTGAACGTGGTGTAGCTGCCAAGGAAGCCGACGAGCAGAAACAACCTCGCCTCGCGAGTGAGGACTTCGCGTTCCTCGGCGAGCGTGGCCAGGAGGCCGATCACGAGGCAACCGGAGATGTTCACAGCCATGGTCCCGAGGGGCAGGGTCGAGCGTGAGACATCCTGGACCCTGCCCTGAAGGAAGTAGCGCAAGGGGGCTCCGAGCACGGCTCCTCCGATGATGTAGACATAGGTCACCGGCCGGTGCTCCCGTGTCCGCCCGTGCCGCGTGCGGTGGGGGATAGGTCGTCGGCCACTACGAGGACGGCATCGGCGAGGCGCGCGACGACAAGCTGCGCGATGCGATCGCCGTCGTGGACGGTGTGGGCGATGTCAGGCGAGACTGTGTACAGCGTCACGAGGAGCTCTCCGCGGTAGTCGGGATCGACAGTGCCGAAGGTGGCGAGGACACCCTGTTTGGCGAGCCCGCTGCGCGGCCGCACCTGGGCATCGAAACCGGGAGGGACCTCGATGGCGATCCCGACGCCGATGACAACCGGGCGCTGCCCAACTTCGATGGTCGCGTCGCCGAGGCACGCATGCAGGTCGAAGCCGGAGGCATGTTGGCTTGCGCGGACCGGCAGACGCGCTCCCGCACGAAGAAGGCGAACGCGTACGGTTGCTTCGTTCACGGATGCTCGACCACGGGGAGGATGATGCAACTGGGATGCCGGCGGTCGTGGAAGACCGTGTTAGTAGCAACGGCGGGGCGGGCGTCAAGGGCGATGACGCCGCCCGTGTTGGTGTTGCGGTCGAACCTGGGGAAGTTGGAGCTGCTGACTTCGATGCGCACGCGGTGGGCGGTGAGGAACGTGTGTGACGTGCCAGCGAGGTCGATCGTCAACTCGGCCGGGATGCCTGGACTCAGGAGAACGGGCATCCCGAATCCAGCGCGGTAGCGAGCGCGGACGATGCCGTCGCATATATTCAGCGGCGTGCCATCGGGCTGCACATCGACGAGCTTGGCGGTGAAGTCGGTGTCCCGGGCGGAACTGGCCACCCAGAGGTGCGCGGAAACATCGCCGGTGACCTCGAAATCGCCGTCGAGGATCGGCGACGTATAGCAAAGGACGTCATGGCGCGCCTCGATGCGCGATTGGTCCCATTGGCCGGCAGGCAGGTCCATGGGCGAATCGTAGAGCGCTCCACCAACGGTGGGGCAAGGATCCGCGGGGTCGTAGACGAGACTGTCTGGAGGCTCGTCGCCGGGGAGATCAGGGGAGAGGACACCGTCGCCATTGGCAGTGGCGGCGGAACCGTTGCCGTGGAGGTAGTACGGCGTTGGCCGGGCCGCGGGTGGGGGCCAGGCGGCGAACGTCTGCCAACGATTGACCCCCATTGTGAACACGCGCACCGGGGGCTCGCGGTCGACACCGTTGTCGGCGTCGCGCAGCCAGCGGTCGAACCAGCGGAGGTGGAGGTCGCCAGCGGCGATGGTGGCGGATTGGCCGAAGGCGGTCTGACCCGCCCGACCGCCAAGCCCGGCGCCATGGATCCAGGGTCCGACGAGCAAGCGCTGACCGTGGCGGGCGACGCCGGTGGGGCCGTTCGCACGCATGCCGGTGAAATTGCGGAGGGTGCCGCGGACGAAGATGTCGAACCAGCCACCGAGATTGAGCGCCGGCGTGTGGATGCGTGGGTGTGCGTGTTCAATGTCGATCGATTCCCAGAAGTCGTCCCGCTGGGGATGGTCAAGCCACTCGCGATAGAACGGGACCAGTGCGTCGTGCGCGAAGGCGGCGAGGTCGCGCACGGGGAGATGCCGGAACGCGGGCCAGTGGTCGAAAACAACGCTGAAGACCTGGTTGCGAACGGCGCTGGCCTCGCTGGCGGGAAGGGATGTGCGATCGAGTTCCGGGACGGCCAGGGCAATAGCTGTCCACATGATGTTGAAGGAAAGTGCGAAGGCGCCGCCCTGGAAGGTCCAGCCGTCGAAGTAGTCGGAGGCGGTGAGGGAGGGAAAGATGGCCTGCAGGTTCGGCGCCTGGGCGCTGGCAGCGAGCCACTGCGTCGCCCCGAGGTAGGAGGGGCCATACATCCCCACGCGGCCGTTACTCCAGGGCTGGCGCGCGGCCCACTCGACAGAGTCGAAGCCGTCATCGATCTCCTGATGGAAAGGGCGAAACAGGCCTTCCGAGTCGAACCTGCCGCGCACATCCTGGATGACGACGACATAGCCTGCGCTGGCCGCTCTGATCGGGTCCAGCCAGTCGGCAAAGGCCGGGAAGGCCTTGCTGTACGGTGTCCGGCAGAGGAGAACGGGGTAGCGGCCGTCCGGTTCGGGGCGGAAGACGTCGGCGCGAAGGACAACCCCGTCGCGCATCGGAACGGCGATGTTGCGTTCGACGCGAAGGTCCATCGGAGGTTGCATGCAGGCTCCACCGAAGTGATGGGAGGAAGACTACAGGCGAGGACGCCAGGCGTGAATCACGGAGATGGTCAGGATGGCTCGGGACGCGGGCGGTGGACCCGGAAGAAGGCCCAAAGGCCGACAGTCAGAACGGAAGACCGTCGGCTGGGGTTTCGCCGCACGCGGACCGGGCCGGACCCGGGTGCGAACCCAACACCGCAAGGCCGGCGAGAAGAACGAGTATCCAAAACAGCCATGTCCGGGCGTGGCGAGACACGGGCGGCCGGCGGCGCGTCCGCAACGGCCCGGGGTTCAACGAGCCGAGGTCTAGCGAAAGAGGTCGTGTTCGCTGTCCCGGATGATGCTCTGCATGGATCCCGTGTCGTCATGTTCCCACGGGTAGCCGCGAACGACAGCGACAGGGACGCGGCTCAGGTTGCCCTTCACGAGCTCGGCGGCACCGGCGAGCTCGTCGGCAGTGCACAACGCCTGGACGCGGAACTCGTGGCCATGCGGATCAACCTGCCCGATGTAGCTCAGGACCGGCTGCATTCCGGCAATGCCGATGGCGATGTCGGTTTGAGCCTGGCGCCATGGCCGGCCGAAAGTGTCCGAGATGATGACGGCGGCATCGATGCCGCGGTACTTGAGGCCGGCTCGGATGGCCGCCGCGCTGGCGTCGGGATCGAGGGGCAGCA
>CAZCDK010000071.1:11120-12472 GCA_964497285.1 uncultured Anaerolineaceae bacterium | reverse complement strand
CTCCAGGGCTGGAAGTGGGGCAAGGGCGGCGCGAGCAGCGCTCCCGTGCCGGCTTCCATCGCCTTCGAGCAGGTTTGCGGGCACGCGCCACGCGGCGGAAGTGCCGTCACTTCGACACCGCCGTCCCAACCGGCCGCCAATACCTCCGCTTCCGCGAACGCGCCCGGGTCTACGCCAACGTTGGAACCCCAGGCGACGCAGCTCCGGCCCGCCGACATCGAGCAGCTCGCGGTCCTGCCGGCGGAAGCGGTAGCGCCCGTTTCGGTCCCCACGATCGCAACGGGCCAACCCGCTCCTGTGGTCGCCGGTGACCCGGGGGGCTCCGCGACAGCAATCGCAGCGTTTGCCACGGTGGCCCTCGTGCTGGTGGCCGCCATCGCCGGAGCGCTCAGCTGGAGGTCCCGTCGTGGCACTTGACCTCGCCACCCGACGCTCGCTGTCGGTCCCCGTGCCCTCGCTCGGTACGCTGACCTTCGTCGCGCTCAACCTCCTCGGGTTGGCTGCCTACTTGCACCCCTTCATCTTCGCGGGCGCCCGCAACGACCAGAGTTCGTGGTTCATGCACAACACCGATGGGCCGCTCGTCGTCGCTGCCGTGGCCGCCCTCTGCCTCGCCCTGACCGTCGCCGAACTGACCGGGGGGGCGCTGAACAGCAAGTCGCTGGCGGCTCTCGGTGTGCTGGCGGCGCTGGCGGCGGTGTTGCGTTCTGTCACCCTCCCCGCCGGCGCGAATCTCTACTTCTTTCTGGTCATCCTCGGTGCCTATGCGTTTGGCCCGCGAATGGGCTTCCTCGCCGGGGCGCTGTCCTTCTTCTTGAGCGCTGCTGTCACGGGTGGTTTCGGGCCATGGCTGCCATTCCAGATGTTCGCCGCAGCCTGGATGGGCCTCACGGCCGGGCTCTTGCGTTCTGCGGTCCAGGCAATGCGGATCGGGCGCCGTGGCGAAATCGCCGCGCTCACGTTCTTCGGTTTGGCCTGGGGCATCCTCTTCGGCGCAATCACCAATCTCTGGTTCTGGCCTTTTTGGATCGGCGGCCCGGACGTGACCTACCAGCCCGGCGTCGGTCTCGCCGAGGCCGTCCGGCGCTACTGGAACTTCTACCTCCTGACGAGTTTCGGCTGGGATCTGCTCCGCAGTGCCTGCAACGCCGTCGTGATAGCGACGCTCGGCGGGCCACTCCTCCGCGCCCTCCTTCGCTTCCACGACCGCTTCACCTGGAGCGAGATGCGCGAGATGTAGACCGGATGACGGGTCTGGGGCCCCGGCCAGGCGCGGCGGGCTACAATCAGTATCCTCAGGGAGCCCGCCATGAGCACTGTCCCCCCCGATCCCGCGAACCCCGCCGCACCGG
>CAZCDK010000071.1:0-11110 GCA_964497285.1 uncultured Anaerolineaceae bacterium | reverse complement strand
CATACGGGCGGCGACGCCGGCGCATCCCCGTCTGAGATGGACTACCTCGAGCTCTATTGGCTCCCGGTGGGCGCCGGAACGCGCTTTCAGAAGGCGAGTCTCGCGCTCTACGAAGCGTTGGCTGCTTCCGTCGGCCGCAGGCCTCGGGCCGGGCTATACCACGCGGCACTCAAGATCGGCATCGACTCTCGAACGTACACGCTCGAATTGATGCCAGTACCGCCACGCCAGGAGGTTGCGCCCCTCGTGACGGGCTCGGTGGGCAGCCCTATCGCCGGGCGGCTGCGGCTCTTTCGCTACCAACTCACCTGCAAAGAAGGATCGAGACTCCCCGACGAAGAATGGGCCGTCGGGACGCCAGAGCGTCTCGCCGGGGACGCAGCAGCCCTCAGGGCGTTCTTTGCCCTCGCGGCCACCGTTCCGCCGCACACTTGGGGGAGACGGGCGCCGGGCACATCGGAAATGTGGACATCCAACTCGGCTGTTTCGTGGCTGCTGATGCGTGTCGGGGTCAAAGCCGCGGCGATTCGTCTGCCAGCCGGTGGGCGTGCTCCCGGATGGAAGGCAGGTCTCGAGGCTGCTTCGCGCGGGTAGCCCATACGGTGCCGGCCTGCCCCGGACCTCGCGACCACAAGCGCCCGCCCCTGCGCTCCGGTCTACAATCGCTAACCTGAAGGAGCTTCCCGATGGACGATCTGCTTGCCCTCTCCGCCCGCGCCCTCGACGGCGACACCACCGTGCGCACAAACCGCACCGGCGGCCAGCTCTCCGAAGTCGCGCCCGGCGTCGCGATGATCGAGGCGTTCGGACACGTCGTTGTCTTCCGCACGTCCGCCGGTCTCGTCCTGTTCGACACGTCCGCCGCTGCCAACGCCGAACGCGTCGTCCCGGCCCTGCGCGCATGGGATGCGGCGCCGGTGCACACGATCGTCTACACCCATGGCCACATCGACCATGTCGGCGGCGCCCGGGCTGTCTTCGACGATGCCACGGCCCGGGGATACGGGCGCCCGCGAGTGATCGCCCACGAGAACCTCCCTCGCCGCTTCGAGCGTTACGACCGCACGAACGGGTACAACGCCATCATCAACGCCCGCCAATTCGCCCCAACGCGCCAGGCGGATTTCCAGCAGGCCCGGTTCTTTTCGGATTGGGTCCTGCCCGACACTACCTTCCAGGACCGCATGTCCTTCAGCGCCGGAGACCTGCGGTTCGAGCTGCACCACGCCAAGGGCGAAACCGACGATCACCTCTGGGCCTGGGTGCCATCACTCCGGGCGGTTTGCTCTGGAGACCTGATCACCTGGGTGTTCCCGAACGCTGGGAACCCGCAGAAGGTGCAGCGCTATCCGGTCGAATGGGCGGCTGCCCTTCGCGAAATGGCCTCGCTCGAACCGGAGCTTCTCCTGCCTGCTCACGGGCTCCCCATCGGCGGCAGGGAGCGCGTCGCCGGCGTGCTCGAAACCATCGCCTCGGCCCTCGAATCGCTGGTGAGCCAGACCCTGAACCTGATGAATCGCGGCGCCCGCCTCGATGAGGTTCTTTCGTCCGTGCGCCTGCCGGACGATGTGCTGGCCAAGCCGTTCTTGCTGCCGGTCTACGACGAGCCCGAGTTCGTAGTGCGAAACATCTGGCGCATGTACGGCGGCTGGTACGACGGCAATCCCGCGCACCTCAAGCCTGCCCCCGAGGCGGCCGTGTCGGTCGAAGTCGCTCGGCTTGCCGGTGGAGCCCTGGCGCTGGCGCGCCGCGGCCAGGAAGTTGCCGCCGAGGGCGACCTCCGGCTCGCCTGCCAACTCGTCGAATGGGCCGCCCGCGCCGATCCGGAAAACGCCGAGGTCCACGCAGCTCGCGCCGCGGTCTACGATCAGCGGCGTGGCGCCGAGCAATCGCTCATGGCGCGCGGGATCTACGGGTCGGCGGCTGCCGAGTCCCGGAAGGTCGCAGGCGGGGAATAGTGAGGCGCCCGGCCCAACTTCGAATCCGGGCGCCTCTGGTTCGTCAGTTCCGGCGCGAACCTGCGCCGGTGAGCGACTGCTGCTTGGCATAGTCCACCGCGCCAAACCAGTCAATGAGGACCACCGGCTCATTGCCGACGACCCACGCATCGTGGCCCGAAGGCAGGTTGCTCACGTCGCCAGGACCCGTGTCGAACTCGGCCCCGTCCATCATCTTGACGTGCAGCTTGCCCGAGACCTGGTACTGGAAGTGCGGCGCCTCGCACCAGTCCGTGCCTGCGATCGGCTTGACGTGCATCGACCAGCGCCAGCCCGGCTCCAGCGTCAGTCGGCCAATGGCGGATCCCGCGACGTTGACGATCTCGGCCTTGCCCTTCTCAAACGTCCGGATTTCGTCCGGCGTGTTGATCGACTTGTACTCTGTGCTTGCCATCACGTGTTCTCCTGATCAGGTTGAACCTGAGTGTGAATAATCAACTTTGGGCTGTCAATAGTTAGTATTTATCCCGCGCATGGACCGCTGGGTCGACTGAACAGTCGCTCCTCGTTTATCGGCCCGGATGCTACACTTCCCTCGTCGGGCGACTGGCGCAACGCGGAGCACCGCGAGGAAGCCCGGACATGCCAATGGTCGCGCGCCTGGGCCGGATATTGTGGACTCGAAACCGAGAAATCGGACTGAGTCTCGGACCGGGCCCGGCGTTCTCCCGGGTCGCAACTCATGGGAGGCATGACCATGCGCGCACTGCTCGGCGTCTACGACAAGGCATCAATTGAAACCTTCGCCCGCGGCCTCGTTGACCTCGGCTGGGAGCTCGTCTCCACTGGGGGAACCTTCGCCGCCCTCCAGTCGGCCGGTATCCCGGTCCGCAAGGTCGAAGAGATCACCGCTTTCCCGGAGATGCTCGACGGCCGTGTGAAGACGCTCCACCCGGGCGTCCACGGCGGCATCCTCGCCCGCCGCGACCTCCCGGCCCACATGGCCGCGCTGCAACAGCACGGTATCGGTCCCATCGACCTCGTCTGCTGCAATCTCTACCCGTTCATTGCCACCGTGACGAAGCCCGGCGGGGTTCCCTTTGAAGAGGGGATCGAGAACATCGACATCGGCGGCCCGGCGATGCTGCGCGCCGCCGCCAAGAACCACAACGACGTGATCGTCGTCGTCGACCCGGCGGACTACGGCCCCGTCCTGTCCGCCCTCGGCGCCGGTGGCGT
Source organism: uncultured Anaerolineaceae bacterium (assembly GCA_964497285.1). GTDB lineage: Bacteria > Chloroflexota > Dehalococcoidia > Tepidiformales > Tepidiformaceae > UCB2. The sequence continues at coordinate 7,934 of CAZCDK010000071.1, read as the reverse complement.
CGATGCGGCGGAGCGCAGGCGGCTGGCGTGGAAAGCCTTCCAGCACACGGCCAGCTACGACAGCGCCGTCTCTGAGTGGCTCTGGGGGCAGACTGGGGCTGACAGGCCCGCTCCCACGCTCACAGTTCCGATGGAACTCCGCCAGACGCTTCGGTACGGCGAGAACCCCCACCAGCGAGGAGCCTTTTACGCGGACCTCTCGTTGCGTGAACACGGCCAGGGCGGCATCGCCACAACGGTCCAGCATCACGGCATGGAGATGTCGTTTGTGAACTACGTTGATGCCGACGGTGCATGGGAGGCAGCCAACGACTTCCCCGAACCGACCTGCGTGATCGTGAAGCACGCCAATCCCTGCGGAATTGCCTCACGGACGGATCTGTTGGACGCCTACCGGCTCGCCGTTCAAGCCGATCCCGTCAGCGCATTCGGCGGCATCATTGCGTTCAATCGTCCAGTAGCCGCGGATCTGGCGCGCGAGATTCGCGAATATCGAAACCCCGAGGACGGGAAGACGCGAATGCTCTACCACATCATCATCGCCCCCTCCTACACCCCGGAGGGGCTCACGATCCTCAAAGGGAAGTCCAAGGACCTCCGCATCCTCGAAGCCCAGCCTCGCGCTCGCCGGGGAGTGGCATTCCGGCAGGTCGGCGGGGGTTGGCTCGTGCAGGACCGCGACGACCTCGGCCCCGACGACATCGAATTCAAGGTCGTCACCAATCGCCCACCTACCGCGGAGGAACTCGCGAACGCGAAGTTCGCCTGGCGCTGCGTCAAGCACGTGAAGAGCAACGCGATCACCGTCGCAAAGGACAACCGGCTCCTCGGCATGGGCAGCGGCCAGCCCAACCGCGTCAAGAGCGTCGAAATCGCGATGGAGAAGGCTGGCGCCGAGGTGAAGGGCGCCGCTCTCGCCAGCGATGCGTTCTTCCCCTTCGCCTGGGGCGATTCGATCGAGAAGGCCTGCCAGGCCGGCGTTTCGGTCATCGTCCACCCGGGCGGCTCGCTCCGCGACCAGGACGGGATCGATTGCTGCAACCAGTACGGCGTGGCGATGATCCTCACCGGCACGCGCCACTTCCGGCACTGAGGGCAGGTCCTCGCCAGGCAGGCCGAGCGCACCCTCGGTCCGACCCCGACCCCGACCCCGACCCCGACGACCGCGACATGCACTCCGGCCAGCAGTACGCGCCGATCGTCGAACTCGAGGTCTGACCGGCTCCGGCTTCGGCCGCCATCGGGGACCAGCAGTCCCGCGACGGCGCTTGTCGCGACCTTTTCCTCCGGGAGTCCCCCTCCTACAGTGAGGCGGTGACCACGCCGCCCGGCCCGGATTCCGTCGACACCCATCGCGATCCCGGCGCCCCCCGCCGCATCCCGGCCCCCGAGAACCGCGTGTACCTCAGGTTCATCGCCTCGTCGCTCGTGATCGCGCTCGCGGCAGGGTTCACCTTCGCCGTGGTTCTGCCACTTTCCATGGCAGGTGTCGTCCCCTGGGAGGAGCGCGCTCCCAACATGTTGCAGGCTCATGGGTGGGCGCAGCTCCACGGCTGGGCCGGGTTCTTTGTCGCCGGGATGTCCATGCGCCTGGTCCCTCTTTTTTCGGGTCGCCCCGCCATTCGCCCCGCATTCTCACTGCCCGTGCTCGCGCTGCTTGTCTTCTCCGTGGCGACGCGTTCGGTGGTCCAGCCGTTCGGCTCCGGGGCGGCGGCCGATTCGCTCATCGTCGCCGCCGGGCTTGCCGGTGCGGTTGGCATGTTCGCTGTTTCGGCAGCGCTGGCGGCCACGCTTTCGCGGTCGCGCCGGGAGCGCGGTCCCTGGTACTACTTCGCATGGGCGGGAGCCGCCTGGTGGGCGGCATGGGGCTCCCTTTCGGCCGTGGCCTCGCTGCGCGCCGCCTCGAACGGCCGCCTCACGCCCGTCGTCTTCGACGACACACTCACCTGGATGGTCCTCGCGGGTGCCATCGGCAACATCATCTGGGGGGTTCAAAGCCGCAGCGTTCCCATCTTCTTCGGCCGCAAGAGCCCGTCGCTCCGGAGGGTTATTCTCCCCGCCGCGATGCTGAACGCGGGCGCGGCCTGCCTCGCGATCTCACTTCTCCCCCTCAGCGACAGCTCCGGGCGGCGGGTCGCGGGCCTCGGGCTGGCCCTGGTGGGCGCGGCCTTCACCTGGCTTGCGCCCGTTGCCGGTGCCCCGTGGGGCCGGCCGACGCGCCTCCGCCCTCGGTCACGCTTTGCGGCCCGCTACGTGGTGGCGGCCAATCTCTCTGCCATGGTGGGCGGCGTTCTCCTGCTGTGGGCGGGCGGCCACACGCTGGTCACCGGTGACTTCGCCTCCGTGGCCGCCCGGGATGCTGCCCGCCACGCTCTTGGTCTCGGGCTCATCACCATGCTGGCCGTGGGCATGGCGCGGCTCATCACGCCCATCTTCGCGATCGAAAGGGCCGAAGCGCGTCCGCCGGCCATCCTCGCCCACCTGGAGTGGTGGCTGCTGCTCACCGCGACCGTGCTTCGCGTTCTCGCCGGTCTCGCATTCGGCCACATGAGCAATGACGCACGTCTGGTACTGGTGGGAGCTTCCGGCGGGCTCGGCTGGTTCGGCCTCGGCACGTTTGCCGCCGGCGTCCTCAACGCCGTGCGCAAGGAACCGCGAATGAGGGCCCTGCTCGCGTCCGCCGCCGGCCTTCACGAGGAGGAATCCGCATCCTGAACTCGGCGGACTCAGTCTTCGCTGCGCGAAGAGGCCCGTTCGCCGGTCCCTTCGCCCGCCGACCCAACGTACCGCATGAGCGCGACCACGAGGATCGCTGACCATTGGCCGTATGGCTCACCGGGCTCCAACGAGCGCACCGCCGCATGGCGTTTCCCGGCCAGGGCCAGGGACAGCACTGCCGTCGCCGCCTTGTGAAACTCGGCATGGACGTCGCGGAGCATCGTGAAAGCAGCCGGATTGGCAACCGCTGTTGTGGCGCCGCCATACAGCCAGCGCCCCAGGAGGCACTGGTCGTCCCTGCTCACGGTCTCGGTCGTCAGACCGCTGCCGCCGTCGCGAATCGCCCGGGCAAACATCGCTTTCCATTGCTCGTGGGCGTGGACAGCCTCTTCGAATGCATTGGCGGGACCGCCTGTGAGGAGGGCGGCTATTTCGTCCGTTCCGCGTTCAGACTCCAAATGGTCGGAACCCAAGCCTAACCTCCGGCCTCGACGCGCCCGCGAGCCGCTCCCCAACGATCCCCCGCTCGCCGGCCGCTACGCCTTCGAGCCCGTGAAAGTCCCGCTCCCAAAAGCGCCGAATTGGACCGAGCCCGACATCGAGTCGCCGTCGAGCGTGCCCGCGAACTTCAATTCGATCTGCCCCATCGGACCGGCGATCGTCGCAGCGAATGCCACTGCATTGCCGTCGATCGTCCCGGCGATGGGAGCCGAGCCCTGGTCCCCGGTAAACGTGCCGGAGAGCGCGCCGCCTGCGGCGGCGAGCTCCGCCTTGACCTGGCGCGCGCCCATCGGCGATTGCATCGTCACGTTCCAGTTGCCGTCGATTGCCATGTCGGAAGCCTCCAGCTAGATGTCGAGCAAGTCTGCCCGTTCCGCCGGCTTTGCGCTACTGGGCGGTTCATCGGCTTCAGTCGTCGACACAAGCCATCTGGGGCGTCGAGGAGGACGCCCGGTCCGGAGCGGCCGGATCCGGGCCGTGTGAGTGCACTGTTCCTGCGGCGCCCAGAAGCAGAGTGTTAACCGGGGCGCCACGCGTGGCCAGGTGTCACCATGGCGGCGATGCGATAGAAGGCCGCTATTCCTTGGCGATGTACTTGAAACTCACATCGCGTTGTTCGGCGGGGAGCTGATGACCGTCAGTTTCGAAGGGATAAGCGAGTACCCCGCTGGGAAAACCCGCACCAGGACGATAGCTTTGCCAGTAGAAGAATGAGGATGCTTGTACCCAATGAAGGTAACGATTTCCCTTCTGAACAGTTGGGTTCTCGGATGGATCTGGTACTTTGAAACAAATGTCAACAAAGGAATGAGTGCCAACGCTGCCGGCGAAGCCAATGAGCTCCCCCCGCTTGACTTTGTAACCGATGAGCGCTTTGCAGGGGGCAACATCGCCAATGTTGCCAACCACATAGTCATCATAAGGATAGAACACATGTCCCTGCACTTGCCGATACGTGCCCCACTCTACGCCCATGCTGCAGGCGGTATCCTGTCGATGTCCTCGCAAAAGAGGCGAACTGAACAAGTGATAAGCAACGACGATCATCCCTGGCCAATCAAGGCTGTCTGATTCGAAGAACAACATCAAATCGTCGTATGGAGTCTGTTTCTGCCCATCTTGAATGCGATACTCGGCGCTGGTGTCGGAAAAGCCAACGAATACCATGTCAATAGGTGCAAGGATAGGTGCTCCGCGAACCCCCAATTCGACTGTCGTACCGTAGTGGGTGGCGTAGCCCGCCTTTTCTGGGGGAACGCCAAGTTTGGGTCCAAGCGTGATCATCGCAGGGTTGGAATTGGTGCCAAATACGTCCGCATGAGTGTTGATACCCTCCATGCTGGATGGCGGTGAAGTGATTGCCGATGCTCTCGTGCTGGGCACGGTGGCAATAGGGGCCGGGGCGCTGTCGGCGGCCAACATGGGGGCAATGCCCCTCGATGGAAGGGTCGAGGCTGCCTGCCCCGTTGCGGACGGGTCCGACGCCCGGGCGTTGCCGGGGCTGGCGACAACCTGTGTGTTCGATAGAACCGCCTGGGTCTCTAGGGCGCTCGTTTTCGCGTTGCCGTCACCGCAGGATGCGAGCGCGGCCAGGGCGAGGGAGGGTATCCAGGATCGGCGCACTTCTGCTCCTCCGCGCGAAGAGTTGGCTCTGAAGCGCGTCATCTCGGTCCGAGCATGGCTGGCGGAGAGGGTGGGATTCGAACCCACGAGGGACTTGCGCCCCTACACGCTTTCCAGGCGTGCCTGATCGGCCACTCCAGCACCTCTCCGCGGGGCCGCTCTCATCGTAGCAACGGCCGTGGTTCCGGGCTTGCGCACCTATCGCTTGCGTTCTCGCCGCCGCCGCGTCTTGGCGTCGAAAACCTGCCACCGCTCGTCATACGCTTCGCGTGCGCCCCGGCGGCCTTCGTCCAGCATCTCCCGGGCCGTATCGCCGATGCCACAGACGATCGCCCTTGCCCAGGCAACAAGTGGGAACTCGGGCGGCGCCTCTCCCCGGCCTGGCTCCGGTGGCCTCTCCGGTGAGGTCACTTCTTCCGCCCTTTCTTCCGCCGCCGGATCCGGTCGGGCAGGTGGGACACGGCGCTCATGCCGGTCCGCACTCCCTTCACGACGCTATAGGCACGAATGATCGGCGAGACCGCCGTTTCTCCCACGAACTCGGTTGTGCCGCGCAGGCTGTCCAGCGAGCCCTTCAACGAGTCGAGCGCTGGCGCGGCGTTTTCCTTCAGTAGTCGCCGGACCGCGAGGGCCAACATGATGAGCACGACCAGAAAGACAACCGTCAGAATGGCCGCCAGCATCCAGAACAGGCCCAGCGTAACAATGACGATATCGCGCCATTCGGCCCAACTGTTCGGCGCTGCCCATGCTTCCGGCACCGCCCGATCCGGGACTATGTCGCCTCCCAGATACCCGTCGACAATGACGCCCACCAGAAGATAGGCAAGCAACAGCAGGATCGCGGCGCAGACGACCGTCACTATAAACCGCATGAGCGGCGCACCTCTCGCGTGTGCAGATGATAGTGTCCGGGATGACGAAGGGCAAAAGGATCTTGGCTGGTGAAGCCCCCAGGTTGGACCCGCCGCGACGAATGCCCGACTACTCACACCCCTATGAGGGATTCTCCCTATGTAGTAGAGTCTAGCCCGAACAGACAATACCTATGTACCGGGAGGGACGCTCGCGTCTTCGTCTGGGCTCGCAGCAGGCTGTGCTCCCCGAGGGTGGGCGTTCGACTCAGTTCCGGGGTCCGAAGGATCCACGAGTGGCCACCGTTATCCTGCTGGTCGACGATGACGCGCCGGTGCGTGTCATGCTCGCTCGTCTGCTGCGGACCCAGGGCCACGACGTGATTCAGGCCGACAGCGCCGCCGCCGCCTACACGGCCCTCGAACTGCAGAAACCAGACCTCATCATCAGCGACATCGTCATGCCTGGCGAGTCCGGCATCGATCTCCGCCGAAACGTGCTTGATCGCTGGCCCGACCTGCCTGTGATTCTGATCTCGGGCTACAGCCCGGAAGGGCCCGCCGAATTCGCAGCGCATACCCCGAAAACCATCTTCGTCCAGAAGCCGTTCGCCGCGGACCAGTTCCTCGCCCTCGTCGAGGAAACGCTTGAGGGCTCCCTCCCATCAGACGTCTGAGCCGCGGACTGCGCCGGCAGCCCGGCCGCCTTCCTGTGTCTCACCGCCCTCGGTAGACCGGCTTTCGCTTCTCGGCGAAGGCCCGCGGGCCCTCTTTCGCATCCTCGGTCCCCATCAAGTGCATCTCGAGGAGATCTTCGAAGACAAGTCCGTGTTCGAGCGGCATGTCCTGGCCGCGGAGGATCGCCTCCTTGGCCGAACGCACCGCCAGCGGCCCTCGCTCGCAGATGGTCGATGCGATCTGCATCGCCCGGTCCAGCAGGTCCTCCTTCGGCACGATGTGGGAAACGAGCCCGATGCGCACGGCGGTTTCGGCGTCTATCTGCTCTCCGGTCAGGATCAGGTAGTTGGCCCAGGCCTGCGAGATTGCCCGCGGCATGCGCTGTGTTCCCCCCGCACCTGGGATGATTGCCCAGCGCACCTCGGGCAGGCCGAAGCGGGCGTCCGGAGTGCAGATGCGGATGTCGCAGGCCAGGGCCAGCTCCATCCCACCGGCGAGGCAGAATCCGTTGATCGCTGCGATGATCGGCTTGTAGATCGGCATCCCCTTCGTGAAGCCGCCGAACGCGACCGCCCGCCCCCCCGTGAGCTGGTTCTCGCCCTCGGCAGTGGCCACGAGGTCCATGCCCGTCGAAAAAGCCCTGGCGCCGGCTCCCGTGAGAATCGCCACTCGCAGCTCCGGATCTTCGCGGAAACCCGCCATCGCGGTCCCTATCTCCGCTGAAGTCTGGGCGTCGACGGCGTTCAGTCGCTCCTCGCGGTTGATGGTGAGCACCGCGACCGGGCCCTTCTTTTCGTAGATGATGTTCTCGAAAGCAGTAGCCATGCGAGCTCCTTCTCTGGTTCGTTCCTGGTGACGGGACAGCAGCATACGCCGGGCCCCGCCAGGCAGGCGAGGGGACAACAGGTTCTCGAACGCAAGATCAAGCCCGATGGGACCGTCCGCGAGTACGCCTGCAGGCTCCTTCTTCTGGAGCCGGGCCTGGCCATCGTGCGCTTCGTCATGGCCCGCGGCGGCTCCATCCCCGGGCTGCCAATCGAGGTCCCTCCCGGCTCGGTCTCCGATGGCTACTTCTGGAAACGCCGGCCATACAACGTCTACCGTATGCGCCGCGCCGATGGCAGCATCATCGCCCACCGCTTCGATGCCGTGACTGGCGTTGATCTGTCTCCGGGAGTGGTCAGCTATCGCGACCTTGCGATCGACTGGTGGGTGCTCAGCGAAGGGACCGTTGTCGAAGAAGACCGGGATGAATTCGACTGCTTCGTCGCCGCCGGGACCATGAGCGTCCGCGATCAGCACCTCGCCACGAAAGCCGCGCGCTGTGTCTTGAGCCGCAATCGCCACATCATCGACGAGGTCGCGGAACTCGAGAACCGATTCCCACCACTCTAGCTAGTTGGATGCCAAGAACCGAGGGTCGCTCGTGACTTCGGGGGTGAAGAGCCATCAGCCTTTGGCAGGGCGTCGGCGGTCGAACCCGTCGCGCAGCGCTTTGATTCCTGATTCGTCGATTGGAGTCTGAGTGAAGCGGTACACGCCCCGGCCTGCTCTCTCAAA
>CAZCDK010000070.1:11386-12492 GCA_964497285.1 uncultured Anaerolineaceae bacterium | reverse complement strand
CGCCGATCTCGGGCCGTTATGCCGCTCTTCTCTGTCGGCGCGGGAATGTGCGTCATCGCCGACCTCGCCTTCGCCTACTTCTCGCTCCACGACGTGGCTTCCGGGATGAACTGGCTCGGCCTCGTGTGGACCGCGGGGTACGTGCTCATCGTCGGCTCGGCAGTGGCGCAGTCGCAGTGGCCGATGGCGTACGAACGCGTAGCCGGTCCGCAGCTCCTGAGCTGGCCTCGCCCGGCGCCGCAGGTGTTGCTCCTTGCGTTGGCCGGCTTTCTTGCCTGGAACTCGGACAGCCTCGCAGAGGGCGGCCTGCCATTCCTGGCGATGCTGGGCTGCTCGGTCGTGGCGATCGTGCTGAGACAACTGGTGGTGCTCTATGACAATGCGCGACTGAACGCGAATCTCGCCCGATCCGGCGAGGCGCTGGCAGCACGCGTGCTCGATCTCTCGCGGCTGGTGAGCATCATCGAGTCAACGACTGACTTCGTTGGCATCACCGGGCCGGACCAGCGCCTCACATACCTGAACCGGAGCGGGCGCCGGATGGTGGGGATCTCGCAAGATGCGGACGTTGCGAGGTTTTCGCTCGGCGATCTTTGCCCCGACTGGACGAACGACATCCTCTTGAAGGAAGCGTTGCCGGCGGCCCTCCGGGATGGGATCTGGGAAGGCGAGACGACCGCTCTCCTCACGCAGGACGGCGCCGAGATCCCGGTCTCCCAGATCCTCATCGCCCACAGGCGCGCCGATGGGACGCCGGAGTTCATCTCCACGATCGCTCGAGACATCAGCGAGCGGCGGAAGGCGGAGGAGGCGCTCCGCGAAAGCGAGGCCGTGTACCGTTCCGTGCTCGACTCGTCCCCCGACGCCGTCGCGATCACGGACATGGAGGCGCGGATCTGGATGCACTCACCAGCCGCGGTGACCATGTTCGATCTGGATCCCTCCGAGAGCCTGTCTGGCCGGTTTATCACCGACTTCCTCGTCCCGGAAGAACGCAGCCGGGCGTACGCAAGGATCGTCAGGATGAAGGAACGGCAGGGGGATCGGCCGCAGCGGCCCCCGGACGAGTACCACGCCGTTCGCGCCGATGGGAGCGTCTTCGATGT
>CAZCDK010000070.1:0-11376 GCA_964497285.1 uncultured Anaerolineaceae bacterium | reverse complement strand
GGGCGAGTTCATTCGCGACGCTGCAGGGCAGCCGACCGGCATGGTCTTTGACGTGCGCGACATCACCGAGCGCAAAGAGGCAGAGGCAGAACGAGGCCGGCTAGAAGAGAAGCTCATGCAGTCTCAGAAACTGGAGGCCGTGGGCCAGCTCGCGGGAGGAGTCGCGCACGACTTCAACAACATGCTCAGCGTGATCATGGCCTCGGCTGAATTGGCGTTGCTCTCGCTCGATCCCGTGGCGCCAGCGCGCAAAGACATCGAAGAGATCCGCAGCGCGGCCGACCGGTCCGCCGACCTCACCCGCCAATTGCTCGCTTTTGCCCGCAGGCAAGTGATCACGCCAAGACATCAGGATCTCAACGACACCGTCGCACCGATGCTCAACATGCTGCGACGGCTCATTGGTGAGGGCACAAGCCTCATCTGGAGACCAAGTCCCGAGCCGTGTCCGGTCTTCATCGACCCCAGCCAGCTCGATCAGGTCCTGGCGAACCTGGTGGTCAACGCCCGCGACGCCATCTCCGGGACGGGGACGATCACGATCGCCACGGCGATCGCGGAAGTTGACAGCAGTCGCAGCATGTCCCACCCGGGCGCCATCCCGGGCACGTATGTCGTGCTGTGTGTGGACGACGACGGGTGCGGTATGGACGAGGAGACCCGCGCACGGATCTTCGAGCCGTTCTTCACGACCAAGCCGCTCGGACAGGGGACGGGCCTCGGATTGGCAACGGTCTATGGTATCGCCCAGCAGAACCGGGGCTTCGTGGAGGTGATCAGCGCCCCGGCCAGAGGCACGACCATCAAGGTCTATGTTCCGCGGCAGGAGCCGAGACCACCGGGACCGAGGGGCGCGGAAGCAGCCGTGAACTCACTGAGCGGTACGGAAACGATCCTGCTCGTGGAGGACGAACCGGTCCTCCTCAGGTTGACCTCAAAGATGATCGAAGGTCTCGGCTACACCGTGTTGGCGTGCGATCACCCGGAGCGGGCGATCGAACTCGCAACGGGATTCACGGGGCACATCGACCTGATGGTGAGCGACATGATGATGCCGGCGATGAATGGCGTCGAACTCTGGCAGAGCCTGGGTGCCCTGCGCCCGGCGATGAAGTGCCTGTTTGTTTCGGGCTACCCGGCGGATGTGCTCGCCGGGAGCGACATCCGCATCGACGGCCTTGACCTGCTCCAGAAGCCATTCTCGCTGGACACCCTGGCGGCGAAGCTGCGCGACGTGCTTTCCGGGCCCTGACGATTCGGACCCGGCGAGAACGGGGCGGACTGCCTTCGTCGCGGAGGGAGCGCGGGTTTGCAAGGCTGGGAGGGGGAGCCGAACCGACGACGCGCCCAAAGGACGCAAATCGCGTAGGATGCACGCGCACACACTCACTTTGGAGATTGTCCAATGGCAGTTAGACTCGACGGTCAGGTGGCTCTGGTCACCGGCGCGGGCCGCGGCCTCGGCCGGGCCTATGCGATCGACCTCGCGAAGCATGGCGCGAAGGTCATCGTCAACGACTTTGGCGGTAGCGTGTCCGGCGAAGGGAACGACCAGACGCCGGCCCAGGAGGTTGTCAACGAGATCAAGGCCGGCGGTGGGGAAGCTATTGCCAACCCGGGCGATGTTGGCAGCTACGAAGACTGCTTCAACATGATCAAGCAGGCGATGGATACGTGGGGACGGCTGGATGCAGTAGTCGCCAATGCCGGAATCCTTCGCGACCTCGCCCTTCACAACATGGCCGAGAACGACTGGGACCTTGTGATTCGCGTGCACCTGAAGCAGTGCTACAACCTGCTTCACCACGCGTGGCCCGTGTTCCGCCAGCAGGCCTACGGCCGCGTCGTCATGGCTACGTCGGTCTCTGGACTCATCGGCAACTTCGGCCAGGCCAACTACGGGTCAGCCAAGGCCGGGATGTACGGCCTGATGAACGTCGCCAAGATCGAGGGTGAGAAGTACAACATCATGGTCAATCTCATCTCGCCCAACGCAGCCACGCGCATGACGAACAACCTGGCGGGCGCCCAGGGCCAGGCGGCGGAGGAACGGCAGTTGGTGATGGCGCCCGAGCACGTGTCTCCCGCCGTGACTTATCTTGCTTCGCCTCAATGCCAGGTTAGCGGCATCTGTATCGACGCCGCTGGTGGCCACTACGGTCGAATCGCAATCGTCCGCAACGGGGGCGTCAGCTACGACCCCCACGAGCAGAAGAATGCGGACTGGTTCGAAAGCAACTGGTCGAAGATCACTGACCTCACCGGCGCCCAGGCACCATGGTCGTTTCGCGAGACTCACGACCAGCACTACGCGGCCAGGAAGGCAGCCCAGGCCCAGGCGTAGGCACAACGCGCCGAGTTGTGGCGGCGGGGGCGGAAGTGAGCCCGGGCCGCTTCCGCCCCCGGCTTGCTGATGCAGGCCTCCCCGCAGCGCCGTGGCTGTGCCCAACCGCGGACACCCCGATGCGTTGGACCTGGGTTGGCGCCCGGGAAGCGCTTCAGACGAGCAGGTCGCATCGGGATCCGGCGTTGCCGATGAAATCGAGTCCTTCGCCTGGATATCGCCGGCGATGCGCTCTGCATCAGGTCGCGAGCCGGAGGAACCCCCTGCGGTGGGGCGTCTGCGCGCATTGCGCTCTATATCCCGGTTGGCGACCTTCAAGCTCGCTCGGCGCCGCGGCGGAGCTTTGGGGCAGTGTCCTGCGCGGGCCGTTCGACGTCCGGGGCGATCCGGCCATTGGCTGGATCGCTGACCCGGAGGGCAACCAGCTTGTGCTCGTTCAGCGGTAGAGTACGCAGAGACCGGGATGGCCCGATCTTGCCGCTGTCCTGGAATTCGAGTTGCGAGAGGTTCACTCATGACCACCCAGCGCCAGGAAGCACCGGACGTCACTCTCAAGTCCGCAGTTTCCGGCCGGACCGTCAACCTGCGAAAGGCCGGGGTCCCACTGGTCCTGGTGTTCGCCACGCAGGCGACGACGGAAATGGCCAGCACATTCCGCACGGCTCTCCGGGAGCGATACCCGGATCCCGCGAGGCTCATCATCGCCAGCGTCGTCGACATGCATGCGGTGCCACGACTGATGCGCAAGATGGCCGAAGGCGCGCTTTCGACGCGCTACCGCGAGGTGGCGGGCCGGTTGGCCCCGGGACAGGAGCCTCGCGACTACATCGTGATGCTGCCCGACTGGAAGGGGGAGGTCGCCCCGGCGCTGGGGCTCGGGGATCTTCAGGACAAGCTCGCGATCGCTGTTGTCGCAACCGACGGATCCGTCGCCGGCACCTACTGCGGCGATGACCCCCTTGAAGCCGCCGCGCAGCTGGTGGAGGGCGCCGGCGGCTGAACAGCGGACGTCTATCGGCTGAGCTTCAGGACCCGGTTCCCATGCCCGTCGCGGCCATCAGTTGCTCGGCCAGATCCGAGCCCATTCGGTTGGCCTCGGCGGCCGGTCCCTCAGTGGTGGACCGCACGATTCGCCCGCCGTGGGCGACCAACGCCGTCAGCACCAGGACCCTTCCGGCGTGCCGGGCGTGGGCGGCGGCAGGAAACGTGCAACCGGCCTCGAGCCGGGCGAGGAAAGCCCATTCGGCCGCGACAGCCTGCCCAAGAGCGGGGACGTCGATCGCGCGGAGCAGCTCTCGGGCAGGACCATCCGCTTCCCGGCACTCAACAGCCAGTGCGCCCTGGGCGGGGGCCGGCAACATGTCGTCGAAGTCGAACACCTGGGTGGCGGCGCCCGCCAGCCCCAACCGGTTCAGCCCGGCCAGGGCGAGGACAGTCGCGTCGTACTCGCCAGATCGGACTTTGTCCAGCCGCGAGTCGACGTTGCCCCGGATGGGGCGGAAGGCAAGGTCCGGGCGGAGGGCGCGCAGCTGTGCCTCGCGTCTCGGGCTGCTGGAGCCCAGGATCGCACCCGTGGGGAGTCCCCTGATCCCCGCACCACCGCGGCTGACCAGGGCATCGCGGGCATCTTCGCGCATCGGCACGGCAGCAATCAGGAGCCCGGGGGGCCGTCCCGTGGGGAGGTCTTTGTAGCTGTGCACAGCGGCGTCGATCTCGCCGCCCTGGAGAGCCTCCTGGATCGCAGTCGTGAACCAGCCGACGCCTTCCGCGAGAGAGGACGTCTGGTCCCGGTCGCCCGCGGTGCTTATCTCCACCATCTCCACCGTGAGGCCCGGGTGCGCCTGGCGCAGGAGGTCCGCGACCATGCGGCTTTGCGCGACCGCCAACTGGCTGCCTCGCGTTCCCAGCCGGATCCCGGTCATTGGCCGCGACCGCCGGCCTGCGCGGCCGGATCGGCCATCGCCTGCCGCAGAGCCCCGCCCGCGGCGGCGACCGTCCGGTCGATGTCGGCCTCGTTGTGAGCGGAGGAGACGAACCACGTTTCGAACTGTGAAGGTGGCAGCAGCACGCCACGCTCCAGCATTCCGCGGTGGAAGCGGCCGAACATCCCGGTGTCCGATTCCCGCGCGTCTGCATAGTCGCGGGGCGCCGTGGCGCGGAAGAACATCGTCAGCATCGACCCGACGCGGACGACCGAGGCCGGAACCTCGGCGCGCTTGATGGCCACACGCAGGCCGTTCTCGAGATGGCGCGCGAGTTCCTCCGCCCGGCTGTACGCAGCGCCATCCTCCAGAGCATCGAGCATCGCTGCTCCCGCTGCCATCACCAGGGGATTGCCACTGAGCGTGCCCGCCTGGTAGACGGGGCCGGCCGGCGAGATCAGCTCCATCAGATCGGCGCGCCCGCCGAAGGCCCCGACCGGGAGTCCGCCGCCGATAATCTTCCCCAGGCAGACGAGGTCCGCTCCCGGGAGCAGCCCGGAGAGCCCGAATCGGAGCCTGAAACCGGTGATCACCTCATCCGCGATGAGCAGCGCCCCGTGCGCCTTCGGTACCGCTTGCAGGCAGTCGAGGAACTGCTGCTCCGGGGCCACGAGTCCCATGTTTCCTGCCACCGGTTCGACGATGACAGCCGCCGTGTGGCTCGCGTGCTCCGCAAACCACTGCCTGAGGGCAGGTGCGTCATTGTACGGCAGGACAGCGGTGAGTCCTGCGATCGCGGCGGGAACACCTGCGGAGTCGCTCAAGCCCAGGGTGGCGACGCCGCTGCCGGCCCTCACCAGCAGTCCGTCGCTGTGGCCGTGGTAGCAGCCATCGAATTTCACCACGATATCCCTGCCGGTGGCGGCGCGTGCGAGCCGAATGGCAGTCATCGTCGCCTCGGTACCGGAGTTCACGAATCGCAGGCGGGCAAGCCCTGTGGCCTCCACGATGCGGCGGCCAAGCGCAACTTCGCCGGGCGTCAGCGCGCCGAATGCGGTTCCCTCTTCGGCTGCACGCCGGATCGCCGCCACGACGGCCGGGTGCGCGTGTCCGAGGATCAACGGCCCGAAGGCTGCGACGAAGTCGATGTAGTCGCGCCCTTCGGCGTCGAATACGTGCGCGCCGGACCCCCTGGCGATGGGCACCGGCGCCCCTCCGACGGACCGGAACGATCGCACAGGGCTGTTGACCCCGCCGGGGAACATCCCCAGGGCCGCTTCACGGATGGACGCGTTGTCCAAGTAGACCACCTCCGCCTTCAACTTCGTCTCGCCCGGTTCCCGGTTTCGCCTGTCCCGAACGCCGGCGGATCCGGGTGAGATGCAAGGAAGGCCTCTCGAACCTGGTTGCCCGGCACTTCGAACTGGGCGAACCGGATTCCGGGATTCACAGGCGCGGATGGCGGTGGTGCGGCCTCCCACGCGACAGCTTCGCGGCACAGGGCCACGAGCACGCCGCACGGCTCCGGGCAAACGAGGGTGCTGCCTTCGGGCGTGTCGCCCCGCCAGACGGGGGTTTTCACGCACTGCCCGCAGAGGACATCACTCGCTGCACGGCGCCCGCCGTCGCTGAGTCGCGACGAGCCCTCGTATCGCCCGGACTGCCGCTCCAGCACTTCGTCCAGCCTGACCACGCGCAGGGTCCCGGCGCGCCACTGCTCCGAGTGACGAAGAGCGAGCGGGTAGATCGCATCAAGCGCGCAGGGCAAGCGCTCTGTTCCCGAGAGGTGCGCGCACCAGTCCGTTCGCATGGTGCGGGCGCCTGGAAGCGGCCGGTACATCTCTGCGTTGTCGAAACGGACCCATTGGCGGACGGCTGCGGATGTGCCATCGACAACCGACTCGGGCTTGCCCGTCCCTGGCCCGTGAAGCACGGCGTCAAGGCCATGGAAGGCCACCGTCACCTGCCCGAATTCGAACGGTTCGCGCCGGGCCATCGCTTCGGCCGGGCTCGTTACCATCGGCTTGCCTCCGCGACCAACTCCTCGATCACGGCGGCGAGGCTCGGATGCGTGCCGACGGCCCCGGCATAGCGGAGGCGCCGCCCGCCGGGCCGGGTCTCCGCTGCCTCCAGGGCCAGGTCTTCGGGGATGGTCTCGCCGACATGCCATCCGTCGGCAATGAAGAGCGGGACCATCACGATCGACTCCGCGTGCAGCAGTGAGAAGACGCTGCCCAGCCTTGGCTCCTGATCGATGAACACGGTCGTCACTTCTGCGAATCGTCCCGTCGCCGCTACCAGTTCTGCCTGCCGGAAGATATTGCGCTCCGACCGCGGGTTTCGCGGCGTGCCATGACCGAGCACGGCGAGGGCATCGACGCCAGTCGCGCCGGCTTCTTCGGCCCGTTCGACGATCACCTTCGCGAGGGAAGGGTGGGCTCCGACCGGGTCAGCGTACCGGACGCACTTGCCATCGACCCGTGATACGCGCCCGGTCAGCCGCATCTCCCGCGGGATCACCTCGGACACGAAGTAGCCACTGGACATGAGGACTGGCACGACGGTCACGTCGTCGGCGTCGCACCCGTCAAGCGCCCGTGCCAGCGACGGCTCTTCGCGCCAGAATGCGACGTGGACTTCGTCCAGGGTTCCCTTCTCGATGAGCCGCCGCTGGTGATCGTAGATAGGCTCGCTTGAGCTTGCGCTCAGATGCGAGCCGTGGCCGGCGAGCAAAACGGCCCTACTCATCGCCAGTCTCAACCCGTTTCGCAGCCAGGCGAGAGGCGCGATCCTCGCGCGCCTTTGCGATCTTGGCTGCCCAGCCATCGCCGACCATGCCCGCGACCAGATCGCGCACGGCTCGAGCCAGGGACGGCGACGCGCCTCCCGTCGAGACAGCCACCGTCAGGCTCCCGTCGCGGACCACAGACGGGGTGAAGAAGGTGCTCTCTTCCTGCCGGTCGGCGACGACGACAGGGATTCCCAGCCGTCGCGCCGCTTCTCCGACGCGCTTGTTCACGGCCCTGTCGTTGGTGCACGCGAAGACGATGGCGTGACCGGGGATGTCGGCTTCCGCGAACGCCTGGGTGCGGACATCAATCCCGGGCAGCCTGCGAATGGTGGCGCCAACTTCCGGCGCGACCACGGTGACGCTGAAGCCTCCCGCTACGAGTCCGCGCACCTTCCGGGCGGCGACCGCGCCCCCGCCGACGACGAGCGCCCGTCCGGCGGCCGGCAGCAGCTCAATCATGAGGCTCACGCGAGAGACTCCACCACGGCCTGAACCAGTGACTCCAGGTCCGGCTCCGCCGCTTCACGGTCGAGCCGGCCGAAGCTCGCCATCACGGCCGCCGACGTTTGGGCGCCGATGCTCACAAGCTTCGCCTTCTCTGGTGCTGGCGTTTGGCCGAGAGCGTCGCGCAGGTTCCTCGCCGTCGAGGCGCTGGTGAACGTGATCGCGTCCGCATCCGCGACTTCGCGACGACGCTCCTCGTCGAGCGGCTCGATCACATTGTCGTATGCCGCCACCTGACGGACGCGTGCTCCCCGCGCTCGCAGTGCCCGGGCCATGCGTCCGTCCGTGAGGGCGGACACGGCGAGCAAGATGGACCGTCCGTCCACGCCCGGAAGCTCCGCGGCGAGACTGGCGGATGTCGCCCGGGACGGGACGAAGTCCGGCCACAAGCCCCATTCGCGAAGGGCGCCGGTGGTCGCGCTGCCGACCGCCGCCAGGTTCCGGCCAGCCAGGGCCCGAGCGTCCAGACCTGCGGCAACCAGCTCTGCAGCACAGGCGCGAACACCGTTGGCGCTGGTCCACACGATCCAGTCTGATGCCGCGAGGAGGGCCTCGCGCAACTCGGTGCTGGGCGTGCATGGCCGCATCGCGACAACCGGGGCCTCGACAACCAACGCGCCCAGTTGCTCGAGCAGATGAGTGAGTTCGCTCGACTGGGCGCGCGCTCGTGTGACCACGACCCGTTTCCCGGCCAGGGGGCCCGGATGGTACCAGTCGAGCTGGCTCGCAAGGCTGGCGACCGCACCGACGACCGTTACCACGGGGGAGGCAATCCGGGCCGCGGCGGCGATGCCAGCGATGGTTCCGACTGTGCCCAACACGACCTGCTGATCGGGGCGCGTGCCCCAGCGGATGAGTGCCGCCGGTGTCGATGGGTCACGCCCGGCCGCGGCCAGGCGGCGCATGTTCTCGGCCAGGGTCGCCACGCCCATGAGGATGACCAGGGTGTCGGCCCGGGCCGCAGCCTGCCAGTCCACGCTGTTTGAGGTCTCTTCGCCGGCATCGTTGCCGGTCACCACCAGGAACGCGTTGGCCAGGCCCCGGTGTGTCACGGGGATGCCTGCATAGGCGGGACCAGCGATGGCCGAGCTAATGCCCGGGCTGACCGTGAACTGCACGCCGGCACGGCGGCAGGCGAGGGCCTCTTCGCCGCCGCGACCGAAGACAAAGGGGTCTCCTCCCTTTAGCCGGGCAACTGCCCTCCCCTCGCTGGCGACGCGCACCATCAATTCCTCGATCTCGTGCTGCTGGAGAGCGTGCTGACCAGACCGCTTGCCGACATAAACGAGCTCCGCCCCGGGACGCGCGCTCCGCAGCAGCGCGGGCGCGGCCAGAGCGTCGTAGTAGATGACGTCGGCCCGCGCGATCGCCCGCTCGCCGGCGACCGTGATCAGCCCCGGATCGCCCGGCCCTGCGCCGATGATGTAGACGTGGCCCGCTCCTGGAGCCATCAGGCCGAACTGGCCCCGGCCGCCACGGGGGTCTCGCCATGCGGCGCAACGAACAGGGCCAGGATCTGTTCGTGGAAGTCCGGATCGTCGATTCGCTTCAGGCCTTCGGAGACGCCATGAAAGAGCCGGTTGACCAGGGAGCGCGTGATGACATCCATCGTTTCGACCGGCAACTCCGGGTGCAGGCGTTGGATGCGCTCCAACTCCGATTGCCGCAGCTTCTCCACTTCGAGGCGGAGCGCTCCCACGGTGGACTGGCTGTCCGCGGCCGCCATTTCCAGTCGCCTTTCGAGCTTTTCACGCAGCAGAGCGGCGAGTGCGGCACGCCGCCCATCACCATGAGCGCCCGCCGGACGGCGGGAGAGCAGATCCTGGATGGCGAGGAGCGGAACCGGGCTTCCTGCCGCGAAGTTTCGGGGCGTGCCCAGGTCCAGGACGAGTTTGCGCACGCCTGGCAGTTGGCGCTCGACATCCAGCTCGGCCGCATCCGAGCCCAGGCACCCGACCGCAACGTCGACTGCTTCTTGGTGGGGCAATTCAGCCAGAGAGACGAATGCCGCGCTCGAGTCTTCGAGCCAGCCTGAATCTGGCCGTCGCCGGCCGGCCACAGCTATCTCCCCGAATCCGAGATCGCGCGCCCGGCGGGCGACGAGCCGGCCCATGTGACCGGTTCCGACTACCAGCACGCGGCCTCCCGCCTCGATTCCCGCCACCGCAAGGCCGCGGTCCAACAGGTGCCCGGCGTGGCTGTCGAACGATGCCTCGCGCCGCACTTCGCGCGCGGCGGCAAGGGCAAAGTCGCCGAGTTCGCGGACTCCCGCTGGCCCGCTGGCAAGGGCGGAGCGAACCTGTCCGGCGATCTGCTCTTCGCCGAGCACGACCGAATGCAGGCCGGTGGCGACCTCGGCGAGGTGGAGCAGCGCGTCGAGTCCGTACTGGCGGGAGCCCGCGCCGCAGTTGCATCCCTGCAAGGAATAGGCTTCGAGCCGTTGGCAGCTGGTTAGCAGCATTCCGGTGCCGACATGTAGCTTTGCGGCCTCGCGAACCGCATCGAAGTCCCGGCGGTGCAGAGACGCGATGTCCCACATGCAAACCTGGAGGCTCTGCAGATGCCCCCAGATCCTCATCCGGTCGATCCGGTGTTGGGATGCGGCCGTCGGCACCACGTACTCTCGCTGCGGGGATCGGGCCTCGCCCCGGCTAGGGCGCGAGCCGGTGGTCGGCGGCTCCCAGCGCGAGGCCTCGCGCCGCCAGCGGTCCCATTCGCCCGTGAAGTAGCGGACTCGCGCCTTCTTGTATTCCACCGAAGAGTACAGCACCTGGCAGTCCCGGAGGCCCGTTTCTTTCTGAATGGCATCGACACACCCCTGGACTTCATCGGGTGTGCGACCGTGGATCATCGTGAAGAGGCTGTAGGGCCAATCCTCGTATGTCGGACGCTGGTAGCAGTGCGAGACCCGCGCGAACTTCGCCATGAGCGGACCGGCGCGCTCGCATTCGTCGAGACTTGCTTTCCAGACAACCATCCCGTTCGCCTGGTAGCCCGCCTCGCGGTGGCGGAGAACGGCCGAGAACCGCCGCAGCACGCCGCGCTGATGGAGATCTGCCGCTGCATCGAGGAGCGCAGCCACGGACGGGAATTCGTGGACCTCGGCAGCCCGATCGAATGGACGTTGGATGACAGGGAACGGGTCCTGGAACGCCTTCACGGCACGTATGTCCCGTTCGGACAGGGGCAGGGAAGCTGCCTCGGCGCCGAAGCCCGCGCGGTTGATGCCTGCCTCGGTGGGGGGTGCCTCGCCTGAGCCATCGTCCAGGGCGAGATGCACGCCGAGCTTGAAGAGCCGGATTGAAGGCAGTGGTCGCGAGGACTGGGCGCCAGAGAGCCGGTGCAGGACGGCGACTTCGTCTTCGAGGGACTGCCCGGGCGGGACTGCGATCGTATACCAGAGGTTGAAGTCGTGTTCGCGGCGGTAGTTGTGCGAGACGCCCGGGTGGCTGCTGACGATCCGCGCGGCCCGTTCGAGATGCTCCGGCGCGTACCGTGCGGCGACCAGGCAGGAGTCGTAGCCGAGCGAACGCCCATCAAAGATGGCGCTGATCTGCCGGATGAGACGTGCCTCGCTGAGCGCCCGCGTGCGGGCAATGACCTCTGCCTCCGGTATCCCGAGATTCCCGGCGAGGGCTTCGAACGGCCGCTCAACCAGAGGGATGTGAGCCTGGAGTCGCGTGAGCAGTCCCTTCGAGATGGCATCCAGACCCCGGATCAGCTCGGTGCCCGGTTGGTCGTTCGCTGTCATCCTGTTCGCCACCCACCGGTCATCGTCGAAGCTCGTAATTCTATCGCAAGTTGCAAAGCTTGCA
>CAZCDK010000069.1:1415-12595 GCA_964497285.1 uncultured Anaerolineaceae bacterium | reverse complement strand
AGCCGCGGCGCGACGGACTTGCCGGTGAGGCCGACCTGGCGGGCGTAGGGGGCCCATCAGAGGTCGACGGCCACCCGGCTGGCGCCCACCGAGCCACCAAGCAGACCCGCAAGCTCAGTCAACCGGTCGAAGCCCTCCTTGCTTCCTACCCCACGGCCACCGGCGACGACGACATCGGCCTCTGTGACTTCCATGTCCGACGGCGAAAGGCGTTCCTCGTGGAGGAGTGTGAATCGCGGCGCCGCGACCGCCGTCGCCAGCGAGTGGACTTCGACCGCCTGCGTGCTCACTGACGGCGCCTCGGCAGCGTCGGGACTGACGACAAGGAGCGCCGGGAAACGTCCAACCGCGAGATTGGCCGTCCGAGTCCCGGCCACCGCCGGCCGTGAAGCGATGAGGGCCCCATTCCGCCGCCGCAGGTTGAGCACAGACCCGACCACCGGCAGGTCGAGACGCACCGCAAGCCGGCCGGCCACATCGCGCGAAAGGGGGGTGTCGCCGAATGCCACGAATCTGTAGTCGTTCTCGGCAACAAGTCGGGCCGTTGCATCGAGCAAGCCGCAGTCGGTGCCTTCGAGACGCCATGCTCGATCCCAGCGGCCTGGTGGTGGCGGTGCTCCGCCGACGAGCAGGATGTCGGCATCACCCCTCGATTCGTTGGCGAACGTCTGGGCAAGGCCTGCCGCGGCGGCGGCGCGATGGTGAAAGGCCCCGGCGTCACCCTCACAAACGGCGAGGATGCGCTCGGACATCTCTAGCCCCTTCGACCTGGGATGTTGAGCAAGGCGAGCAGTTCCTGCGGGCCGTCGAGCGACCGGGCGGCGAGGTGACCGTCGAAGGTCGCCTGTTCCAGCCGGTGCGGGCCGGTGCAATCGCCGATCGGGCGCACGCTGGCGTGCTTTTCGGCTAGCTCCCTGTACGTCGCGGTGTCGGGCGCGATGTTACAGCAGAGCACCACGGTGTCGACGGGGCGCGTGACCTCGATCGACGAGAAGATGTTGTAGAGCGTGATGGAGTCCGGCGTGATGGCCTTCGCCCATGTCGTCGGCGAGAGCTTCACCCCAAGCGTGTGTACCCGGCGCAGCGTGGAGGTGCGGGTGATCGGCTCGGCGTGCTTGCCGACCTCAAGCTCGCGCGTGACTACTTCGACCTGCTTGCCCTGGGTCGCGAGCAACTCGGCGACGTTCAAGCCCTGGATGTGGTGTTCGTCGTCGAGGATGACGACGCTGTCTCCGACCAGGGCCGTCCCGTTCAGGACATCCCAGGCTTGCACCACGTTCGCACCCCCGACGCCTTCGACGTGTGCGGGAACGAGCGGCCGACCGCCGGTCGCAACGAAGATGTCGTCGGGGTTGAGGCCGAGCACGTCGGCGGCAGAGGCGCGCGTGTTGAGGCGGACGTCCACGCCGAGACGACCCAACTCGACGGTGAAGTAGCGGCCCACTTCGGCGAAATCGGTGCGCCCGGGTCCCTTCGCGGCGATCACCGTCTGGCCGCCAAGCTCAGACTCCGCCTCGAATAGCGTGACCGTGTGGCCCGACAGCGCGGCGACGCGAGCGGCCTCGCAGCCCGCCGGCCCGCCGCCCACGATGACAAGTCTGCGTGGCCTCGTTGTCCGGCGGTAGTCACCCCAGTGGAGTTCGCGCCCGGCCGTCGGGTTTATGGCGCACGTGATCGCCTGCGCCTTTTCGATGTGGCCCCAGCAGCCCTCGTTGCAGCCGAGGCAGTGCCGGATCTCGTCGACGCGGCCTTCGCGGGCCTTGTTCGGGAGCTCCGGGTCGCAGAGGTTGGCGCGAGTCATGCCGACGATGTCGGCCTGGCGGCTCTCGAGGATCTGCTCGGCCATCACGGGGTCGTTGATGCGGCCAATGCACACGACAGGGATGTCCAGGACTTCCTTCGCCATCGCCGCCAGGTAGACGAACGACCCGCCCGGGTAGTACATGGGCGCGATGATGGTGTCCTTGGACCGGTAGTTGCCAACGCTCACGCTCAGGTAGTCGAGCTGCCCCCCGGCCGTGAGGTACGGGATCATCTTGGAGAAGTCCTCCGAGGTGTAGCCGTACTCCGTCATCTCGTCGCCGGAAATGCGCATGCCGACCGTCCAGTCCTTCCCGACTTCGGCTCGGATCGCATCGATGATCTGGAGCGGGAAGTTGAGACGCCGTTCGAAATCGCCGCCGTACTCGTCGTCCCGGAGATTGGAGAGCGGCGAAAGGAACTGGGTGATGAGGTAGCCGTGGGCGCCGTGGATCTCGGCGCCATCGACGCCGGCTTCGCGCAGGAGCGCGGCGCCGCGAGCATAGCCCGCGATCACCTCGCGCACCTCGGCAGCGGTCATCTCGTGCGGGACCGTCCAGGTGTCCGGTTGGGAGACCGGGGACGGGGCCCAGGGTGAGCCCAGGACCGAGCCCCCCTGCGCTCCCGGGTGCCAGAGCTGACCAACGAACTTGGCGCCATATTCGTGGATCGCCTCCGTCGCAGCGCGGAACTTCGGGAGAACAGCCGGCTGGACAAACGTGTTGCCTCCCGCCGATTGGTGGATCCCGTGCACGTGGGAGCCGATGAGCCCGATACCGCCCTTGGCCTTGGCGACCCAGTACGCGATCTCCCGGGGGCCGGGCAGGCCATCGGGATCGGTGAACGCCGTGTGGTGGGGTGTGCTCATGATCCGGTTTCGAATCGTGAACGATCCGATCTTGAGCGGGCTGAAGAGAAGAGGGAAGTCGGCCACTGGAGATGCTCCCTGAACTGATTGGGCCTGGTGCGCCAGCGCCGCTTCCGGGCGGCCCGGGCATCGAAGCGCGGCACCGGCCGCGAAGCGTACGGGCGTCAGCACCCCGACGCAACACGCGCCGCATCGGCGCCAGGGCCCGCGGCAGCGTTGCCGGTTCTATTTCCCCTGGTACCGGCAACGCTGGAGGGCGAGTCTGGGTGCTGCGAACCTATGCTTCGGCCAATGGCGCGGCTATGACGGTCGTCATACGCTCGGGGGAATGGCGGCGTCGGCTCTCCGCCGCGCCACTTCATCCGCCGACGGTTCGCCAAGAACACCGGCACGGGTATCCCGCCGGCTCGCGTTCGCCGAGGGTCGTTGTCCGCACCGCACCGGCGCCGGAGCGCGGGCAGACCCATGTCAGTTGACAGATGGCGAGGCGCTGGCGCAGTCTCGCGTCACTCTCCTTCCGTGGTCGAGGAGGCACTCCATGCAGCCAGGCACAGGGGTTTCTGCCATCACTGGCCCACTGAAAACCAGTGGCGTGACGGGTCAGCTCGCCGACTCCTTGCGCGCCATACGATTCGACGATCTCCCGCGCGATGTCACGTCCCTCGTCCGCCAGTGCTTCCTGGATTGGTTGGGCGTCTCCCTTGGTGGTGCGCACGAGCCGCTCACGCGCATCCTTCGCGAAGAGGCTTTGGAAGCAGGCGGACGCCCGCAGGCGACGCTCGTGGGCACAGGCGACCGGGTGACGGTGCAACAGGCAGCGCTCGTGAACGGCGCCGCGTCGCATGCACTCGACTTCGACGACGTGCACATGCTGATGAGCGGCCATCCATCCGTGCCGGTGTTCCCGGCGCTGTTCGCGTTGGCAGAGTCCCGGCTAGCGAGCGGGCGCGATTTCATTGCCGCCTTCGTGGCGGGGTTCGAAATGGAGTGCCGGGTGGGGTTGTTGGTCATGCCGGGCCACTATCAGGCTGGCTGGCACGCCACGGGCACCCTCGGGACTTTCGGCGCCGCAGCCGCCTGCGCGCACCTCCTGGGTCTTGAACCCGCGCAGTGGCGCCATGCGATGGGCATAGCGGGGGCCCAGGCAGCCGGTTTGAAGTCGATGTTCGGCACGATGTGCAAGCCATTCCACGCCGGCAAGGCCGCTGCCAACGGACTCATGGCGGCAACGCTCGCCTCCCGGGGGTTCACCTCGGACCCGGATGTCCTTGAGGCGCCCCAGGGCTTCGGAGCGACGCAAGCGGCCACGCTGACCCCCGAACGGGCTCTGCGCAGCCTCGGCGAGGGCTTCGCTATTCGGGGCGTGCTCTTCAAATACCATGCCGCCTGCTACGGCACGCACGAGACCATCGAGGCGGTGCTGCGCCTGCGCGAACGGCACGGCCTCTCGCCGGACCAGGTGGAAGCCATTCGCCTTGTGGTGCCGCCGGGCCACCTGAACATGTGCAGCATCCCAGAACCGGCAACGGCGCTCGAGGGGAAGTTTAGCCTGCGGTTCACGGCGGCGCTTGCCCTTGCCGGCGCCAGCACGGGCGAAGCTGCGTTTACAGACGCGGCAGTCGGCGATCCAGTCCTCGTCGCCATTCGCGACCGCGTCACGGTTGAGCCCCGCAATGGCGAAGGAAGCGCCATCGGATCCGGCACGGACGTGGTCATCAGCCTCAAGAACGGAGGCGAGTTGCACGAACAGGTCAACCTCGATGCGCCTGCCACGGACCTGGACCAGCAATGGCGGCGATTGGTGGCGAAGTTCCGCGGCCTTGCTGCGCCCGTGATCGGCGCCGGGAAGGCGGAACAACTGCTGGCCGCCGTCGAGGGGCTGGAAGAAGCTGAGTCGATGGCAGCCATCGCGAGGCTGGCCGCAGCCGGAAGGTAGGGAAAGGACAATGGCCGAGGGACTCGCCGATAGGGCGCAGAGATGGCCGAAGGGCCACAGGTTCGAGGACTTCTCAGTTGGGCGAGTGTTCGAGCATCACTGGGGCCGGACCATCAACGAGGGCGACAATAGCCTCTTCTCGGCGTTGACGCTGAGCTACAACCCGCACTTCTTCAACGCCGAGTTCGCCCGCGCTCACGGCCACCCGGGCGTTGTCGTCACCCCCCTTCTCGTCTTCCTAACGGCCTTTGGCCTCTCCGTGGAGGACCTGAGCGAAGCGGGTGGCCTCTTCCTCGGCGTTGACAGCCTGACCTACCACACGCCGGTCTACCCCGGCGACACGCTGACCGCGCGCAGCACCGTCACGGACACCCGCGAATCGGAAAGCCGGCCCGACAACGGCATCGTCACGTGGCACACCGAGGGCTTCAACCAGCGCGGCGAACGTGTGATCGACTTCCGCCGCACGAACCTGATAGTCAAACGAGGAGGGCGCTGAGATGGGATACATCACCGAAGAGCGGGAGATGATCCAGAAGACCGCACGAGAGTTCGCCATGAAAGAGGTCCTCCCCGTGGCGAACGAACTCGACAAGGTCAAGGGCGACATTCCGATGTCGCTGCGGGACAAGATGGGCGCACTCGGCTACTTCGGTATGCGCATCCCGGAAAAGTACGGCGGCCTCGCCCTGGGCGCGTTCGAGTACATCCTCGTCACCGAGGAGTTGGCTCGCGCGTGGATGAGCGTGGCGAGCATAATCGCTCGCGGCAACGGCCTCGGGGGAGGCTACAGCGAGGAGCAGCGCCAGAAGTACCTCCCACGGATGGCCCGGGGCGAGTTCCTTGGCGCTGTTGCTCTCTCCGAGTCCGAAGCCGGCTCCGACCTTGCGAACATCCAGTGCCGGGCGACCAGGGACGGCGACGAGTGGGTGATCAACGGCAACAAGATGTGGTGCACCTTCGCCGATGGAGCGGACTTCATGACCGTCCTTTGCCGAATCGGCGACATGGACCCGCAACGCCGGCACGGGGGCACCGCGCAGTTCTTCTTTGAAAAGGAGCGCGGAACGCTCCCGCCCGGTGTTAGCGGCACTCCCATCCACAAGATCGGCTATCACGGCTGGAAGACCTGGGAATTGCGCTTCCAGGACTTCCGAGTGCCCCTCTCGGCAAGGCTCGGCGCGGATCGCGGCGACGACGCGGGATTCAAGGGTGCCATGGGCTTCCTCGAGACCGCCCGCGCACACACCGCCGCCCGCGCCATCGGCCTCGCCCGCGGCGGCCTGGAGGACGCCACTGCCTACGCGAAGCAGCGAGTCCAGTTCGGGCAGCCGATCGCTAAGTTCCAGGCGATCCGGTTCAAGCTGGCCGAGATGGCTGCCGAGATCGAAGCAGCGCGGCAACTGATGTACTTCGTCTGCGACGCCATCGACTCGGGACGCCGGTGCGACAAAGAAGCAGCGATGGTGAAGTGGTTCGCCAGCGAAATGGCCGAGCGGGCGACAAGCGAGGCCCTTCAGATCCACGGCGGCTACGGCTACACCACCGAGTTGCCGATTGAGCGCTATTGGCGAGACGCGCGGCTCACCAAGATCTTCGAGGGCACCTCCGAGATCCAGCTGCGCATCATCTCCGACCGGATCCTCCAGGACCGATGATGGAACGGCCAATCAGCAGTCTGGCCGGAACGGACAACTTCTTCGAAGACTTCCTTGTGGGCGCCGCCTATGAGCACGCCCGCGGCAAGACCATTTCCGAGATGGACAACGTGCTCATCACGAATCTTGTGATGAACACCGCCGAGGGGCATTTCAACGAGGATCGCATGGGCCGAGGCCCCATGAAGCATCGAATCGTCTTCGGCGGCGTTACCGCTGCGATGGTCGTTGGCCTGGCCATGCAGGACACGGGCGAGAACGCCCTGGCGGAACTCGGCATGGACAAAGTCCGCTTCCGGACGCCGGTCTTCCACGGGGACACGCTCTACGCCTTCAGCGAGGTGCTCGAGACTCGCGACAGCGACCGCCCCGATGCTGGCGAGGTGCTCTTCCGCCACCTGGGCCTGAACCAGGATGGGAAGACGGTGTTCGAGGGCGAGCGCCGCGTGCTCATCAAGCGCCGCAGCCACTGGGGTGAACGGTGAGGCCGGATCTCCTTCCGCCGGGCGCGCTCGAAGGGGTGCGGATCGTCGACTTGACCCAGATGCTCTCGGGTCCGTACTGCACGATGCTCCTTCGCGACCTTGGCGCCGAGGTAGTCAAGGTCGAGCCCCTCACGGGCGATCCCGTGCGCGACAACGCGCGCGCGCCGGGCGACACCGTTCGCTCGTACGGCGGCTACTTCCAGAGCATCAACCGCGGCAAGCAGAGCGTTGCGATCGACCTCAAAGCGCCCGAAGGTCGCGAGGTCGTGCGCCGCCTCGTCACCGGGGCCGACGCGCTCGTAGAGAACTACAAGGTGGGCGTGATGGACCGGCTCGGTCTTTCCTACGAGTCGCTCGCCGAACTCAATCCTCGTCTCGTGTATGCCTGCATCAGGGGCTTCGGCGACCCGCGTACAGGCGAGAGCCCTTACACGGACTGGCCCGCCTTCGACGTCGTTGCCCAGGCGATGGGCGGGCTTCTGAGCATGACCGGCCCCGGACGCGGACAGCCCATGCGCGCCGGCCCGGCGGTGGGCGACATCGTGCCCGGTATGATCACTGCGCTCGGGATCGTCTCAGCTGTCTATCGTGCATCGCGCACTGGCCGGGGCCAGTTCCTCGACGTGGCCATGTATGACACCGTCCTCGCGCTGTGCGAGCAGATTGTCTACCGCTACTACTACCTCGGGGAGGTCACCGAGCCATCGGGGAACAGCCACCCGTTTCTCTGTCCCTTCGACGTCTTCCCGACCAACGATGGCGCCGTCGCGATCTGCGCACCGCTGGACCACCTCTGGCAGGAGCTGTGCCGCTGCATGGAGCGGCCCGACCTCGCCGCCGATGAAGCGCTAATGAAGGCCGCCAACCGTGCCCGGAACGGCGCGCGTGTGCGGGCGGAGATCACGGCCTGGACCTCTGTCCGCTCCCGGGCGGAGGTGGTGGCAACCCTCGCCGGGGTGATTCCGTGCGGCCCCGCGAATTCAATCGCCGACATTGCCGCCGATCCCCATGTTGCCGCCCGCGGCATGCTGCCCGAACTCGATCAGCCCGGATTGGACCGCAAGGTGCGCGTCCCATCGAGTCCGATCAAGATGACGGAAACCCCGGCCGGCCCGCGGGGGCGCGCGCCTCTTCTCGGCGAGGACACAGACGCGATTCTTGCCGCCGCCGGGTATTCCGCTGTCGACATCGCGGATCTGCGCGCGCGCGGCGCGATCTGCTGACCAGGAGGGAACAACCATGAGACTGCGCCGGTCCGAACTCTCAACACCTGGAAGCAACGAAGCGATGATGGCCAAAGCCGCCGCTGGAACGGCCGACTTCGTCTTCCTCGACCTCGAAGACGCCGTGGCCCCCGCGGAGAAGGTCCCCTCGCGTGCGAAAGTCGTGAGCGCATTGCGCCAGCATGACTGGGGCCGCAAGACGCGCGCAGTGCGCATCAACAACCTCGAGACCGAATG
The DNA here is from genome assembly GCA_964497285.1 of uncultured Anaerolineaceae bacterium. Taxonomy (GTDB): domain Bacteria; phylum Chloroflexota; class Dehalococcoidia; order Tepidiformales; family Tepidiformaceae; genus UCB2. The sequence continues at coordinate 4,388 of CAZCDK010000069.1, read as the reverse complement.
GGCCTATGAGGACGTGATTCACGTGGTCGAGGAAGCCGGCGACTGCCTCGATGTGATCATCGTCCCGAAGGTAAGGTCCGCCGAGGACGTCCGCTGGGTCGACACGCTTCTCTCCCAGATCGAGCGGAAGCGCCGCTGGGAACGGCGGATCGGCCTCGAAGTACTCATCGAAGAGGTGGAGGCCATGGTCAACGCGGAGGCGATCGCGCGGTCGACGCCGCGGCTGGAGGCGCTCATCTTCGGCCCGGGTGACTATTCGGCCTCGCAGGGAGTGCGCCCCGACGCGACCGGCGGCGTGAGCAACGATTATCCCGGCGACGTCTGGCACTATGCCCGGAACAAAGTCGTGATCGCAGCCAAGGCGGCCGGGATCGAGGCCGTCGACGGCCCGTTTGCTGATTTCCGCGACGGTGAAGGCTACCGCCGCGAGTGCACGCGCGCGAGCATCCTTGGGTTCACGGGCAAGTGGTGCATCCACCCGAGTCAGATTGAGATCGCGAACGAGGTGTTTTCTCCGACCGAGCGCCAGGTCGCCCGGGCCCGGAAGATGATTGCCGCCATGGAAGAGGCCGAAGCCCGGGGTCTCGGCGCTGTGGCGGTCGACGGCGTGATGGTGGATGCCGCCTCGGCGCGTCTCATGCGAAATGTCACTCGGAAGGCCGACCTCATCGGCATGTAGCCATGCGCCCGCCTGGACATGTCGGTCAGCACCAGTCTCCGAACTCGCTGGCCGATGACGTATGCTTCGGACCGCATAGAAACCCTGGACGAAGGAGTCTGCCATGCAGCGCACTCATGTCGGTGACGTGGAGGTCATCGCCCTCGTGGACGCCTCGCGCCCCTTCCCCGCAGCCAACGTCTACCCGAGCGCGGGCGACGCGACCAAGAGCTACGCGCACTACCTCACGGCCGACGGCGGGGTGGCGATGAACTTCGGCTGCTTCCTGGTCCGCGACGGCACCTCGAAGGTGCTCGTTGACTGCGGACTTGGCCCTGGCGCCAACGGCCAGCTCGCGAACGAGTTGCGCGCCGCGGGCGTCACCCCCGACGAAATCGACATCGTCGTCTTCACCCACCTTCATGGCGACCACACCGGCTGGAACATCGATCCGGACACGGGCAAGGCACGATTCTCGAGGGCTCGCTACCTGGTGCCCCGCGGCGACTGGGACCACTATGGCGCCCAGGACCCCGTGCCAGCCTCCTTCAGGCGCGACGTGGCGCCACTGGAGTCGCTCGGCTGCCTCGATCTGATCGAGGGCCAGCGCGTGCTCACGCAGGCAGTGACGGCCCTGCCGACGCCGGGTCACACCCCCGGGCACACAAGCCTGCTCATCGCCTCGGGAAACGACCGCGGGTGCATTCTCGGCGACGTCGTGATTTCGCCCCTCGACACCGAGAACCCCGATTGGGCGAACACCTTCGACTGGAACAGCGACATCGCCCGCGAGACCCGTGTCCGGACGATCGACCGCCTGTGCGAAGAGGGGGCGCTGGTTGGCGGAAGCCATCTGCCCGCGCCCGGACTGGGCCACTTCGTAGCGGCCGATGGACGACGGAAGTGGCGACCGCTCGCGGACTGACCCCGGGGCCTCAGGCGATGGCCCTCGCCGCGCGCAGCCGGGCGATCTCCGCGGGTGCGAATCCCCAGTTGGCCAAGGCCGCGTCGGTGTCCTGGCCGGGATACGACGGGGGCCCGGGTATCCGGGGCGAGGTGCGGCTGAAACGCGGCGCAGGCGCCGGTTGCAACTTGCCCGCGACTTCGACGAAGGCATTGCGGGCCTTGTTGTGTGGATGCTCGTAGGCCTCGCCAATCGTGAGGACCGGTGCGAAGCAAACGTCCGTGCCCTCCATGATGGCGCACCATTCGTCGCGGGTCTTCGATCGGAAGACCGTGGCCAACCGGTCTTCCATCGTCTGCCACTTCGCCGCGTCGTTCTGCGAAGGAAGCTCCTCGCCCTGCAGGCCCGCGAGGCGGACGAGCTCGGCGTAGAACTGGGGCTCAATTGACCCCAGGCTCACGTACTTCCCGTCTGCGGTTTCATAGGTGTTGTAGTAGTGCGAGCCCGTGTCGAGCATGTTCGCGCCGCGCTCGTCGCGGAAGACGCCGGAGTGGCGCATGCCATGGAACATGGTCATGAGGATGCTGGCGCCATCGACCATGGCCGCGTCGACCACCTGACCCTTGCCGGAGGACTGACGTTCGACGAGCGCGCAAACGATGCCGAAGGCGAGGATCAAGCCACCGCCGCCGAAGTCCCCTACGAGGTTGAGCGGGGGCACGGGGCGCTCCCCCCGACGGCCGATGGAGTGGAGCGCGCCGGTGAGCGCGATGTAGTTGATGTCGTGACCGGCCGCGTGGGCGATGGGGCCATCCTGCCCCCAGCCGGTCATCCTTCCGTAGACGAGGCCGGGATTCCGCGCAAGGCACGCGTCGGGGCCAAGCCCGAGGCGCTCCATGACGCCGGGGCGGAAGCCTTCGAAAAGCACGTCTGCCTTTTCGACGAGCTTCAGCGTCGACTCCACCCCCTCGGGGTGCTTTAGGTCGACGCCGATGCTCGGCCGGCCGCGGCTCATGAGGTCGAGCGGAGGCGTTTCGGGAAAGGAAGGCTGGACTCGCTCGGCGCGATCGACGCGGATCACGTCGGCACCCATGTCGGCCAGCATCATGCCGCAGAACGGACCGGGACCGATGCCCACCATCTCGACGACTTTCACTCCCGCGAGCGGACCCATGCGTATTCCTCCGTGCCGTGGCCGGCGCGGTCCTATTTGCCTTCAGCCGCGGCGCAGCGTCAAGGCCCGGTTGGCCGCCAGGGCCACGTAAAGGATTCGAAACATCGTTGGACGCGCCCGCCAGCTAGACTCCGAAGTGCCGGTAGACTGCCCCAGAGCATCAGTTTGCCCGGTATCGGGCGCAAACCTACGCTGCGCCAAACCGCGACGATCGGATCTCACCCATGAGCCTGCGCG
>CAZCDK010000069.1:0-1405 GCA_964497285.1 uncultured Anaerolineaceae bacterium | reverse complement strand
CACTGACGAGTACTCAGAACGATCCCGGGGCGTGCGCCGCATCATCATTGCGCTCGTTGCGCTCATAGCTCTTGGCGCTGCTGGCTACGGCGTCTACCAGTGGTTCGTTGGCAGAGATGGCCCGGCCAAGACCACGGCTCAGGGCACCGAGGTGGCCGCGCGTACCGGCCAGCTGGTCAGCTCCCTCACGACCACCGGCACAGCTCAGTCCAACCAGTCCACCAGGCTCATGTTCCAGGCCGCCGGCCAGGTGACGAAGATCAACGTGACCGTTGGCGAAACCGTCAAGGCCGGGGACGAACTCGCCCGGCTTGACCCCCTCGACGCCCAGAGGAAGCTCGACTCCGCAACCGCCAATCTTACGATCGCCAGGCTCAAGCTCTCGCAGATGCTCGAACCGCCCAAGGCCTCCGACCTGGCTTCAACGGCCCAAGCCATCGCCAACGCGCAGGGCCAGGTCGCCAACGCCCAGACCGCCCTCGACAACCTCCTGAATGGCCCGACCGTTGCCGACCTCGCGTCGGCCCAGAGCGCCGTCTTGCAGGCCCAGAACGGCGTTCAGAATGCCAGCAACGGCATCACGAACGCCTGGACCGCCCTGCTCAACGCCCAGCGCACCTACTGCCAGGCAGCGAACATCCTCATCATGCCGTGCTACGAGAGCGACCTCCCCCTCAGCGATTCGATGATCCACGACCTCACGGAATGGATCCGGGCCCCCGGCGGTTCGGCCGCCCAGGTGGGCGCCGCCACGACGGCCGCGAATGGGCTTCTCTCGGCGAATTCAGGCTACTTGAGTTCGAAGACGGCAGTCGGGCCGGCCCAGAAGTCGCTCGAAGTCGCGCAGGCAAGACTCAAGACGCTGACCGACCCCCCGACGGCCAATCAGCTGGCGCAGGCGCAAGCATCGCTGGCCGCGGCCCAGGCCGGGCTCGCCGGGGCAATCGCCCGCGACGCCACGCTCAAGGCAGGACCGACAGCCACGGATCTAGCGCTTCAGAACGAATCCGTGCGACTCGCCCAGGTGAGCTACGAGCAGGCCCAAGACGCGATCGACAACCTCGTCCTCCTCGCTCCCTTCGAAGGGAGCATCGGGGCTATCACCGTGAATGTGGGCGATCAGGTAGGCCTGGCCACCGCCGCCATGACCCTGACCAACCCGAGTTCCATGCGCGTCGACCTCACTGTGGCAGAAACCGACCTTTCCGGGCTCAAGGCGGGGCAATTCGGGATTGCAACGTTCGACTCGATGCCGGGCCAGACGTACTTGCTCAAGGTCACCGGCGTCAGCCTGTCGCCGACCGTCTCCCAGGGTGTTGTCACATACCCGGCCCAGGCCCAGATCCTGACTGGCAATGAACTCGCCGCGAACGCGCAGGAGCTCCAGAAGATGTCGGCGGCCCTG
>CAZCDK010000068.1:0-12738 GCA_964497285.1 uncultured Anaerolineaceae bacterium | reverse complement strand
CCGGAGTTGGGTCAACGCCGCGATGTGGCAATCGGCGTTACCCCATCCCCAGCTCGTCCAGCCGGTCGTCGTCGATGCCGAAGTAGTGGGCGAGTTCGTGGAGCACGGTCTTGCGCACCTGCGCGCGCACCTCGTCGTCTGTCGCGCAGACGGCTTCGACGTGCTCCTGGTAGATGCTGATCTTGTCCGGCAAGACAAGGTTGTAGAACTCGCCTCGCCGCGTGAGGGGGATGCCGTGGTAGAGGCCCAGGAGCAGTCTCCCCGGCCCGACACCGGCGGTCTTGCGGTCGAGCGCCGTCGGCCGCCGTTCGACGACGATGTCGACATTGTGCACGCGCTGCAGGAGCTCTGCTGGCAGCGACGCCACCGCATCGCGGACGAGCCTGCGGAAGTGCGCGCGTTCCAGGGCCTACCGGCCCGTGGCCGCGGCGCTCCAGAGGGTGCGGAAGCCCGTGCCGGTGACGGCAGCGCGTTCCCGCACCTCCTCCAGCAGGACAAGCTGACACAGCGCTTCGTCGGCCATGCGGATCGCCTCGGGGTGGCCGGATGCGTTCAGGCGTTCGAGCACGAGGTCCCATGTGCCCGTGGACCGCAGCGAGCGCGCGAAACGGGGCCACCAGAGGGCAACGATCTTGTCGGGGAGCGCGAAACGCGGACGCAGCTGCCGCAGGCTGTCGTAGCGCTCCTGGATGGACGTGACGGGAGCGACGACTTTGACGAGCGGACCTTCGACCTCCGAAGTACGGAAGTCGAGCAGCAGCCGTTCCCCTACCACCACGAAGCGTGCGGCGATCACCTCGCTGGCACGGATCGCGGATGCGATTTCGTCGAGGTCAACGCGGAAGTCGTTGTCCATGGCGGCGAGTGTACGCCCGGCCCGCGGAGTGCCGCCAGCGGATGTACAGAATCCGCCTCTCCTCCAGTCCGGCACCGAACCGCAACCAAGTCGGGGGCCTGCCCGCCGAAAACTATCTCGACATGACACTGCCGTTCTTCCGCCGAAGCAATTCCCAGCGCCGCATCGAAGACGCCATTCGCCGCGGCGTTGGGGTGACCGAGTTCTCGTGGCTGGCTCCTGCCGCTGGCGATCCTGACGCTCGCCGCTCGACGCTTCAATCCATCCTCGATTCGGTCCGCGAGGCGATGGCCGCAATGCACAGGCCCTATGGCATCGACCACGTCGCCCTGGCGCTGGCCTGCCGCGACCACGGCGGGCATATTGTCTGCTCGAACACGCTCGGCGTGATCCGGCCGGCCTCGTTCTATGGCCCGGAAGGCGAGGCCCGCATTGGGGCGTTTCTTGATGACATCGAGTCGATTCCGGCGGCAAATCGCGCCTGGATCGACGGCGCCCTCCTGAGCGTGGGCGACCTCGCCTTCGAGTTGACCACCCCAAAGGCGGCCTGAGCCGGCGGTTTTCCCGGGCCCCCGCGACCGGCTATGATCGCGCCATGCCTCCCGTGACTGATTCAGCCCGAACCCGCGAACGCATCCAGGCCCAGATCGACGCCATCGGCAAGATGCGCGGCAGCGGCCCGAATCCCTTTGACTACAACCAGTGGTACGACCGCACGGCCGAAGTGCTCGTCGCGATCTACGGCGAGGACTCCGATGCCGTGGCACGCCTGAAAGAGGCCGCGGGCACGCGCGGCCGTCTGCCGGGCGTTCGCGGCCAGGCCGAAACCATGACCCTGAACATCCACGGTCCGTGGGGCATCCGCGCCCGCCTCGACCGCGCCGAAGCGGTGCTGAAGGAGCTCGCAACCCAGCGATAGCCCGGGGCTACCGTCCCGCCAGCTTCTTCTTCTTCTGCGCCACGTAGTCGACCAGGATGTACTCGCCCAGCTTGTCCGGTGTCGTGTAGAACACCCGGCCCTTGTTGATCTTCGCCACCTGGTTCACGAACTCCTTCAGGTAGTAGTTGCGGTCGAGCATGAAGGTGTAGATCGTGATGCCCGCCTGAGCGCAGCAAAACACTTCCTTGAGGGTCTCACGAATCGTGATCGGGCTGGGCGGGTAGGCGAAGTAGCTGCGTCCGCGTTCCAGGTGAGCCGTCGGCTCGCCGTCGGAGATCATGATGATCTGGCGCGTTCCTACGTTGTGTTTCGCCAGGAGCGACTGCGCGATCATGAGGGCGTGGTGCATGTTCGTGCCCAGCACCGATTCGTCCCACCGCACGTAGGGCAGCTGGTCCGCTTTCAGCTCCCGGGCGTAGGCGCTGAAGCCGATGATGTAGAGGCTGTCGCGCTGGAACTGTGACGAGATGAGGTTGTTGAGCGCGAGAGCGACTTTCTTCGCCGCCTGGAAGCTGCCCCGCAGGGCCATCGACCAGCTAAGGTCGAGCATGATGACGGTCGTCGTCTGCGTCATGAGCTCGGTGCGCGAAACCTCGAAGTCGTCCGGCTGGAGGCGGATGGGCACGCCCGGTCCCTCGCGGTACATGGAGTTCATCATCGTCTTCTGGATGTCCAGGTAGAACTGATCGCCGAACTCGTACTTCTTCGTGGCGTCGGTGCGGTCGCCGCCGGTGCCGCTTTCCTTGATCTCGTGCTTGCCGAAGCTGTCCTTCTTGAGCTGTGAGTAGATCTCGGCGAGTGCCCGCTGGCCGATCTTGCGGGTGCCGCGGGGAGTCAGCTCGTAGTTGTTACCCTTCTTCCGGATGTAGCCTGCCTTCTCCAGGATCTCCAGGAGCTGCTTGAGCTGGTCGAGGGTCTGCCGCGCCTCCGGGCCGAGGAGCTCTTCCAGCTTGTCGGCGTCGACGTCGTCGATCTCGCCGCCGTACTGGGTGCGCTCGAGCTGGCGCTCGACCTCGTCGATCGACTGCATCTGCTTCATCAGTTCCATGGCCGACTGGAGGTCGATCTCTTCGTCGCCGCGGAAGGGGTATTGGTTGCGAAGCTCGCGCATCGGGTAGAGGTATTCGAGGCTCTGACCGAGTTCGTTCAACGCCTGCTGCAGATCCGGGTCGCCGACCTTGTCCTGCAGGAGGTCCTGCAGCTGCTGGCGCATGTCGCCGGGCAGGCTGTCGAGCAGGCTCTGCATCTGGCCCATCTGGTGCTGCATCTGGGCGATCAGCTCATCGAGTGACCGCGGCGGGTTGTCGCCGAAGAAGTCGCCGTACTTTTGCATGAACTGGTCGAAGTTGGGTTCCTTACCCGCCATCTTGTCCTGGAGCATCTGGTTCAGCTCCCGGATCATTTCCTTCATGCGCGCGAGGTCTTCAGGGGACATGTTTGCGATCTGGTCGTACATGTCCTTGAAGAAGGTCTCCATCATCGCCTTCTTCAGGCTCTCCAGGAGCTCGTTGAAGCGTTCCTGCGCCTCGGGGTCCATGAATTCGTAGTTTTGGAGTTCCTTCACCTGGCCCGCCGGGTCATCGGGGAGTTCCGAGAGAAACTGCTGCTTCTTGCCGGCGATATTCCGCAGCATCTCGGCGAATTCGTGGGGCGGTTGCGAACCGGCGGGCTGGTTTGCGCCCTGTTGCTGTCCCGCCGCCCGGGGCTCGCCCGGCTGCTGCTCACGCCGCGGCTGTTGGCCGGCGTCCCCCGCTTCGCCATTGTCCTGTTCGCCAGTCGCGGGCTCGCCCTGCTCGCCTGAAACCTCGTCGAGGCGGCGCTGGATGGTGTTCCGCTCCATATTGAGAATCTCGTCGAGCTTCTGCTTCAGATCATCGAAGACGGAGTTGAGGTTGAAGCGGTCGAGTTGCTGGCGCCGCTGCTGCCGGAGTTTCTGGAGGAGGTCGCGGAGACCCTGGAGGCGCTGACCGTCCGGGTTCCGCATGCCGCGTTGGAGCATGTTGCGGAGGGCGTGCTGCAGATCCCCGAAGTTCATGAGGTCGTCGGTCATGTTGTCGAGGATGTCATCGGCTTCAAGGTCGGGCACCGCCTGGGTGCCGTCCCACATGGAATAGCGATAACGAACAACCACGAGCGTGCCCTCCGGCCCGGCCCGTTCAGACCGGGCTCGAACCTACGGTACCCGAATAGCAAAGGCCTCACAATCTGAGGGACGGGCCTGCGCCAGGGGAGGAAGGGCGATCAGGCCCATGCGATTGGGGCCGGTAGACCCACCACGGCGGACGTCGTGGCGCGCACCCTCGGCGGCAGCGGCGCCCAGATTCTTTGCCGCCATGGAGGTTGGCGTGACAAACGCGTCCATCATGCACACGGTCGAGACGCGTGTCCTCCCTGCGCGACCGGCTGCAGCCATCCGTGAGACCGTGGTCATGGCGGATCTCGGAGCATGGATGGGACGAGTCTTCGGCGAAATCGCGGCCTACCTGGGCGAAACCGGAGGAACGCCGGCCGGTCCGCCGTTTTCTCGCTACCACTCCATGCCCGGCGAATCGGTGGACATTGAATCGGGCTTCCCCGTGACGGAGGCGATCGCTCCGCGCGGCCGGATCATCGCGACGGAACTGCCGGCCGGACCGGCAGCAGTGACCGCTCACATGGGTCCTTACGAAACGCTGGACGCGGCCTACGGGGCGCTCCAGGAGTGGATTGCGGGGCACGGGTTCCGATCCGGCGGGCCGTTCTGGGAGGTGTACTTCACTGACCCAAACGAAGTGCCGGACCCTGCCCAGTGGTTGACCGAGGTGTTCCAACCGCTGGCCGGGTAGGCGACGATCCGGCCTCTGGCGGCTGGTTTCGGGGGGATGTCCAGACGGGGAACGTTTCCATGACCGATCCATTTGAAACCACCCCTTGCGGCCGGCGCCTCTGATGTCGAGACCGCCCAGGGAGAGGTCATGGCTCGCGCGCTCCTCATTGGCCTGCGCATCCTGGCGACGCCGGTGCTCGCGCTGCTGTTGGTGGCGAGCGTCGCCTCGTGCACGGCCATATCGGTGATCCGCGGCAGCTTGCTCGATCCCGACTTCTACCTCGACGCACTTGACGAAAACCGAGTCTACGACCGTGTCTACACGGAGCTCCTGCAGGACCCCGGGATGCAGGCGAAGATGACGGACCTCCTCGGTGGGACACAGGATGTGCCACCCGACGAGGCAGTGGTGCTGCTTCGCCGGGTACTGCCGCCCGAGAACCTCCAGGAACAGACAGAACGGAACGTGCGGGTCTTCCTTGCCTACCTGAAGAGAGACTCTGATGAGCTGCCGCTGGGCATTGCGCTTGGCCCGATGATCGAGAACATCCGCCCGGTCGCAGTGGAGTACACGGCGGAGCGCCTGATGCGCGCCGAGAGAGAGCCTATGGCCAGCCAGGCTGCCTACGACACCCGCCTCGCCGAAGTCGTGGAAGGTCTCAAGCGAGGTGCAATCCCGGAGTCGGTGCCGGTCCTCGCACTCTCGGAACGTGAGCAGGCCAGCGCCGTCTCGGCAATCCTGGACGACGCGGCGGCATCGGAGGACGAGCGGAAAGCCGTGGCACAAGCGCTGGCCGGGACGGGAACGACCGACGCCCTCATTGCGGCCCTCGACCCGCTCCTCCGCCAGCGGATCGACGAGAGGCGGGCGATCCTCCGCGAGGCTCTCGGCCCCGGGGAGGTACTTGACCTGGTTGGCCGGGCAGCCAGCGATCAGGACACGACCAAAGAGGCGTTTCTTTCGGACCTCGAGCCCGCCCGTGACGTGGCGTCGGCAGTTGACACCTGGGGGATTCCAATAGCGGCCGGGCCGGTGGCACTCGTGACCGTCCTCCTCGGGGTGCTCTACCTGCCATCTCGCGCACGAGCCCTCGCCGTGGCCGGCACGGCCCTCCTGTTCGTGGGTCTCCTCAGCGTCGCCGGCTGGTGGGTCCAGAGCGAGATCATGCCGGGCCTCGCCCACCGGGATATCCTCGATGCCGCTTTGGGCGCTCCCGAGCCGGAGCGGGACATGGCGGCCGATGTTGCGAGGTCTCTGGTGCGTGACAGCGCCATGAGCGCCTGGCCATCGCTTGTCGCGGTTGCCCTTGCTGGCGGTGGCCTTGTCGGCATCGCCTTCGCGTGCCGCACTCGCCCCGGTCGCGAAGCCGAGGGATTCGAGCGATGCGAGGCTGAGGACGTCATTGCGTGAGGGGCCGCGGAACACCCGCCAACGCAACATCACCGGGATCAGCTTCGCCTGCGAAGCCGCACCATGGTGTCCGCCCAGCCGCGGATGGTTCGCGCAGAACTCGCGGCTGTGTCAGCATCCCGAGAACACGATGGGCGCACCTGGTTTCGTGGGAAGCTCACGAGGGCCTCGCCGCCCGGCGTGCCGTCGGTCGAGCCGCCCACATCCCGCTGCTCGCCCAGCCCGCGGGCGAACCTGCGCGCGGGGCGCAGGTGACCAAGGGACCGGGCTGATGAGGGGAGGCCATGCACGAAGCGTGGATTGATTCCGCCCTCTGTGACGGTTGCCAGGACTGTCTCGAGTGTTGCGTCTACGACGCGATCTCGCTCGCCCGCATTCCGCCTTCGAGGCGGCTGAAAGCGGTCGTCGATCTCAGGCGCTGCTGTGGCTGCATGCTGTGCGCTCCACCCCTCTGCCCCCAGGACGGGATCGAGCTAAGGCGGATCCGCGTCTGACTCGCGGCGCCCTGGCACCGGCGGGACGGCCAGATGAGGGGGCAGCGTCTCGGCGGAGGGCCTCGTGTGCGAAACCCGCCCGGGGAAGTATGTTGGCGTCGCGTGCCGCGATGTGTGGGGGCAACCGGGCCGAAATGGGCCGGCCCGCGCACACCGTCCGGCGGCATTGGAGGCAGAGCATGACGACCGCACGGGCCGATACGGGCTTTCAGATTCGTTCGACCATCAGGCAGGAAGGCATCCTCGAGCTGTCGCTCGTGAGAGCCACCACCCCGCAGCCCGGTGAGGACGAAGTTGTCGTGCGCGTTGAAGCGGCCCCGCTGAACCCCTCGGATATGGGACTGCTCTTTGGCGGAGCGGACATGACGACCGCCGAGGCCTCGGGCACAAGCGACCTCCCGGTCGTGACGGCGAAGCTCACGCCCGTGGTCATGAGAGCGATGGCCGGCCGCGTGGGGCAGTCGCTGCCCGTGGGCAACGAAGGGGCCGGGGTGGTGGTGGAGGCCGGCGCGTCGGCGGAAGCCAGGGCGCTGGTGGGGCGGATCGTGGCGCTGCGGAGCGGGGCGATGTATTCGCAGTTTCGCTGCGTGAAGGCGAATGAGTGCCTCGTCCTGCCGCCGGGCACAACAGCGGCGGAGGGCGCCTCCTGTTTCGTGAACCCGCTGACGGTGTTGGGCATGGTCGAGACGATGCGCCTGGAGGGTCACAGGGCGCTGGTGCACACGGCGGCTGCTTCGAACCTGGGCCAGATGCTGAACCGGCTTTGCATCGCGGACGGCGTGCCCCTGGTGAACATCGTTCGAACACAGGATCAGGTCGACCTCCTGAAGCGGAGCGGCGCCATACACGTGTGCAACTCGACCTCGCCGACGTTCATGGTGGACCTGATCGAGGCGATCGCGACAACCGGCGCCACGCTGGCCTTCGATGCCGTCGGCGGTGGGAGGCTCGCGGGCCAGATCCTGACGGCGATGGAGGTTGCGGCGAACAGAAACGCGAAGGAGTACAGCCGCTACGGCTCGACGGTCCACAAGCAGGTGTACATCTATGGCGGGCTTGACCGCAGCCCGACCGAGTTCAACCGCAGTTTCGGCAGCGCCTGGGGCATGGGCGGCTGGCTGCTCACGCCGTTCCTGGAGAAGATCGGGCTCGCAGCCGCCCGCCAACTGAACGAGAGGGTCGCGGCCGAGGTCAAGACCACGTTCGCGAGCAGCTACACCAGGGAGATCTCACTCGCCCGGGCGCTGCAGCTTGACGAGATCGCCATCTATGGGAAACAGGCCACGGGCGAGAAGTACCTGATAAACCCGAACAAGGGGCTGAGCGGCACATAGCCAACGGAGACCGAGGCGACGCCGGGCCAACCGGCCATAGCCGGGCTGAACCCGAGGCCGGGGAGGCCCCCCCCTGAGTTCGCGCAGCCTGGATCGCCCGCCGTGAAGCGTTGATGCCAACGGCGCGGCCGTTTCGAGGCCGAGGCATGAGGTGTACTTCGGGAAACCGTCCCGCCCCCGGGGGGAACCGTGGCCGCCTGCGAAGGCCGCGGGACGGAGCCACAATCGCCCGGGGCTGGTACAGTCGCGGGGCAACCAAACTGCCCGCTTGCGGGCATTCCGGGAGAACTCGACATGGACATCAGCGGAAAGGCCGCCGTGGTCACGGGCGGCGGGTCGGGCATCGGCCGCGCGATCGCCGTGGCACTGGGGCTGAAGGGCGCCCGAGTCGTGATCGCCGACATCAACGAGTCCGGTGGCCATGAAACGGTCGACTTGCTCGGCGCGCGCGGGGCCGTGTCGGTGTTCCGCCATTGCGACGTGACCCGCACCGAGGATCTCGCGGGCGCGTTTGCCTGTTGCATCGAGCACTTCGGAAGACTGGACATCGTTTGCAACAACGCCGGCGTCAACGGTGGCGACCTGTTCGCGGACGAGGCGGGCGACTGGCGCCGCGTCATCGACATCAACCTCACCGCGGTCGTCGACGGCACCCGCATTGCCGTCCGGGAGATGCGCCGCCAGGGGGGCGGCGTGATCGTGAACACCGCGTCCATGGGCGGCTTGCTCCCGATCCCCGGTGGCCCGGTGTACGCGGCGTCCAAGGCGGGCGTCGTGAATTTCACGCGCTCACTCGCACCGCTGGCGACCGAAGGCATCCGCGTCAACGCGGTCTGCCCAACCTACACCGACACACCGCTGGTGCACCGGGAGGGTGACGCGGAGGCCGAAGCCCGGCTCGAAGGGCTGAAGCAGATGGTCGGCGGCATTCTCCGCCCTGGGGACGTGGCCGCGGGGGTGATTGAGCTGATCGAAGACGACACCAGGGCCGGCGCCATCATGCGCGTCACGGTGAATCGTGGCATCGACTACGCTCGCGAGGTCCGCCCCTTCTGACGAAGGCCGGGCAAGGCTGTTCGCGCGGACCCTGCGGCGGCAGCTCAGCTAAGATGGCCGGGATGCGCGACGTCACCGACCGCTCCCTCCAGACCGCGGACGGGCTTGAATTGCACCTGGCGGACTTCGGCGGCGATACGGGACCGCCCTTGCTCTTCGTTCACGGTTCGTTCGGGCATGCGCGCGTCTGGGACTTCCTCGTGGTGCAGTTGCCGCCTTCGCGGCGGGCGCTCGCAGTCGACCTCCCCGGGCACGGGGACTCGGCGCATGCTCACGGCCGGGAACGCTACGCCTTCGCGCGATTGGTCGAGGATCTTCGAGCCGTGGTCGCGGGTCTCGACGACCGGCCTGTGCTTGTTGGCCACTCCATCGGCAGCGCGGTCGCCATGTACTACGCGGCCGCGTGGCCGGAGACACTTGCCGGGGCGGTCTTCATGGACATCGACCCGTGCCCGCCGGACTACCAGGCCAAGCACCTGAACGAGGCCGGCACCGAGCCGCCCAAGACGTACGCCAGCCTCGACCGCGCCGTGGCGCGCGAGTCCCGGCTGGCGCCGGCGGCTTCCCCGGCGGTGCACATGCATCTTGCGCGGCACGGCTACCGCCCTGGCGCAAGCGGTCGCATGCAGAAGTTCGACCAGGCGTTCCTTCGCTCCATCGAAACGTGGGATGCGCGTGGACTCCTGCCTCGCATCACCGTTCCGGTGCTGGTGTTGCGTGGTGGTGAGTCGATCGTCATGTCGGAGCAGGGGTATCGCGAACTGATGGAGGGGCTGCCTTTCGCTCGCGGCGAGGTCGTATTCGGCGCGACGCACCAGCTCCACCTCGATCGTCCCCTCGCTGTGGCGACTCTCATCGAGGCGTTCGCCTTCGGCCTGAGCTGACCCCCCGCGACTTGCCGGCTGTTCGAACCCAACCGGCGCATGCCTTCCAGGAACCGGCGTGTGATACGCGCCTTCGTGACCGGCCTTTGGGCTGCACGCCGGTGTAGGGCATATGATTGCCTTCGGCAAGACCCAACCAATCGCAATGTGCGTCACCTTCTGACGCAATAGTCACGAATGTCTCGTTTCGAAGAAGCGGACTATTGACAATAGCGATTCGAGAAGGTAGATATGTCATCAGTCTTCTCGTCTTGGCGACAATGAACGGAAAGGGGCAAGATCATAGGCGGGGCTTCTGGGCGATGACTTGTACATGCGGTGCGCGAGCGTTGAGGCGAACGGTCGCCCTCCAAGCTGCGGACAGATCCGCGAAGAAGAAGCTCTTTTCGTGCGGTCTCGGAAGGCACGCGCCGGACATGATCAGCGAACCAAGTGGCGGCCCATCTGAGTCGTTCTGATGCAGCAAGCCGAAGTGGATCGCATGGTCTTCACAGGTCCGGGTGGCCAGGTCGTCGTACAGACACTCGATAGCCCGCGCATCATCCACCTCTTTGGCCGCGGCCAAATCGACAGCGGCCTGCTCTCCGCCTCGGCGCAGTTCGTCGAAAGCCGCACCAGCATCGGCGTCCACGGAGCGCTCTGCGATCTCTCGGCAACGGACACAGCCGTCGCCCCGGCCGAGATCGCCCGGGTCATTGCCCCCACGTTCGCGGCGGGGTACCCAATCGCTGTCGTTGTTTCGCCACGCCACTCCGTGCTGGAGTTCTTCCAGGGTCTGCGGGCGGAGCTTGGCGACGGTCACTTCCGTACGTTCAACGATATCCGGGCGGCGCTCGCCTGGCTTGGTTCCCTGCTCGGGAACCGGCAGCCTGCGCCTGCCGGCGGAGAGGCCGGGCATGCTGCTTCGATCCCGGGGGGACAGCCTCAGCCGTCCCTTGTGAGGGTCAACGTGAAGGGGAGCGGCATTGGGGAACTGCTGGACTTCCAGGAGCGCATTTCGGGCATCGAAGGCGTTGCGAGGGTGTCGATCCACGCCATCGACGCGGAGCGGGCTACGCTGCTCGTCGAACTCCAAGCGACCGAGCCACCGCTCGACCCATAGCCCCTGAACCGGACGGGACCCCTACCTTCGCGACGCAACGGAGCCGGCGCCGCTCGCGGTCGTCGCCACCTGGCCCAGCGCACGCCCGATCAACAGGTAGTCGGGGTCGCCGTGGGTGACGTAGTCGGGAATCATCGCGTTGGCCAACGCTCGCGTGGCCGACTTGGTGAGGGCGAGGGACATCGGGTCCTTGGCCAGGAGCTTCGCGGCAAGAGCGCGGGTCCGCGGCACGAGCTCGGCATCGGGCACGACATGATTCAGGAAGCCCCAACGCAACGCCTCCTCGGTCGAGAAGCGATCGCAGGTCATGACGAGTTCCTTGGTGCGTGCCGGTCCCAGCTCGCGCATGAGCCGAGGCAGGGCGCTCCAGGTGAGCGGGATGTGCAGATCGACTTCGGGAATGGAGAACCACGCCGATTCGGCGGCGAGGCGGATGTCGAGGCAGGCGAGGAACACGACGGCGCCTCCGATCGCGAGCCCGTTGACGGCGGCGATTGTCACCTGGTCGAGACCCTCCAGAGCGGCCGAAGTACGGCTTCCCATGCCCGCCCAGACCCGGTCAGCCAGGGGGTTCGCCGCCAGCAGCGCGGGCGTTCCCGGCGTTTCGGAGCTCGCATCCTTGAATGCCCCCCGGTCCGCTCCTGCGGAGAACGCGCGCCCGGCGCCGGTCACGATGATGACTCGCGCCTCGGGGTCACGCTGGAGGTCGAAGCAGGTCCGCTGCAACTCATCGTGCATGGTGGCGTTGATCGCATTGAGCTTTTGCGGCCGGTTCAGGGTGATCGTCACCAGCCCCGGCAGTTCGCGATCCCGTTCAACCAGCAATGTCTCCATGGCACGCCTCCTTCGGTCACGGCGAATGTAGCAGGTTGTGCGGGGCCAACGAGTGTGCGCCATGGACCTGGTCTGTAGATCTCACTTCGGCATCGAATGGCTATCGGCGCTTGCCCGCTGAGGTCAACAAGGAACAGCATTGGCCGAAGCGACTCGGTTCTGAAGAGCGTCGGGCGGTGCCGCGGTGGCTTCTGCCCCGGTCTCCGGGGAACGCCGTTCCCCTACCGGATGACGAAGTAGCGCGCCTCGGGGTGGTGGACGATGATCGCGCTCGTTGTCTGCTCGGGATGCCACTGGAACGTCTCGCCCAGTTCAACGCCGATGCGCGCGGGTGCGAGCAACCGGGCGATGCCCACTTGCTGTTCCAGGTCCGGGCAGGCCGGGTAGCCGAACGAGTAGCGGGATCCCTGGTATCCCTGCGCGAACAGGTCGCGAACCGTCGGCCCATCCTGGCCGCCGATGCCAAGTTCGGCCCGCACGCGCTTGTGCCAGTACTCGGCCAGGGCCTCGGCGCATTCGACCGCGAAGCCGTGGAAGTGCAGGTACTCCCGGTATTCGTTGTCTTTGAACAGCTGCTGCGCGAACTCGCTGGCACGTGGACCCACCGTCACGACGGTGAACGCGACCGTGTCGTAGCCGCCGCTTTCGCAGCCGCGGAAGAAGTCGGCGATGCACAGCCGCCGGCCCGAGGGCTGCCGCGGGAAAGCGAATCGCACCGGTTCGCCTGCCGGGGCCTCGTCGCGCACGTCCGGCCAGACGAGCAGGTCGTCCTGGTCGGCCTGGCAGCGGAAGTAGCCGTACGCGACCTGGGGCGCCAACAGCTGCTCGGCAATGGCCCGCTCCTGCCAGTGGCGAAACACGGGTCGCACTTCATCTTCGACGAAAGCCTCGTATTCCCGGTCGCTGCGCTGGCCCTTCTGGTATTGCCACTGACCCCGGAAGAGCGCGACTTCGTTGACGAAGGGGAAGATGTCGCGGAGCGGCAGCCCGCGCACGACGCGTGACCCCCAGAACGGCGGCG
>CAZCDK010000067.1:0-13099 GCA_964497285.1 uncultured Anaerolineaceae bacterium | reverse complement strand
GCCACAGAGTTTGAGCATGCGTTGCGCAAATGCCACTTTGGCCTGTGCGTGTGCAGCGAGCCGGGGGCGAGTGGGGTGGGTTTGAATCGGTCAGCAGCTCGGCTGCGAGCTTCGACCGCTCAGCCGTGGGCAGCTCACCGATCTCATTCGCCAGTTTGAACGTCTTCCGTTTCAGCAACTCCCGGGCCTTGAGTTCGCGAGGACGGTCGGCGATTGGGCGGCCGAAGATGTGCTCTTCGGCGTCCTGGATGTCGCAAACCAGGTCCCATACCTGGCTGTCGTGAACTGCCGCACCTGCGAGTACCTCGTAAGGCGACTCCTGGCGATCCTGGCCGCTCTCGTCGATGAACAGCAGGTATGCCACTGCTACTGCGCTCCAACTCCCGAAACCGGCGCCGCAGGCCGCCGCAACACGTGTAGTTCGTGTGAGCGCAGGAACGGGATCGCCCCCAGCGGCGCGTACAGGAATGGCGCGTGCCTGCCCAGAGGCCGTGCCAGCGGCGGCAACAGCGTCAGGCTCCGCGTCCGAACCGCGCAATCCGGAAACCAGCGCCTGACGTCGTCGCGGCTCACCCTGTGGACCGCCGGGTTGCGAGGGTTGTTGCGCCGCATGTCGTAGACAAGGATGAGACCCCCTGGGCGCGTGATCCGCATCAACTCGCTCCCAATCCCTCGCGCCACCTCCTCGTCGGCAACGCTGCTGAAGAGCGTGAACGCAAGCGCGATGTCGAACCCACGATCGGCCTCGGGGATCGCGGCGGCACTGCCGCAATGGACGCGGATCGCGGGGGCGTGCTCGCGGCAGTAGGCGACCGATTCCTCGCTCAGGTCTATCCCCGCGACCTTCTCGGGCCGGGCGCCCCATTGCACCATCTGGCGGAGGTTGTAACCGCCTGCACACCCGGCTTCGAAGACCCGCACGTCGTCCAGCGCCCGGATTCCGTGCCGGCGCAGGGTGCGGAGCAGGAGACGCTCGCGCTCCTGGATGATCAGGAGATTGCCCGGATCGAGGATGGAATGCCGGCTCATGTCCGCTGCCACCGCCCCAATATACCGGCCCGCCGGAACTCGCGGAAACCACGTCCCGTGCGCCTCCGACCCGGGGCGAGTACCTTGGGCCAATGCACGTCATGAGCGTCGTCGGAGCGCGCCCGCAGTTCATCAAGCTGGCCCCCTTCTCGCTCGAACTGCACGCCCGCGGACACCGGGAGACGATCATCCACACGGGGCAACACTACGACGAGGGCATGTCGGCCCGGTTCTTTGCAGAGCTCGGCATCCCGGAGCCGGTCGCCAATCTGCAGGTTGGCTCGGGTAGCCATGCCCACATGACCGCTCGCGCGCTCGAAGGCGTCGCTGCCGAGATCGAATCGCTGCGCCCGGACGTCGTAGTCGTTTTCGGCGACACCAACTCGACCCTCGCGGGCGCCCTCGCCGCAGTCAAGCTCGGCGTCCCCTCGGTTCATGTCGAGGCCGGGCTCCGCAGCTTCGACCGCACCATGCCGGAGGAGATCAACCGCATCGTCGTCGACCACTGCTGCGACCTCCTTCTGGCGCCCAACGATACGGCTGAACGAAACCTGGAATCAGAGGGACTGAGCATGCGGACGGCCGTCGTGGGCGACGTGATGGTCGACGCGCTCATGAAAGCCCGTGCTCGCGCACCGGGCGCAACTGAAGTCCTCGCTCGCCTCGGCATCCCCCCCGGGCCATTCCTGCTGCTTACCATCCACCGCGCGTCGAATACCGACGACCCAGGACGGCTGGCAGCCATCCTCACCGGGCTGGCCGGCGCGGGAAGCATCGTCTTCCCGGTCCATCCGCGAACGCGCGATGCGCTGGCCCGGCACGCCATTCCCCTGCCTCCGGGAGTGACTGCAATCGAGCCACTTGGCTACCTCGACACAGTCTCCCTGGCCAGCGAAGCCCGCGCCGTGGTTACGGACTCCGGCGGATTGCAGAAGGAGGCGTACCTCCTCCAGACCCCATGCGTAACGCTCCGCGATACCACCGAGTGGGTGGAGACACTCGAACTGGGGTGGAATGTGCTTGCAGGCTCTGCCTCCGGCAGCATCCGCGCCGCCGTTGCCAATCCTCCCAGGGGCAGCGCCCACCCACCCGTCTATGGCGACGGTTTCGCCGCCCGGAGGATGATCGACTCGATCGAGCAGCGGTTCACGGAGCTCTGACGGGCTGTTGCCGGCGCAACAGGGCTGCGACTGCCCCGGCGATGGCACCCACACCATAGCTCGCATGGACCACCGGGAACGTCGCCGCCGTGAGCGGCGCCAGTTCGAGTCGGCCGCGTTGCATGGAAGCTCGCACGCCCGCATAGCCAGCCGCACTCGCGTAGAGAACGCCGAGCAGCAACAGCGCCCACCGTGCAATCCCGGAGCTCACGCCCGCCAGGGCGAGAACACCGCCAATCGCGACGGCTCCGGATGGCACCACGTGGCGAATCTGGACAGACGCAGGCTCTTCGATGCCGGTCCGGCCCTTCGCCTTGCCGTAGGCGAAGTACTGCCGCGCGACGGATCGGTAGGTCGACCGGGCGAAGTAAACGCTCGAGACCTCCGGCGTGAGAAAGAGCCGCCCGCCCGCCCGCCGAATGCGGTAGTTGAAGAAGTCGTCCTCCGCCTTCTCGCGATCGGCGTCGAAGCCGCCCAGAGCCTCGAAGCATTCGCGCCGGTATGCCGCGAAGGCAATCGTGTCGACATACCCGGGTTCCGTGGCAAAACGGAAGCGTGCATCACCCACTCCGAACGGGTGAGAGAGGCCCGCAGCGATGGCGTCTGCCACGCTGCCATCGCCCCGCGTGTCGATTGGCCCCCCGGCCGCCGCGGCGCCCGTTTCGCGCAGCGCCAGAACGCTGGCCGACACGAAACGCGCATCGGCGAGACCGTGCGCGCTCAGGATTATGATCACCTCGCCGCGGGAGGCTGCAAACCCGGCGTTCAGTCCGTGGGGAGTCGTCCTGCCCGGGTTCTCGATCAGGCGGACTGGAAATGGCGCGCCGACGCCGACCTCCGTCACAATCCTCCGGGTCCGGTCTTTGCTGCCACCATCCGCGACGAGTACTTCCAGGCGGTCCGATGGATAGTCCTGCGCAACGAGCGACTCAAGGCAGGCGCCGATGTAGCGCTCTTCGTCCAGGGCGGGGACGACCACGGTGACCAGCGGGTCTTCGCCGAGCAACGGCAGGACGGCCAGCGGTTTGCGCTGGCCGTCCTGGTTCTTGGGCTCAGAGTGCCACACCCGCGTCAGGCTGCTTCCTACTTGACGAACCCGTTGAAGAGGCCGTCCGAGTCGCTGCCCGGGAACTTGTCCGAGGTGACGTTCGAAACCACGATGACGTTCTTGTTCGCCGTCACCGTCGCGCCTCCATAGAAGCAGGACGGTGAGTTCCCCGCGGGGAAGCCATTGTCGCTGTCCTGGTTCATGTAGAAGACCTTGCTCCCCGTCACCGGGAAGGTGGCCTCATATGGACCGGTTGGGCACCCGGAGTTGGGGTCGCCCACGAAGCGAAGAGTGACACTCGCCGCGCTTCCGTCCGCCACCTGGACCTGTATCCAGCTGTTGTAGCCGATCAAGCCACCGCCGCCGGCGAAGCGGCGGAAGATGAGCGGCAGGAGCCAGCCGGTCGCGGCCTGGTCGGTCGGCACGCCGCGCGCGGCGCCGTAGGAAGCTTCGTTGACGCCGCTGAACGCCTCGGTCTGCTTGCCACGGATCAGCACAGCGGCGACGGGCTGGGCCGCGCTCACGCGCGCATAGCCCACGAAGCCAGCAGGGATGTCGGTGCTGGAGTAGATCGAATGGAAGGCGACGTTGGTCACACCCGCCAGGGTGACTGACTTGTCGACCGGGCTGCCGCCGCCATCGACGCCGATGTACCGCACAGTCACATCCGTTCCGATGCCGGTTGTGTTTAGGACACCAACGACGGTGTAGTAGCCGCTGGGGCTCTTGATGGCGAGGGGCACGACCACATCCGTGCCCACGTCGTCGGTCGCCGGCGAGCTGGCGTTGACGGCGAAGCCTTCGTACGAACCAAGGAGGCGGTTGCCATCCGAGCGGTAGAGGTCAACGTTGGCGGCGATGTTGCCACCACCCGGGTTGACCACTTCGACCTGTGCCGCCATCTGGTTGTTTTGTGTCGTGGCCGGGAACTGGGTCACGCCTGTGCCGGCCCGGCCGAACGTCACCTGGCCACCAACCGGAACAGCATAGCCGCTGGTGCAACCCGGCTGCCCGGTCGGGAGGTCCGTGACTGTCTGGCTCGCGGTGGCCGAACCGCCAACATTCGGCACGAGGAAGTACGTGACCTTGATGCAGGCAATCGTGGAACCCGTGTTCACGACTGCGATCCGGCTGTTCCAGTCCGCCGTGAGGAGCTCGTTGAAAGCGATCGGAATCGCCAGCTTCTGCGCACCTGTCGCTCCCGCGCTGGCGATCGAATACGACTTCAGGTCGCCATCGAGGATGTCTCGAACGGTCAGCGCATTAACCTTCTGATCCGAGGAAACGACACCAACGCCACGGAAACCCACGGCGAGGCCATCATTGCTGGCCTGCGGAAACGATCGCGTCCCTCCCGGGGGCACCCCCGGGAACGCCCGGCTGGCCGAGGGTACAAGCACCCCGGCAGGCGTGTAGATGTCCATCGCCACGGTCGCGTTCGCGGTCCCGGCGTTCTGGACGATGACCGTCGTGTTCTCTTTGCCTGACGGCAGTTGAACAGCCTGGCTGACCGAACCGGCGGCCATCGAAACCAATGGGAACGCCAGGGCGGCGACAGTAATCAAAACTATGCCCGCAGCGGCAAATCGCGTCCGTACCGGAAATTGCCTCACAGAATTACCCCCGTGATCGACACTGGTGCCATCGTAGGTTTGGCTTCTGTCTTGGGTCAACGCAATTGTGACGATGACCCCAGAAGTTCCATGTAAAGTGTCTGTAATTTCCGTGCTTCTCCTTCCCATGTGAACCTCTCCAATGCCGCGCGTCGGCCATTGTCACCCAATCTGCGCGCTTCCCGCGTGTCGAGCAACAGATCGGCAATGGCCTCCGCATGCGCGGCCGGCGAAAGCGCCTCGACCACCCGTCCGCAGTCCGCCTCGCGCACCACCCGGGCCTGCAGCGGGAGATCGGATGCCACGACGGGCAACCCCACAACCATGTACTCGACAAGCTTGTTCGGCCACGCGAGCAGGTTGTTCTTGACATGCGGGCTCCGTGGAAGCCACCCGACGCTGGCGCAGCCGATTATCGCTGCCACTTCGCCCGGCGCCACCGTCCCGGCGAACCGCACCCCGGCGGCCGACCATCGCTCGGGTGTCGATCTCCCATCCGCCGGCATGCCCTCCCACTCAATCGTTCCAAGGACTTGGAATTCCGCTCCCGGAACGCGCTCGCGAACCAGGCGAGCGGTCTCCAGCAGGATGTCGAGGCCCCGCTCGATGTTCATCAGCCCCGCGTAGGCAACCACTGGCTGCCGCTCGTCAGGCGGATACGCGAACTCGGGCACGGGAGGCAAGTTCTTGACCACCACCACCCTCGGTTGCCTCCCCCGAAAGCGCTCGGCCATGTCCTCGGTGACCACGACCACCGCGCTGAGATGCGCCGCAGACCATGCCTCTACCGCTCCGGCGGCAGCGGCGATCAATGGCCGCAGGCGCTTCGGGATCCACTGCTTCCCCTCGATGTCCTCCTTCAAGTACTCATGCGAGTCGTAGATCACGGGTTTGCGCGTGATCCAGTGCAGGAGGACCCCCCAGGGCAGCAGCTCAGGATCGTGGAAGTGGTACACGTCAGCCTTCGCCCGGAGCGCCTTCAAAAACAGAACAGGCCACCGAAACGGCCGGCCCGCACGCCCACCCCACGATGGCAGCGATCCAAACCGCACCCCGTCGATGGACCCCCGCGGCGCCCCTGGCGCGATGAGGAGCACATCAAGACCTGCCGCCGCGGCGGAGCGCGCCTGGCGGTGAAACACGCGCGCGTCTAGAGGCGGGTGAACAGACGTGAGGACGCAGACCCGGCGGCGGCCACCGTCACTCATGCGGGCCGGTCGGGGCCGGGATACCCGGCGCCCGCAGGCGTCTCCATGGCCGCATCCGCCCGCGGGGAGCCTTCCCCATCACCGCTTCGGATGGGTCTGGCACTCGGGTGTCAGCCACGCAACGCGCCAGCAACCCGATCAGTAGCCAGTAGATCGCCATGATCTGGAAGGAATAGTAGCTTCCGGCCGCCACGTTGAACGCTAACTGGGAGAGGGTGTAGGTCGCCACGCCAAGACTCAGGGCCATCACACTCAGCGGGAGCCTGCCCCGCTGGCTACGCAAGAAGCAGCGCAATGGCACGACAAGCGCTCCCAGGAACAGCGCCAAGTACGCGGTCGTTCCGAGGAGTCCGTAGCGATCCAACATCAGCGCGTACTCGTTGTCGAACGCACCCACCTGCCGGTCCTTCTGCGGCCCGATCCCGATGATGGGTGAATCGGAGAATCCGGCAAGGTCGCGCGGCCGCAAGCGCGAGGGGTCGACATCCGTCACATACGGGAACGAGGCGGGGAACGGGCCCTCGTTGACCATCATGCCGTCGATCGTCACGTGCGCATCCGCGGCTATCGGCAGACGGGCGTCCTGGCCGCCCCCTGGGGCCCTGACGCTCGTCTGGAGAACTGAGAGCCGGTTTGCGGAAGGTGTCTTGAACGTGAGCACAACCGGCACCCATTGGCCGCTACCCGGCACGGTCTGCGTCTTGCTGGCCATCGGGTCGAGCGTGCTTCCGTCAGACAGGATCCCAATGAGGTAGAAGTAGATCGTCTGCTCGGTCCCGGTGTTCGATCGCACCCAGACTGACGCCGTGTACGCGGCGCCGAGAGGGAAATCGAAGACCGTGAGCTGATAGACGCTCCCCGTCGCGCCGATGTCCGCATTGATGGCGGTCTTGCCAAAGACGCGCTGATCGGTCGGTTTCAATGTCGTCGTCGGGCGTCCGTCCACGCTGCGCGCGGTATCGAAGCGCGCCGCGGGCGTGTTTGGCTGTTCGAAACTCGGGTTGACGATGATGTTGGGAATCGTCCCAAGCGCATAGACCGGGCCCTCCGGGTCGACCGGGTTCTCGAGGTTCGCCCCCACAAGGAAGCCGTCCTTGGCATCGACAAACGATAGGTACTGTTCCCCGGTCGCGGGATCGGTCGGCAGCGCGGGGAGGTACTTCGGTATGAGGGCCTCCGCCAGGTCGCCAGTCGGCCACCGGTTTGTGTCGCACGAGAACCGGTGAAGCGCGAGGGACAGGGCGCCGATATCCTGCTTTCGCGTTGCGTCCCGGGAAAGCGCCTCAGCCGAAGCCGGTGTGCTGGCCGGCCGGACTGGTTCGTGATGCTTGGTGACCTTCAGCTCAGTTCGCGCACAGCGATCAGGCGTGTCCTGGAAGAAGCCCGATAGCAGCGACTTCCACTTCGAGATCCGAATCGTGACCGACGGGTCATCGGTGAACGCCGAAAGCTTGAAACGATCATGGAAGGTGCCGAACTTCGGCGGAAACGCCTCCACAAAGGCGACACTGAGCACGACAGACGCCACGAAGAGGCCCATCGCCGTGCCATAGGCCGCGTCACGGCGGCGCCTCGCGATCACGAAGAGCACTCCTAGGAACAGCGCTCCGAGCACGGCGAGGGCAGCAGTTCGCGATTGCGACATGATCAGGCCGCCGGTGGCCATCAAGACTGCTGCGGCCACAAGCCGGCGTTCGGTCCGGTTCCCGCTCGACCGCAACAGCACCATTGAGAGCAACACGATCAGGAGCATCCCGGCGAAGATCCCGAAGTAGTTGGGATTCCCGACCATTCCCACCACCCGGCTTCGCTTCACTACGCCGTCGAAGTTGTGCGAGTCGGCCCAGATGCTCGTCACAGCGTCGTTGAATCCGGGAGGCCCGAGGTACTGGAGAGTGCCGATCACGCCGGAGACGATGGCCGCCCCAACGATCAACTTCGAGATCCCGCCCGCCGAGTCCTCCTCGGTGTCCACCGTGAACGCCAGCCGGTACATCAGCCAGTATTCCGCGACGCGCGCCACCTCGAATGGATCACGGAAAGACCAGTGCGACTGAGTGACGATCAACGGCGCGAAGACGAGGCTGAGCGCTATCGCCACACCCAGCCCGAGGAACGCCCAATCGATGAACGCGGTCCTTCGGGCTTCACCATGGCGCCTGAGAAAGAGGAAGAACGAAGGGAGCAGCAGCGCCAGGCCCATCTGCTCCAGCCGGATCGCGGGCAGCGGCGCGGGCGTCGGGATGTCGGGCGAGACGATCGCGGCGACGAGCAGGACTAACAGCGCGTTGCGACGCGCTGCGGCCCGTTCGAAGCCTAGGAGGTGTGGACGGGTCAATGCTCTCACTGAAGAAGTCGGTCGATCGCCGCCCGCGTTTGATTGCGGAGCGTACACCAGCGGTACTTCTCGGTCACGGCGGCAGCGCCCTCATGGTTCGGTTCAAGGACTCCCCCCCGGAATCGCTCGTGGAGGCTCCGCAACTCGGCGACTGCCCGGGCCGCATCCCCCGCCTGGATAGCGCCGGGGAACGGGTAGCTCCAGATCGCATGGCGGCCGAAGCTCAGCGCCTCAATGACGGAGTGCGAGAGCCCGTCGTGGTGCATAAGTCGCACCAGAACCGTGGTCTCCCGATAGACTGCCTTCATGTCGTCCGAGTAGCCGAGAGCCTCGGCATTGGCGGGGAGCACATCGGCCGGAAATCCCCCGACCACCCAGAATCGGATCTCCGGCAACGCGCGAAACACCTCCAGGGTCGATTCGACGTCATATGAGCTCTGGGGCTCTTGGGGCAGGTACGCCAGGACCCTGAACTCCGCTGGAAGCGGAACGACCTCGCCTATCGCGGTCGCCACCGGAAGGGGGTGAACGGACGCCGCGATGCCCAGCGGGGCCAGTTCGTCCGCCAGCCAGGGGGCGTCCGCCCAGTGGGTCGCCCGGCGCACGAGCCGTCCACTTACGCGTCCCGCCGCATGTTCGGCCAGGGCTGCCTGGACGTCGGTACCGACCCAGTGCAAGAGGATGCGCCGGCGGGACCGCGCGATCAGGTCTACCGGCGAGTTCCTGGCGATGCTGCTTCCGACCGCGTACACCAGGTCCGACCGGAGAACACCATTCACGAGCCCGGCCCACGCCCGCACCGATGCTCCGGGACGCCTCATGTACACCGCCCGGAACCCCGCCTCCCGGAGCCCCTGTGCCGCGCGGGCACCAAAGAACGGGAGCCCAACCACCGCGATCGATCTAGCGCCCGATCTAACGCCAGCCTCCCCTTGCCGGGCGGCCTCACCATCCTCGGCCTCAGGCGCGCCACCCGTGTGGATGTCAGTCACGCACCGCGCGAGATGGCCGACCAGCAGCCAGTAGATCCCCATGATCTGGAACGAGTAGTAGCTGCCCGCAGCCACGTTGAATGCGAATTGGGCAATCGCGTATGTCCCCATGCCGAGACTGAGGGTAGTGACGCCGGGGCCAACGTCACGCCGGCGGGCGCTCGAGAAGCCACGCCAGGGAACCAGAAACGCTCCCACAAACAACGCCAGGTAGGCGCCTGTCCCAAGCACACCGTAGCGGTTCAGCATCAGCGCGTACTCGTTGTCGAACGTGTTCTCCTGCCGTTCCTTTTGCGGTCCTACCCCGATCAGGGGCGAGTCCGAAAACCCCGGGAGGTCCCCTGGCCGCAATCGGAATGGGGCGACGTCGACCACATACGGAAACGACGCCGGGAACGGACCCTCGTTCAGCATCATCCCGTCGATCGTCACCCGGACGTTTCCACCGCCGTCCGGCGCCCGGACGCCCGTCCGGAGAACAAAGAGCCGGTTCGAGGACGGCGTCTTAAATGGAAGCACCAGCGGCACCCAGCGACCGTCGGCCGGCAAGCTCTGCTTCGTGCTGGCCAGCGGGTCGATGGTGCGACCATCGAAAAGGACCCCGATGAGATAGAGCTCGACCGTCTGGTCGATCCCGGCATTCGATCGCGCCCAGACGGAAGCGGTGTAATCAGCGTCCAGGGGGAAGTCGAAGACCGTGAGCTGATAGACGCTCGCCGTCGGGTCGATGTCGGCATTGATGGCGGTCTTCCCGAAGACCCGCTGACCGGTGCGCGCGAGCGTTGCAGCCGCCCCTCCTTCGGCTCGGCGCGCGGTGTCGAAGTGCGAGGCCGGCGAATTGGGCTGCTCGAAACTCGGGTTGAGGATCATGTTGGGAATCGTCCCAATGGCATAGACCGGCCCCTCGGGATCCGCCGGATCCTCTAGATCCGCCCCCACGAGGAAGCCATCCAGGGCATCGACGAACGACCGGTAGGGTTGGCCGGTCCCGGGATCGGTGGGGAGGGCGGACAGGTACCTCGGCACCAGGGCGTCGGCCAGGTCGCCCGTCGGCCAGCTGTTCGTGTCGCACGAGAACCGCTGCACTGCGAACGAGAGGGCACCGATGTCCTGCTTGCGAGTCGCGTCGCGGACAACGGCAGCAGCGGAGGCGGGCGTGTTGGCGAGGGGCACTGGTTCATGGTCCTTGGTGACCTCGAGATCCTTGCGCGTGCACCGGTCGGGAGTCTCGCGGAAGAACCCCGAGAACAGGGTCTTCCACCTCGAGACGCGTATCGTCACCGATGAGTCCTCGGTGAAGGCGGAGAGCTGGAAGCGCCCGTGAAAAGTGCCCCACTCCGGGGGAAGCACTTCGACGAATGCAATGCTAAGCACCAGCGATGCCACAAACAGCCCGATCGCCGCTGCGTAGGCCGCGTCGGAACGACGCTTGGCCACAACAAGGAGGAGCCCCAGGAACAGGGCCCCGAGCACAGCGAACACCGCCGTGCGCGACTGGGACATCACCAGACCACTCGTTGCCATGAGAACGGCCGCAGCCATCAGTCCGCGCCCACGCCGGCTCCCCGGCGTCCGCAAGAGCACCGCCGAAAGCGCTACGACGAGGAGGAGACCCGCAAAGATCCCGAAGTAGTTGGGGTTGCCGACAAGGCCCACCGCCCGGCTGCGCTTGACCACCGTCTCGAGGTTGTGCGAATCGGCCCAGATGTTCGTGAAAGTGTCGTTGAAGCCGCCCGGGCCAAGGTACTGCAGGATGCCAATCGCGCCCGAAACCAGGGCGGCAGCAATGATCACACGGAAGATCCCGGTCACGGCACCGCCCTTGTCCGCCACCGTGAACGCGAGGCGGTACATCAGCCAGTACTCGGCAACCCGCGCCATCTCGAACGGATCGCGAAGAGACCAGTCCGACTGGGAGACAACTAGCGGCGCGAAGACCAGGCTGACAGTGATCGCCACGGCAAGCGCGAGGAACGCCAGGTCGACGAACGCGACCCGGCGCGCCTCAGGGTGGCGCTTGACAAAGAGGAAGAGCGACGGGAGCAGGAGGGCGAGCCCCAACTGCTCGAGCCTGACGGCTGGCAGAGACGCGACAGTTGGAATGTTGGGGGAGACGATCGCGGCAACCAGCAGGACGAACAGTGCGTTGCGGCGCGCTTCAACATGCTCGAAGTCGAAAAGGCGGGGCCAGATTGAGGTGCTCACAAGGACCGTGGTCGATGACCGCGCGCGGTTGATCGAGGAGGGTACACCAGCCGTATCTCCCGGTCACGAGCGTGCCGCCCTCCCGGCTTCCTTGCGGTGCACCGGATCATCCGCAGCCTGTGCCGGCGATCCGGATGCTCATGCGCCGGACCCGGTTGGAGGCGAAGCCTGCTCGAAGGGGCGACGCGACCAGACTCCCCGGACTACCCGGAGATAGGCTGCCAGGTCCTCTCGCCTGATGCGCCAGAGGTCCGACAGCCTCGAATCCGAATTGGCGAGGAAGATGGCCACTGAAAGCGCCCCTACCGCGGCATAGCTGATGGTCGTCGCCCATGCGCCACCAACGTACCCGACCCTCGGAATCAACAGAATACTCACCACCACATTGATCAGGCACGAAGTGGCGGCGATCGACATGGATATCCAGGGCTTCCCCATCTGCACCGTGAAGTAGTTCGCAAGAATCGATTGGGGCGCGAACAACGCCGTCCCCACACAGAGTATGCGCAGCGAGTTCGCCGCCCCCGTGAAGCGCTCGCCAAACAGGAACGAGAGCACAACGGGGGCCGCGACGAATGCGACCGTTGCACCGGCAACAACCACGATGAGCGTGTGTCGGACGCCGGACGTCGTCAGCGCGGCCGCCTCGTGCCGGCTCATCGTGCCGACACTCGCATAGCTCGCGACCGCAATTGACGTCGACACGAGCCAGAGCGCCTCCGCGACCGTAACGGCCCGCGAATACGCCCCGGCGCCTGCCGTCCCATCCAGCCAGGCGACGAGGATCTGGTCGATGCGGTAGTTGAAGTAGCTGATGAATCCAGCCAGGCCGATGACGGCGCCGAAAGAGACAACCGAGCCCATCAACCTCCAGTTGGGACGGTGCCGCACGAGCCACCACGCCCAGCCCCGCCGCATGAGCGCCAGGCCAACCAGGGATACGTATTGCGCCAGGACCCACGCCGTTAGCGCCCCCTGGGCAGTGCGTTCATCGAACGCGAGCACCCAGGCAACCAGCAGCCCGACGTTTGCATAGGCCGGCCCGTGAACGCTGAAGTTGTACCGCCAGAGCGCGTTCGTCCCGAGCGCCACCCCACCGAGAGCGTATCGCGCGATGAGCGGCGGCAAGGCGATCCCCGCCAGCAGTACCTCCGGGCGCGCGTCGCCGTGGTACACCATCAGCGTCGCGAGCGAGCCGAGGAAGAGCACTCCCCCGACGATCAGGGACAAGATCAGGCTGTTGGCAGCCACCTCCGCCTCCGCGCGAGCGCCCTTCGACACGAAGTACCCTGTCGCTGAAGCGAAGCTCGCCGCCACCGTCCCGATCGCCTGGATAACGATCACGGTCGAGACATACACGCCCATGTCGCCGACGTCCAGCGCCCGGCGTTTGAGACGCGCCTGGCGATCCTGCGCGCGAAGGCGCGCCACCACGCGCTGCGCCTCCCCGAGAGCGCGCTCGAGATGATCGCCGAGCTCGGCTGCCCGACCGTGCGCGAGCTCGAG
>CAZCDK010000066.1:0-13425 GCA_964497285.1 uncultured Anaerolineaceae bacterium | reverse complement strand
ACCAGGTGTTCGCCCCCTCGTGGTTCGGGATGTTGCCGATGTAGACGTAGCGGATCCCCTCGGCCAGGGCGAGCGTGCGGAAATGCTCCAGGGTCGAAAGCGGCGTGGGTGCCAGGCGATCGAGCTTGTAGAGGGGGAAGAAGCGCAAAAAGTGGAGCGGATGGTTGGGCCCGAGCGTGGAGAGTATCCAGCCGCACATCCTCTTGACCATCTCCGGGTCGTCCACGTAGCCGGGCACAACCAGGTTGGTCATCTCGAAATGGATGCCCTGGGCGTGCAGGGTCATGAAGGTGTCGAGCACCGGCTGCAGGCGCCCGCCGTTGAGTTTGCGGTAGATGTCATCGCTGAACGATTTGAGGTTGACGTTGGCGGCGTCCAGCACCTTGCACAGCTCGAGCAGCGGCGCCCGGTTGATGGAACCGTTGGAGATCCAGAGGTTCTTCAGGCCGGCCGAACGGGCGATGCGGGCGGTGTCGATCATGTACTCGAAGTAGGTGGTGGCCTCCGAATAGGTGTACGCCACCGACGCCGATCCGCTTTTTCTGGCTTCGCTGACCACGGCCTCGGGGAATAGCTCGGTGTGGCGGACCTCATGGGGCTTGGCCTGGGAGATCCCCGCGTTCTGGCAGTTCAGGCAGCGGAAGCTGCAGCCGGTGGTCGCGATCGAAAACGCGCTCGTTTTGGGCTTGAAGTGGAAGAGCGGCTTCTTTTCGATCGGGTCGACATGCACGGCACAGGGGTTGCCATACGCCAACGTGTAGAGAGTGCCGTCCATGTTGACCTTGGAACGGCAGACGCTGCGGTCGCCCGGGGAGAGCACGCAGCGGTTCGGGCAGATCCCGCAGACCACTTTCTTGTCGGCGAGCCGCGCGAAGGAAAAGCCTTCTTTCGACCACTTCCACAGCGTCGCGGGCGCGTCGTTCTTGAAGATCGTGCCGCGGATGTCCGCTGCCCCCGAGGTTTCGACCTTTTGCCCGCCCCCGGGCCAGAACGCCTGGACCGCGGCCGGACAGGACGCGGTGGCGAACGAGACGGCCCCGTAGCGGAGGAAGCGTCGGCGGTCAATGAGATTCATGGGCGGTTGCCACCAGCAGGAGACTCGCGCATTTCAGGGCGATCAGGCAGAGGATCGCCTGAAAGATGCCGAACCAGGGGATCAGGACGACGCTGGTCGCCAGGGTACCGCAGGCGGCGCCGACCAGATCGGCGGAAAAGGCGCGGGCCGCAACCGAGTTGCCACCGCCTCCGAGCCGCAACGCCACGGGAAACTGGAAACCGCACGCGAGCGAGACGGCGAATCCGAAGACGAGATAGAACGCCACCGGCAACCGGTCGCCGCCCAGGTGCAAGGAGAGCAGTAAGGCGCCCAGCAGCAGGATCAGCACGAGATCGACCAAAAGCAAAGCGCGTCTCCCTCCGCCGCTCGCCCGGTTGCCCAGCCAGGCACCGGGCAGGAGCCCGGCCAGGAATACCGTGACGATCAAGCCAATCTGAAGATAGATATACCCGAAATAGATCTGGAAGGCGAAAATGACGAGCACCTCGGAGCCCATCGCCGTCGCCCCGGTGGCGAAAAGGACCCGTTCCGCGCGCCGCAGGCGGCCGAGATAGATCCCCAGGAGCGCGCACAACAGGGCCGCGAGCCAGGCCGGCGAGGTGGCGAACTTGGCGAACCACTGGGAAAACATGATCCGTATCAGGCGGGGCGACTCGTCCCGGTTGGGCGGCGACCCCTTGATGAGCAGACCGTTCAGCTGCTCGATGCGCTCAGGCGTGACATCGCCGTCGTAGTAGCCGCTGATGAAGTCGGCAACGATCTCCTTCTTTCTCAGGAGCCCGGGGATGTCCGGATCCAGCGGCGCGTCCCGGCAGAGAAAGACCGTGCTCTGTCCGGGCAGCAGCAGGACATGGTTGAAATGCCCGGCAACCGTCGCGGCGAGTGTCGAGAGTTTCCGGCGCTGTGGTTCGGCAAGGTAGCTGTCGAACCCTTCCATGCTGAAGGAGAGGATACCGCCCGGGGCCAGGCGGCTTTTTGCCAGGGAAAAGAAGCGGTCGGTGAAGAAGCGGTTCGTCTGAAAGGTTTCCGGCTCTTGCAGGTTGACGAGGATCGCGTCGTAGACCCGGTCGGTGCGGCCGAGCCACCGGCGGCCGTCCTCGTTGATGACCGCAAGGCCCGGGATTCTCTGCAGCAGTCCGTAGGAGAACTGGACGGCGCTCATGGCCGGGTCCAGCTCCACGTAATCGACGCGTTCCGGGCGGTATTTTTCGACCTCGCCGAGCATGCCGCCCACGGCGGAGACGAGCAGGATGGTTCCGGCCTTGTCGAGTTGCGCGAGGGGGAAATGGACGGTTTCCTCGGCCAGACTCTGATTCTGGGTGCTTAAGGCCGGTGTGCCGTTGCTGAACAGGGTGTACTGCTCCTGATTCTTGAAAACCGTGATCCGGCCGTGGCGCGATTCCTGATAATGAACCAGTTCCGCTTCACCTGAGGCCAGCGAATGCCGCTCCCCGAGAACGCCGGCCACCAGCAGCGCGGACACGGCGAGAACGGCGAGCAGGGCTGCCGGCCTGAGGCGGCGTTCCGGCCCCAGCAGCAGCCAGCCGATGACGAGAAGCGGCAGGTTGGCGATGAGCACCGCCTGCAGTGGCGTGACCAGATGCACCAGGGCAAAGGAGAAAAGTGCGCCGCCCGCCACGTCGCCCAGGCTATCGGTCATGTACACGAGCGCCCCGGAAGCCTCCGGCCTCCCGGCACGAAGCACGAAGAGGCTGTAGGGGAGCAGAAAACCGACCAGCAGGCAGTAGGGTGCGAGCGCGCAGACGGTGTAGGCCAGGGTCGGGTAGAAACCCACGGACGCACCATGGATGAAGAAGACGTCGCGCAGGCCACGGACCGCGAGGAACAGCACCGGTGTGAGCCCTGCCAGCGTCAGAGAGAGCCAGCCAAGTTGCCTGGTGCCGGATGGTGTGCGGCCAGCAGCGATCCTCGCCAGCCAGGAGCCGGTTCCCCCAAGCAGCAACCAGGAGGAGAGGATCAGTGCGATGACCAGTTCGCTGCCGTGAAACGCCGCAAGAAACTCGCGGATCAGCAGCAACTGCGTCACCACCGACGCGACGCCGGTGGCGACCACGACGGGCAGGATGGGTCTTCCTCCCGGACAATCCTTCGGGCGGTCGTCGAGTTTCTTCACGCGAATGAAGCCTTTCGCCCTGTCGAAGGAATCCACGCCTTCCCCCTCGTGTCCCCGGCTCCGGAGCGGGACGTTTCTTCCTCGCGCCAAAACTCTCCGTGCATGATTCCCGCGCGGGGGACCGATTTCAAGAGATATGGCACAACTCCCGTGTTGGCAAGTGGTCGCGCACCGCTTCAGGCCCTCTAGGGCGGCGGGCCGCCATGGAGGATTCACTTGACGCCGGGGGGAAAGTGCTCAGAATGATGGCGTGAAGCGTCTGGTAGGTTTCTTTTTCCAGGGGTTCTTGTATACCGCGCCGCTTGGGGTGACCGCCTATGTCCTTTATACGGCCTTCATCCTCGTCGACGCCCCGGTGCGCAGGATCGAGGAGCACCTCTTCGGCTCCCACATCCCCGGGCTCGGCGTCGTCACGGTCGTCACGTTGCTGACGTTGTTCGGGTGGCTCGGCTCGACCATCATCGCCCGTCCATTGAAAACCTTCGCCCGCAAGCTCATAGATCGCACGCCCCTGATCGGGGCCATCGAAGGCACCGTGCGCGATCTTCTTTCGGCATTATTCGCCAAGGAACGCAGGTTCAGCCACCCGGTCATCGTGCGCATGAGCGGCGTTACCGACCTTGAGAAGCTTGGATTCATCACGCAGGACGATCTGGGCGAACTCGGGCTGCGCGAGAAGGTCGCGGTCTACTTCCCCCACTCGTACAATTTTTCGGGGGAGCTCTTCGTCGTCCCGCGGGAGCGAGTGCGCCTGGTGGACATCACGGCGCAGGCGGCCATGAAGTTCATCGTTTCCGGCGGCCTGATCCATCTGCGCGAAAACCGGGAGTGAGCGATGAGTCTGGCGAGGGAGCGCCCGCGCCCAACCAACGGCGCTTGTTGAAGGCTCGCGATGTGACGCCTGTCACATCGCATTCCCGAGGTTATATCTAGGATATGGACGTAGCACTCTTGGAAACAGCGAAAGGAGGCCATGGTGAGAAGATTCGCAGCACTCCCGGCTGTCGCCTTCCTGGGCTTGGCGCTCGTAGCGAACGCGCCGCCGGCGGCGGCCACTGATGTCCTGCTGGAGTCTCGTACCTATGTGCCGGCGCGCGGCACCGACGGGGAAAGCACCCACGTGCTTCTCTACGAATACCTGACGCTCGACGCCGAGGACATCCTGCAACCGGGCCTGTACCTGCGGGTCGGCGGCTGGGGCAGAACCGACCTCGCCGACGAAACTTTCGACCGCGCCGCCAACAGCGAGCTCCAGTACGCTTTCCTCGGCTGGCGCGCGTCGCGGTTCAACGCCGAGGCGCGCGCCGGGCGCCTCTCCCTCACCGCAGGGGTGGCGCGCAACGAGGTCTTCGACGGCCTGCTGCTCGGCAGCGATCTCCCGGCGGGTTTCGATGTCACGGTTTTCGGCGGCATTCCGGTGGAGACCGACGCGGAGGGGCGATCCAAGGACTCCCTCTACGGTGCGCGCATCTCCCAGGGCCGGGCGGGTCTGTACCGGATCGGCGCCTCGTACCTGAAGCAGGAGAATGCGGGCGACGAGTCGCGCGAGGAGGCGGGGGCCGACGTCTTTCTCGCCCCGTTGCCGCTGTTCGAGGTCACGGGCAGCTCGCTCTACAACGCCCTCGGACAAGAGTGGGCCCGCCACGACTACCGTCTTGCTCTCGGCCCTTTCCTGAAGCGGCTGCGCCTGATGGCCACCTGGGCACGGACCGACTACCGGTACTACTTCCAGTCGCCCGAGCACCCGGCTTTCGAACTGGATGAGGACGAGAAACTCGACCGGATCGGCGGCGAGGTCGAGATCGCCCTCGGCCGGGGGTTCATGCTCACCGGCGAGTACACCTCGTACGCGTACGACATCGCGGGCGCTGCAACAGCGTATGGCGCCGCGCTGGACTGGGCCGGTTCGGGCATCACGGTCGGCGGCGGGTACCGGAAACTGCGCGGCGACGAGACGGAGAACCGCTACCAGGAATTCCGCGTTCACGCTACGGCGCCCCTGGGCCCCGTCCGGGTCGGCGCGGGCGCCGAGCACCTGCAGTACGAGGAAGCGATCGACGGCGAGAAGAACGCGACGACGGGGACGCTGAGCCTGGGCTACGACCTGAGCCGGGCCTTCGAGCTTTCGGCGTCCGCCGAGTACGGGAAAACCCCGGAGTATGAACGCGAGGTCAAGGGCATGCTGGCCGTGCTCTGGCGCTACGACGCCTCGATCAAGAAGGGAGGCACCAAGTGATGACCCGATCCGCCTTGACCGCCTTCGCGGCCGCCTTGCTGTTGAGCGCGGCAGGGCTCCTCGGGGCGTGCGCGGGGCCGAAGAGCACCGTCCTCGTCCACCCCGAAAAGCTGCAGGGGCCGCCTGTCTGCACCTCCTGCCACGAAGCCGATCGCGCTGCCTCCAACCACGATTCGCGCTGGATGAAATCGCACGGCGCGGTTGCCGTCCGCGAGCAGCGCACCTGCGAGCTCTGCCATCAGGTCTCCTCCTGCGCCGATTGTCATGCCAACAAGGAGGAGATCAAGCCTTCCGACAAGCGCCCGAGCCGTTTTGACGCAGCCACGCCGCACCGCGGCGACTGGCTCACGTTGCACCGGATCGAGGGGCGTCTCGACCCGGCTTCGTGCTTCCCCTGTCACGGGCGCAAGAACGAACAGAGGTGCCGCGTATGTCACACGTAACGAGGGGTTTGCGGATTCTCGCAGTCGGCAGCGCGCTGCTCGTGGCGCTGTCCGCCGGTTGCTCGAAAAAGCGCGGCACGCCGTTCGACCCGGACGACGGCCATCCCGAGGATTTTTTCGCCAAGCACGCCGACTCCTTCCAGGCGGACAGCGGCTCGTGCACGGAGTGCCACGGCACCGATCTGCTCGGCGGCATCGCCAAGGTGAGCTGCTTCTCCGCCTCGCGCGGTGAGCAGAGCTGCCACCCCGGCGGCCCGGCCGGCCACGACGCCGGCTGGTCGCTGGCGGAGAACCATGGCGCAACCGCCAAGGGGGCGGTCACGCCGAGCAGCGGCTTTGCCTCCTGTGAAACCTGCCACGGGACCGACTTCAAGGGCGGCTCCGCCGGCGAGTCCTGTTTCTCCTGCCACGGCTGGAACGCCCCCCACGGCAAGAGCGGCTGGGACGGCGGCGGCTCGAGCCACCAGTCGACCGACACGGGCAACGCCTCGGTTTGCGCCCAGTGCCACCAGAGCAACTCCGGAACGCCGGACTGTTTCAACAACACCCTCTGTCACGGCGCCAGCGGCAACCACCCCGACGGCTGGTCATCGGGAAGTCAACACGGCGCCACGGCCAAATCGGATCCCGGAAGCTCATCCGGATTTTTATATTGCGAGTCCTGCCACGGGTCGGGGCTGGACGGCGGCTCCGCCGACCAGTCGTGCCTGATCAATTCGGGCTGCCACGGCTGGGAGGCGCCCCACGCCAAGAGCGGCTGGGACGACGGCGGCTCGAGCCACCAGTCGACCGACGAGGACAATGCCTCGGTCTGCGCCCAGTGCCATCAGAGCACGGCAGGGACACCGGATTGCTTCAACAACACCCTCTGTCACGGCGCCAGCGCCAACCACCCGGACGGCTGGTCGGCGGGGAGTCAGCACGGCTCGACGGCCAAGTCGAATCCCGGGAGCGCGTCCGGCTTCCTGTACTGCGAGTCCTGCCACGGGTCGGGGCTTGACGGTGGTTCCGCCAATCAGTCGTGTCTGGTCAATTCGGGCTGCCACGGCTGGGAGGCGCCCCACGCCAAGAGCGGCTGGGACGACGGCGGCTCGAGCCACCAGTCGACCGACGAGGACAACGCCTCGGTCTGCGCCCAGTGCCACCAGAGCAACTCCGGAACGCCGGACTGTTTCAACAACACCCTCTGCCACGGCACTGGCGGCAACCATCCGGACGGCTGGTCGGCGGGGAGCCAGCATGGAGCCACGGCTAAATCGACGCCCGGGAGTTCGTCCGGCTTCCTGTATTGCGAGTCCTGCCACGGGTCGGGGCTGGACGGCGGGACTGCCAATCAGTCGTGCCTGATCAGCTCCGGTTGCCACGGCTGGAGCGCCCCGCACGCCAGCAGCGGCTGGGAGGGCGGTGGAGACAGCCACCGTTCGACGAACGTCGGCAATGTCACCGTCTGCGCCCAATGCCACTCGGTCTCGGCACCGTCCAGCGGTACGAAATGCACCCACAACGGGTCGTGCCATGAGGATGATTGACGGGTGATCCCGACCTGCCCGTAGCACGTCGAAAGAATGGAGCCGGGCCCCCGGAGGCCCGGCTCCCGCATTCCCGGCCGGAGGGCCTCAGCCGAAGCTCAGCTCCTCGCCGAACACCCGTTCGACACGATAATCGGAGAAGGTTGCATCCAAGCCCGCGGCCTTGAGCGACTCGCGTATGAACGTCGAGTCGATCCCGGAGACGATTTGCGCGGGTGTCACGCTCTCGGGGAGCATCTTGAGCGTTTTCATGAAATCGCCAACGACCCGCGCCGAACTCTTGAACGGGAACGGGAAGTGGTCGGAGCGCCCGGCCTCGAACGCCTTCTCGAGGATCGGGCGGGCGACCTTGGCGTAGTTCTCGTTCTTCACGATCGCGTCGATAAAGGCCGCGCGGTTGTCGGCCTTGTCGGCGAAGAGGCAGGCTTCCCCGAGCGAGAGGCTCATCGCCCTCACCGTCCCGGGGTTCTGGCCCGCGAAAGCCCCCGTCGTCGAGAGCATGCAGCAGGGGTGGTTCGCCCAGAGCTTGCTGGTCAGGAAGATCACCTGGCCGCTCCCCTTGATGGCCGCCACGGCATTTTGTGGCTCGGGCATGATGAAGGCGTCGATGTCACCCCTCGTCAGGCTCGGGATCATCTCGTCGAGCGGCACGATCTTGACCTCGATCGGCGATTTCAGGGCGATGTTCTTCTTGATGAACATCTGCATCAACAGGTAGTGCGCGCTCAGCGGGCTGTGCGAGCCGACCTTCTTCCCGGCCAGGTCGTCGATGTCCTTGATACCGGAGTCCTTGCGGACGGTGATCGCGCCGCCCTTGGTGCCGGTGGCCTGCGTGGTGACCATCGGGACGCCGTTATCCTTGAACGCGCCGGCCTTGCAGTGGATCGCGAGGAAGAGCGGCAGCATGAGTTGGCCGAACTGGATTCGGCCGGCGATCAGGTCCTTGGCGATGTCCGGCATTCCCTGGTAGAAGACGAGATTGGCGTTCAAGCCATTTTTTTCATACAAGCCTTTGACGTCGGAATAGACGTAGGGTGCCGCGCAGTGCGAGGGCGCCAGGATCCCGATGCTGACGCTCTTCGTGCCCTTGAACTCGTCCGCGCCCGCCGTCGGCACGCCAAAGAGCGCACCCAGGTCGGCGAGTTGCGCCGCGGAGAGCGCCAGCAGCGAGGCCCCCGTCGCGGCGAGAAACTCGCGCCTGGTCGCGCCGGGTTGTGTCGCGGGCTGCACCTTTGTTTTCTCTCTCACGTTTTCCTCCTTTGTAATCGGGCTCCTGCCTTGTTGTTACGCTTCCGGAGGCGGCCTGCCAGCTGGTGGACATTGGATGCCACCCTGAATCCGCAGTCAATGGGAATGTTGGTAAGCATGCGAGTTTTACTGGAATATACCGCATCCCAGGAATGCCTTCGACGAGCCGATATCCAAAGGGAAGACCCGCTGTGAAATCGAAATCGCTCCTTGGTCTATAATGAAATCATGAGTCGCATGGCACGCGCATCCGCCCTCATCGCCCTGCTGGCAGGTTTCCCCACCGCAGATTCTTCCCTCGCCGCTGACCTCCAGAGGCCGCCCGCGATTGCCGGGATCGAATTTGTCATGCCTATTGCCGGAGCGTTCATCCCCGCTGGAACCGTGGTCGTGGCCGGTCGGCTCCCCGAAGGCGCCGGTTTCGTGAACCTGCTGCTCGACGGTGACCCGGTGGTCGACATCACCCGCACCGGCCGCATCTTCTCGGCCAATCTCACTCCGGGTTCTGGCCCCCACACCCTGGAGGCGCGGGCCGGAGCCCTGACCGCGGGTCTCGTCTTCACCTTCGGATCCGGCGGGCGTGGTTTGGCGCCCTACCGCTACCATGCTCCGGTGCTTGAGAATCGCTGCGGCGAGTGCCATGCCGGGGTGCGCGGCGGGGCGGCGAATTCGGAGGCGGAAACCTGCAAAGGGTGCCACCGCAAGCTGGCAATGATCTATCCGTACGTGCACGGCCCGATCGCCGCCGGCAAGTGCGTGGTCTGCCACGACCCGCACGGATCGAACTGGCCGTCGCTGATGGTCGCGGATGCCAGGACGATGTGCACCAACTGCCACGACCAGCCCGGGAGCCTCGATCACGTCGAGAAAGCCCGCAGCCGTGTCTGTTACCTCTGCCACAACCCACACGCAAGCATGAACCGCAAATTCCTCTACGACATCGTCAAGTGATGCCATGGCAGGAGATCCTCGCCGGCAGGCGAGTCCGCCTCACATCCCTCCCCCCGGCGCTCTCGTGCCGCCGGGGAGCGGCACGTATTTGTGCGCCACGTACGAGCGGTGAGATGACGGCGATCGGGAGGCAGCGGCGGTGAGCGAGACGACCGGACTCATCGGATTCGGAGATCCCGGGAGCGGGTGGCTGGCATGATTCGCCGATGAATCGAACGCTCCTCGACCTTGTGGGCCGCCTGGGCGGTCGTGGCACGATCACCGCTGCCCAGGCCGCGTTCTTCAGCCGCGTTGTGCGCGGCGATCTGGTGTCGGTGCGCATCGAGCTGCAGGTCGCGCTCTGGGCCGGCGTGACGATGATCGCCGGTGGCGCGGGGCTCCTCGTCAAGGAGCACCTCGAGGCACTTGGCCCGGTGACGATCGGCGCCGGGATCGCGGTCGCGGCAGCCATCTGCTTCTGGTACGTAGCGCGGTCCGCGCCGCCCTTCTCGTGGGGCTTCGTCGCATCGCCGACGCTCGCCTTCGACTATGTCCTGCTGCTCGGGGTGCTGCTGATCGGCACCGATCTCGCCTACCTCGAGTCGCAGCTCGGGGTCCTCGGCCCGAACTGGCCGTTGCACCTGCTGCTGCTTTCGCTGCTCCAGCTTGCCTTTGCTTTCCGCTACGACTCCCGCGCCGTTCTTGCGCTGGCCCTGGCGTCATTCGCCGCCTGGCGCGGGATCGCTCTCTCCTTTCCCGGCGGTGCGCTCTTCGGGCGGCACGAGGTCGAGATCCGCATCAATGCCCTGGTGGTCGGAATGCTCTTTCTCGCAATCGGGGTGCTCATCGAGCGTGCCGGGCGCAAGCCTCACTTCGAACCGGCCTTCGGTAATCTCGGCCTGTTGCTGCTGTTTGGATCGGCTGTCGCCGGCGCCTACGGTGGATACGGCCACCTCGATCCGGCGTGGTTCTCCGTGCTCCTGTTCTCGGCCGCGACGACCGTCATCCACGCGTACCGCGCCCGGCGCTCCGACTACTTCGCGCAAGGCGTGATCGCCGCCTATGTCGGCTTGCTGCGGCTTGCTGCGGAGCTTCATCTTGGTGTCGGGCTCTATTATCTGGTCTCCGCGGGAAGCTTCGGCGTGCTCTTGCTTATCCTGTGGGCGCACCGGCGCTTCAAGGAGGAGCCTTGAAGCCGCAGTGGCGGGCGGCCGACCGCGTCGCCGAGTTGCTCGCGGCGGCTCGCGGCTGGCGCGCAGCCGGGCTTGTCGACGAGACAACCCTGGGAGCGATCGCAGCCGATCACCCTACGACAGGACCGCGACTCGGCCCGATCTGGCGCTCCCTGGTGTTCATCTGCGTCATGGGCGGGGTCTCTACCTCGACCGCGATCTGCTTTATCAGCTTCGGGGTGCGCGAGGCCTTCGGCGCCGGGCTGCTGCTGCTGGTCCTCGGCGTGGCTCTGACGGTTGTCACGGACGTCGTCATCGATCGCTGCTCGTTCCAGCCCACCGGTGCCGAGGCCGCGACGTCGCTGCTTGCCGCGGGCTATCTCTGTGCAGCCGTGTTTGCCGTGCTCGATGACCTGCACCTGCGCGGGCACGAGGCGCTCCGCCTGACCTACCCGTGGTGTGCCGCGGTCTTCGCCCTGGCCGCCTGGCGCTGGGGCTTTCGGCTCTACGCGGGGGCGGCGGCGGTCTTCGTCCTGCTGCTGGCGGCACAGTTCCCCGGTGCGCGCCTGGCTTGGATCATCAGCGCCGCGCTCATCGCCGCCTGGGCGACGGCGGCCACCAGGACGCGAGACCTCGCCCCGTCCCACCGGGACGGCTTCGAGTTCGCGCGCCTGGTCGCCATCGTGGCGATCTACGCCGCCGTCAACTACTACTCCGTGGACAAAGGCTGGATCGAGGAGATCGGCCGCGCCGTCGGCGCCCCGC
Source organism: uncultured Anaerolineaceae bacterium (assembly GCA_964497285.1). Classification (GTDB taxonomy): domain Bacteria; phylum Chloroflexota; class Dehalococcoidia; order Tepidiformales; family Tepidiformaceae; genus UCB2. Next base: position 1,911 of record CAZCDK010000066.1, on the reverse strand, counting down.
ACCACCGGGCCGGCGCGGTCAGCCTGCTGCTGGCCGGGGTCGCCTCGGCGTTCTATCCGCTGGGGATTCTTGCCTGGGGTCTGCGCTCACGCGACCGCGCCCTGATCGGCACAGGGGTCGCCGCCGCTCTGCTCTCGCTGGCGACGATCCGCGGATACATCCACCTTGCGCCGCTCTGGGTCGTGCTTGTTGGCTCGGGCGCGGCGCTTGCGGGAGTCTCGTTGCTGCTGGAGCGCTGGTTGCGTTCGGGACGTGAGGGCGAGCGCTTCGGATTCACCGCCGCGCCGTTGTACGACGAAGGTCGCCGGGAGCGGTTGCTCCCCGTGGCGGCGGCGCTCGCGCTGGCCCCGGCGGCGCGCATTCTCGCCGAGGAGCAACCGGGCGCCAGTGGCAAGGGCGGCGGTTTCGGTGGCGGCGGCGCAGGTGGTACGTTCTAGCCCGAGCCGGGTAAAACGGCAATACTTTCCTTGTGCTGCATTCACTCCGACGCCCGGATTCGACCCCCCAGGTTCGCCTCCGTATCAGCATCTTGACATCCGCCCGAATCACGACTATTTACGACCGCGTGGCTGGCAAACTCGACCTTGGAGGAACGTGCATGAAACGCTTCATCTGCAGCATGATGGCGATTGCCACCGTGTTGACGGGGCTGGCGGCAGCGCCGCCCCCCCCCGCGGCGGCCGGCGAGATCGCCTCGAAATTCAAGGTCGGGGACAAGGCTCCGGATTTCACGCTGCAGGAGATCGGGGGTCGTCAGGTGCAACTCTCGAGCGTCTGCAAGACCAAGGTCGTGCTGCTCGCCTTCTGGTCGCTGCGCTGCGGCGCCTGCCTCCAGGAGGTCCCCCACCTCGAGAAGCTCCATAAAAACTATGGCGGGCGGGGGGTCGCCGTCCTCTCCGTGGTCACCGACGGCGTGGACGCGGCCACCACGAAAACCGTCATGAAGGAGGTCGGGGCGGCCCCGAGCTACCCGGTACTCGTGGACCCGGACTTCACGGTCTCCGACACCTACACGAACTTCGTGGTCCCGCACACCCTGGTCATCGACCGCAAGGGGATCGTCCGCTACGTGCACACAGGCTTCGAAACCGGCACCGAGAAGCAGTACGAGGCGGCTCTCGCGCAGGCGCTCGGTTCCTGAGCCGGGGACCGTTCGCGAGCCGGCTCACTTCCCCGGCATCCCGGCTGTCACTTTCACCGTCTTCTCACCCGCACCCAGAGCTGCGCGTCGTCGGGCAGGCGGCTGTCCGGGATGCGGTCCGTCCCCGTGCGCTCACGCACCGCGCGCAAGGTCGGCACGAGCACCTTTTCGACGCTGACGCCCTTGATCGAATGTGCCGGAAAGAAATCCTGGAGGGCCTTGCTCCGGAGGAGGGGTCCCACCCGGGAGATGTGCGCGCCGCCTCCGTCAGCATCGCATCGAGCGCTTCAGCGAGGTCTTGTGCCGCGATGGGGCACGGCCCCGCGAAGACTGCGCCGGCCGGGCGCATCCTGAGCATCAGGGCGTCCCGGTCGTACTCCTCGAGGGTGAGCGTGCACCCGTCCCGCTGTGCCTACCCGTTGCGCTCTGCGAAGTCCCTCATGAACGCGATCAGCGCATCGACGCCGGCCTCGGGCAGCGCGTTGTAGATGCTCGCCCGCATGCCGCCGACCGAGCGGTGCCCCTTGAGCGTGACCAGCCCGGCCTTCTTGGCCTCCTTGAGGAAGACCTCGTCAAGCTCCGGCTTCGGCAGCGTGAAGGGCACGTTCATCCAGGAGCGCGATCCGGGCTCGACCGGGTTCTTGTAGTAACCCGAGCCGTCGATCGCCGCGTAGAGCTTCTTCGCCTTGCGCTCGTTGGTCGCTCCCATCGCGGCGAGGCCGCCGTTGCGCAGCAGCCAGTCGAAGACCAGGCCGGCGATGTACCAAGTG
>CAZCDK010000065.1:0-13495 GCA_964497285.1 uncultured Anaerolineaceae bacterium | reverse complement strand
AGGGAGCGGAGATGACGCTCATGGAGCACCTGAAGGAGCTCCGCAACCGCGTCATCGTGAGCGCCCTCGCCCTGCTCGTCACCACTATCCTCTGTTTCGTATTCTGGCAGACAATCCTCGGCTGGCTGCTGGCGCCGGCCCGCGAGAGCCATCCTGACTTCACGCTCAAGGTCTTCGGCCCCACCGAAAGCATCGGCATCCTCTTCAAGATCGGGTTGTACGGCGGGTTGATGTTGGCCTCGCCGGTCTTCGTCTACGAGCTGCTCGCCTTCATCGTCCCGGGCCTCACCACTCGCGAGCGGAAGGTGATCCTGCCCGCGCTTCTTGGCTCGACCTCCTTCCTGCTCGCCGGCATGGCCTTCGCCTACTGGATCATCCTCCCTGCATCCCTCGGCTTCCTCCTCGACTTCGGGAACGAACAGCTCGATGTGATCCCGCAGGCGAAGCCGTACATGGACTTTGCCATCCGGATCATCTTCTGGGTGGGTGTTTCGTTTGAGCTGCCGATGGTGATGGGGCTCATCGGCTGGCTGGGGATCGTTCGCGCCAGGCAGATGCTGGGCTTCTGGCGCTACGGCATCGTGATCGTGTTCATCATTTCCGCCATCGTCACGCCGACGCCCGACCCCTACAACCAGTCACTGGTTGCCGGACCGCTGCTGGTGCTGTATTTCGTTGGCGTGTTCCTCGCATGGATGCTCCAGAGGAAGCCTCGTGAGGTCGCGTCGTGACAACGATCAAGCTCACCGCCTCACGCCGCGCCATGGCAGCGACGGGCGGCCTCGGAGGGCTCTTCAGCGGGCTGACCGGTGTAGGTGGCGGCGCGATTATGGTTCCGCTCATGACAGGCGTGCTCAAGATGCGCCAGCATGCCGCCCACGGCACGTCGCTGGTGGTGATCGTGTTCGCGGCAACGGCCGGCGCGGTGACATACGTCGCCCACGATGGCATCGACTGGCAGCTGGTCGCGCTGCTACTCGCGGGCTCGGTCACGGGGGCGTACGCCGGCGCTCGGCTTGTCCAGCGGCTCCCTCCCATGCGCCTCCGCCAGTGCTTCGGGCTCTTCCTTTTGGTCGTCGCCCTGCGGCTCATCCTCTTCCACGACGTCGAGCCCCTCGTGTCCGCGTCCGGCATCGGCCAATGGGCGGGTGCGGTCTGCATCGGGTTCGCGGGCGGATTGTCCGCAGGCGCATTGGGCGTGGGTGGCGGCGCCATCTTCGTACCGGGCCTGGTGATTCTTCTGGGGACAGGCCAGCACCAGGCCCAGGCGACTTCGCTGAACGTGATCGTGGTGACCGCCATGGTCGGCGCGGCCACGCATTTCCGGCATGGCGCGGTCGACATTCAGGCAGCACGCTGGATAGTGCCATCGGCCGTGCCGGCGGGGTTGGGCGGGGCGCTCTTGGCGAACGCCCTCGATGCAGCTTTGCTCCAGACCGTGTTCGCCCTGGTCATACTGGGCGTTGGCGCGCAGATGCTCGTGACGGCCACGCGCGCAAGCCGGCGGGCCATCGTCCTGGCACCCGGGACGATCGAGGTGACCGGGGCGTGAATCGCGCAGCCGTCGCCGAAGTCCTGAGTGCGCGCGTGCGAGAGTGCGACCTTTGCCCCCTCGCCCGAACACGCACGCACGCCGTCCCGGGGGAAGGACTCCTGACCGCCGAGGTGATGTTCATCGGCGAAGCACCGGGGATGAACGAAGACCGCCAGGGCCGGCCCTTCGTCGGCCAGGCCGGCCAGTTCCTGAACGAGTTGCTCGCGGCCGCGGGCCTGAGCCGAGGCGACGTGTACATTTGCAACGTGCTGAAGTGCCGGCCACCTAACAACCGGGATCCGCTTCCAGGAGAGATAGACGCCTGCCGCGACTACCTCGACGAGCAGATCGAGTTGGTCGACCCGCTGCTCATCGTCACCCTGGGCCGGTTCTCGATGGCGAGATGGTTCCCGGGCCAATCCATCTCTCGCATCCACGGCAAAGTGAGCGAGTTCGGGCGCAGACTCGTGGCCCCCATGTACCATCCGGCAGCAGCCCTGCACCAGCAGGCCCTGCGCGACACGATCATTCGCGATTTCCAGGCTTTGCCCGACGTCATCGAACGTGCCCGCAAGAGCCGGCCGAACGCTGCGACCGCGCCGGAAACACCGGCGCCGGCGGCGCAGACAACCGGGGCCGCGCCCGGGCAGATGCGGCTCTTCGAATAGGAGGTAGAGGCCATCATGGCACGAACACCACTCCGAGTGATCCCGCTGGGCGGCCTGGGCGAGATTGGTCGCAACATGGCGCTCTTCGAATACGGAGACGACATCATCGTTGTCGACGTGGGCCTCATGTTCCCGGAACAGGAGATGCTCGGCGTCGACCTCGTCATCCCGGACTTCACCTATCTGCGCGAGAACGCGCAGAAGCTGAGAGCCGTCTTCCTCACTCACGGCCACGAGGACCACGTCGGGGCACTTCCGTACTTCCTGCGGGAGTTCAAGGCGCCCATCTACAGCACTCGGCTCACCGACGGCCTGGTGAGAGTGAAGCTGAACGAACACCGGCTCCTGGCTGGGGCCGAATTGCACGTGGTCAAGCCCGGCGAACTGATCCCGGCGGGCTGTTTCGAAGTCGAGTTCTTCTCCGTGGCGCACAGCATCCCCGACGCCTGTGGCCTGATCATCCGCACGCCACTTGGCGTCCTGGTGCACACAGGCGACTTCAAGCTCGACCACACCCCGGTGATGGACCAGCACACGGACATGATCCGGCTTGGCCAGATTGGCGCCGAAGGTTGCCTGTTGCTCATGGCCGACTCGACGTATGCCGAAATCGACGGCTATACACCCAGCGAGCAGCTAGTGGGCGAGTCGTTGCGGAACATCCTCGTGAACGCCAGGGGGCGGGTCATCGTGGCAACGTTCGCGTCCCTCATCTCGCGCGTGCAGCAGGTCATCGACGCAGCGGTGTTCACCGGGCGGAAGGTCTTCGTCACGGGGCGCTCGATGATCGACAACGTCGCCATGGCACGCCAGTTGGGCTACCTGAACGCACCGGATGGCACGATTGTCGGGGTGGAGGAGGTTCGAAATGCGGCGGCCAGCAAACTCGTCGTGATCACAACCGGAAGCCAGGGCGAGCCCACGAGTGCCCTGACTCGCATGGCCAACGGCGACCACCGCCACATCACGATTGCAGAGGGCGACCTGGTCGTGCTCTCCGCGTCACCCATCCCGGGCAACGAGCAAGCCGTCTTCCGCAACGTGGACAACCTGTTCAGGCTCGGAGCAGAGGTGCTCTACAACCGGGTCTCCAACATCCACGTGCGCGGTCACGCAAGCCGCGAGGAGTTGAAGATCATCCAGAGCCTGCTCCAGCCCGAGTACTTCGTGCCCGTTCATGGCGAATACCGGCACCTGGTCGTTCACGCGCGGCTCGCGGAATCGGTCGGCGTGCCGGAAGGGAACGCCTTTGTCCTGACCGATGGAGATGTGCTTGAGATCGACGAAGAGGCGGCCGAGATCACGGGACGCGTGCCGGCGAGCTACGTGTACGTCGATGGAATGGGAATTGGCGACGTCGATCAGCACATCCTGCGTGACCGGGCTCACCTCTCGACGGACGGCGTCGTGGTGGTCTTCGTCGCTGTGGACAAGCAAACCGGGCGCCTGACGCGCCCCCCGGAAGTCCTTTCGCGCGGATTCGTCGACGTCGACGAGCGCGAGGACTTGCTCGAGAGGAGCAAAGATGTGGTCGTGGGATCGCTCGAAGGGGCAGCCCACTACGCGGAGTTCGGCGACATCAACGCGCGCATCAAAGACGCTTTGAGCAAGTTCCTGTACGATGAGACTCGCCGCCGGCCGATGGTGCTGACGGTAACGGTGGAGGTCTAGTCGAGAGGCCACAGAACTTGCCGGCCCGGCAAGCGGGGTGATCGGGCCGCGTGAGCAAGGAGTGGTGCGCCCATGACGGCTCGCACACGCAGCCGCCCCCGCCCGTCTCGCGCTCCCCATTCGAGGCGGCGCGCAGGGACCCGGAAGTCCTTCTCGCTGTTGCGCCCGGAGTTCATCGGGCTGGCGATTGCGGCGCTGACAATCGCGGCTATTCCCTTCGTCGTGGATGTGACGGCCGTCGCGGCCGAATCGCGCGATTGGCTGATGCGGACCTTCGGCCTGGGCCTCTTCCTCGTCGCGCTCCTCTCCATTGCCGGCGGGCTCGCCGTTTCGCGCAGAGCCTATGAGCGCCGCTCCACTTTCGCGCGCCTTTCGGCCGGCAGTGCCGCGCTCGGTCTGTTCGCCTGGGGTGCACTCGGCCTGAATCGGGCCAATTGGACGCTCGGAGGCGTGGACTTCCACGAGGTCACTCTGGGCGGTGACATCGGCCGCAGCTTCGTTGCCGGCGCGCTCGGGAAGCTGGCCTGGGCGAGCGTGCTCGTTGTCGGTGTGGCCCTGCTTGCACCAGGACCGACGCGCGCCTTCGCGCGGAACGCCCCGCGTTGGGTAGAGACCGCATGGATCCGCCGATGGCCGCACCGAGCGATACGAAGCGTGGGCCGGATTCTCGCCTTCGTCTTCCGCCGCCCCGGCGATTACAACGGTCCGCCGGAGGTTGTGATCGGGGGAACCCTGCGCCAGCGCCTGCAGCCGCGACCAGTCCCCACCTTCGAGCAGAACCCGGTGGCGATTCGGCCCTCCGTTGAGCCCGGGGCACCCATGTCGACCATCGGGACCGGGGCGGCCGCCAGCTTCTTGCGTGAGCAATTGCCCGAGCACGTCTCGGAGGACGAAGCCGAGCCTGAAACAATGGCTTGCGCTGAAACCGAAGACAATCCAGCTGAGCCACAACAGCTGACCCTCGGTCTGGGGCAGCACCCTGGCTGGCAGCTGCCTGCCCTGGAACTCCTGAACGCGCCCCAGATCAGCACCTCGCGCAAGCATGACAACGCCGCCCGGGCTCAGCTCATTGTTGACGCGCTCGCGAGCTTCGGCGTCGATGCCACGGTCGTGGAGATCAACGAGGGACCGACTGTGACCCAGTTCGGGGTCGAACCGGGCTGGGAGATCCGCTTCCGGGACGTCGCGTTGAAGGACGATTCCGGCCGGCCGCAAGTGGCTCCAGACGGGCGGCAGCGGACACAACGGGTGGAGGTGGGCCGCACGCGCGTGCGCGTGAACAAGATCACCGCCCTGCAGAACGACCTGGCGCTGGCCCTGGCGGCCCCAAGCCTGCGCATCGAGGCTCCTGTGCCGGGCCGGGCGATTGTCGGGATCGAGGTACCCAACGATAGCGCCACGGTCGTGACCCTGCGAAACGTCATGGAGACACGGGAATTCCAGGACCTCGCGAAGAAGACGAAGCTCGCTCTCGCGCTGGGCAAGGGCGTGTCCGGCGTCCCGATCGTGGCCGATCTGGCACGGATGCCACATCTCCTGATCGCGGGCGCCACAGGCAGCGGCAAGAGCGTCTGCATGAACTCCATCATCGCCGGCATCATGATGGAGGCGACGCCAGCCGACGTCCGGTTCGTGATGGTCGACCCCAAGCGCGTGGAGCTGACGGCCTACAAGGGGATCCCTCACCTCGCTTTCAGCGAAGTGATCGTGGATGTGGACCGGGTGGTCGGGACCCTGCAAGCCGTGGTCGCAGAGATGGAATCGCGCTACAAGAAGTTCGCCGCCATGGCTGTGCGAAACATCGACACCTACAACCGGCATCCACGGGTGTTGAAGAAGCTGGCCTACTGGGTGGTCATCATCGACGAACTCGCCGACCTGATGATGGCCGCCCCCTTCGAGGTGGAGAAGCTCGTCTGCCGGCTCGCTCAGCTCGCCCGCGCGACCGGGATTCACCTGATCGTGGCCACTCAGCGGCCGTCGGTCGATGTCGTCACGGGCCTGATCAAAGCCAACTTCCCAACCAGGATCGCATTCGCGGTCACTTCGATGACCGACTCCCGGACGATCCTCGACATGGGCGGAGCTGAGAAGCTCCTGGGGCGTGGCGACATGCTCTATATGCCAACCGACGCAGCCAAACCGCTCCGGCTTCAGGGCGTCTATGTCTCCGATGCGGAAGTGGAACGGCTCGTGCGGTTCTGGACGGATGACAGGTTCAGCGCGCTCTCCCCGGAGACAGCCGATAGCCTCCTGGAGGCCGCCATGACGGAACGGAGCAGCGACGGGGACGCCGCCCTGGACGAAAGCGACCCGATCGTTGATCGGGCCCGCGGGCTCGCACTCCAACACCGGCGCGTGTCGCCGTCTCTCTTTCAGCGCCGTCTTCGGGTCGGGTACGCGAAGGCGGTGAAGCTCATCGACATCCTCGAACAAGAAGGCATCGTGGGGCCGCGTGAGGGAGGCGAGTCGCGTCAGGTCGTGGTGGCGACCGCGGACGAGGACCCGAATTGATACACTACGGGCTGTGAAAAGCATGAAGAACCTGTTGCGGCGGGCAGAGAAGCCAGACCGGCCGGCGCCACCGGTCGAACACGAACGCTGCCTGTCTTGCCAGGCCGATCTGGAGGGATCGAGATCCTACGAGCAGCTGCGCGTCTGCCATTCGTGCGGGTTTCACTTCCACCTGAGCGCGCGGGAGAGGATGGCAACGCTGCTCGATCCCGGGAGCTTCCACGAGGACGACCGCGGAATCACCGCCCTCGACCCGCTGTCGTTCCACGGCAAGCAGTCCTACCGATCGCGAGTCATCAGCGCCCAGAGACGGACAGGGCTGGCCGAGGCGGCGCTGACCGGGACGGGGTCCGTGTTTGGCCGCGAAGTCGTGGTCGCGGTCCTGGATTTCTCGTTCTTGGGCGGGTCCATCGGCGTGGCCGCCGGCGAACGGCTCGCGCGGGCGTTCGAAAAGGCGACGGCGCGCAAGACACCGATCGTCTCGGTGTCCTCGACTGCCGGCACGCGCATGCAAGAGGGCTTGCTCGCATTGATGCAACTGCCGCGCGTCCTCGCCGCCGCCGATCGGCACAGCCGCGCCGGGCAGGCACATGTCGCAGTCCTCACCGATCCGACGACTGGCTCTGCATATGCGGGATTCGTGAACCTTGCCGACATCGTCCTCGCCGAGCCAAACGCGCTGGTCGGGTATGCGGCGCTGCGCGTGCTTCAGGAAGCCGAGGGGCCCGAGCTGCCGGCCGGGGCGCACACCTCGGAGTGGCACCTCAGACACGGGCTCATCGACGCGGTTGTGGCGAGGCCGCAGCTCCGCGACTCGATCGCGTGTGTGCTTGACCTCTTGCTCAACGACTTCCGTCTCAGCGCTCCACGCAAGCAACAGGCAGTGCCTGTTGGCCATACCGACCGGGCAGCATGGCAGCAAGTTCAGCTCTCGCGGCACCGGCTGCGGCCGAACGCGCTCGACTTCATCGGGCGCATGACGACGTCGTTCGTGGAGATGCACGGAGACCGTACGGGCTCGGACGACCCCGCAATTGTAACTGGCATTGGTTCGCTCGGCGGAGAGTCGGCCGTGTTGATCGGCCAGGTGCGGTCTCACGAAGCCGACAAGTCAAGCGTGCTCATTCACGCAGGAGGCTTCCGCAAGGCCGAGCGCGCAATCGGCATCGCTGGCAAGTTCGGCCTGCCAATCGTGACACTCATCGACACCGCCGGGGCGGACCTGAGCGTTGAGGGAGAGACTGAGGGACTCGGACCGGCCATGTCGGGTTGCATGGCGGCCATGCTCCAGGTCTCGTCGCCGACCGTGGCGGTCATCATCGGGGAGGGGAACTCGGAAGCGGCCGCGTCCATGGCGGTCGCAGACCGCGTGCTGATGCTGGACAACGCGGTCTACGAGGTCATTCGGCCGGAAGATGCGGCGGCCATTCTCTACCAGGAGGCCGGACGAGCAGGCGAGGCCGCGGAGCGCCTGAGGCTGACTTCGCATGACTGCCTCCGGCTGGGCATTGTCAACGCCACCGTGCCGGAACCCGGCGACGGTGCGCACACGGACCACTCCGAGGCGGCCCAGCTCCTGCGCAGGAGCATCCTGCGCAGCCTCGTGCCGCTCCAGCGCATGCGGACGAAATCGCGACTGGAGCAACGGTACACCCGCTACCGCCAGATCGGCTCGACTCACTCGTGGATCCGGGGCTCGCTGGAGCGACGTCTTGCCCACCTGTTCGATCGGATCGGCGGCGCATTCAGCCGGGTCAAGAACCGCTCGTCGATCATCCGGCGCCGCGTGGACTTCGGTGAGGAGCCGGACATCCCGGTATAGGCCGTCGCGCTGGCAGGCTGCGCAGATGCACCGTCGCGGGGCTCGGGGAGGAACCTCCTGGAACTGCAGGAACTGCTGCTCATTCCGCTCGGCATGCTGGTCGGCACATTCGGAACGCTCGTCGGCGCGGGAGGCGGCTTCATCCTCGTTCCGATTCTGTTGTTCGCCTATCCGGAAGAGGAACCAGAGACGATCACGGCAATGTCGCTCCTCGTGGTGTGGGTGAATGCGACCTCGGGGACGCTGGCCTTCGCCCGCCAACAGAGAATCGACTATCGCGGCGGCGCGTGGTTCGCGTTGGCCACGTTGCCGGGGGCGGTCGCCGGCGCCATCGTCGTGACCAGCATCCCCCGGCGGGCCTTCGAGGGGGCGTTCGCGTTCCTGCTCGTGGCGCTTGGCCTGGGGTTGGCGTTCCGGGCGGCTACGACGGCCATCCAACCGCCGGTGACTGGCCGCGGGGTGGTGAGGCGATTGATCCGTGACCGCCAGGGGAACACCTTTGTGTATTCATTTCAGCTGTGGAAGGGCATCCTCGTCAGCACAGGGGTCGGGTTTGTGAGCAGTCTCCTCGGCATCGGCGGGGGAATCCTCCATGTCCCGATCATGACGACGATGCTGCATTTCCCCGTACACATCGCTACCGCCACATCGCAGTTCGTCCTGGCCTTCATGGCGGCAGAGGGGACGGGCGTGCATTTCGCCACAGGCGCGCTCGGCTGGAATTCGCCGCTCGCGAGGGCGGCGTTGATCGCCATCGGTGCGATTCCAGGAGCCCAGGCTGGTGCCGTGCTTGCTCGCCAGCTGCACGGCAAGCTGATCGTTCGGGCGCTCGCCGGGGCGCTGGTGCTGGTTGGGGCCCGCCTGGCGTTGAAAGCAATCAGCGGCTGAGCCCGGCTACCTCGTATTCTCCCAGTCGCGCCAGCTTCCCATGCGGTCGCTCTCCTGCACGAAGTGACTGGTGGTCTGACCGGAAGAAGGCGTCCCTCCATCACCGCGGCGGTCGTGGACGCGCTGGAGTAGGTAGTAGACAAGCACGCAGAGCCCGGCCATGAGCCCGGAGAGCACGGCCAGCCGCTGCGCACCCCGCGCGGTGGCGCCGTCCCATCCGTCATACGCCGACTTCGCCAGGCCGAGCGCGCGGGACGGGTCCCCGGCCTCGTATGCCGTCTCAGCCTTCTCCAGGTCGGAGTCGGGGTGCACGAAGAAGAGACCGAGGCGAGAAAGGAGATTCGGCTTGTACGAGGACTTCCTGGTCCGCGCCAACTCCAGCATCTTCTCGGCGGTGCCCTTGTCGGCAAAGGTGGTGATCGCGAGCGACGCGAGCCGCTTTGCTTCGCTGAAGTCGCCGGCGGCGTACTTGTCACGGGCAGCAACGAGCTTCGGCGTGGCCGGTGAGTTCTCGGGCTCACTGGCAAGTTCCTTCGCCGTTCCGATGATCGCGTCGATCGCCTGCCTCTGGTTTTCCACCAGGCTGGCTATCTGGGCGATCGTGCTTGTGTCCCAGGCCTTCTGAACCTTCTCGGTCACGGGAAGGCCCGCGGTGGCAGAGAGCTCGACAACTTTGCGATAGGCGGCAAGGACCGCATCTGCTTGCGCAACCTGCCCGGCAACTGCCCCAAATGTCCAGGCGTCGAGGTTGGCCTGGAGGTCGGTCGGCAGGCCCTCAAGGCCAAATTCGGCCTCACGGGCGGCCAGAGCACTCACGAGATCGTGGGCGGCACGCCGATCCTGGACCATGGCATTCGCCGTCGCGGCATTGAATACCCAGCCCAGGAAGAGCGAATCGAGGTTGGCACCACTTGCGTATTCACCCGCATCCATGAACCACTTGCCGTCAAGCGGCAGGCGCTTGGGTTCGTCGTCCATGCGCCCGAGGACCTTCTTCATGTTCTCACGGCCGCCAATGGCAGCTTCGTAGGCGAACCAGAACGCACCAGCCTTGCCATACCAGTAGTTGGGGTTGTAGACCTCCGAGCCGTTGTGCCAGGTTGCGAGGGGATCGGTGTAGCCAAAGGACTGCCAGCGGCGGTCGATGGGCGCTACGCCAAGTTCGGGTGCCACGACCCGGGTCGCATACTCCGCCAGGCCCTCCCATAGCCAACTGGTTGCCAGGTTGTCCCCGGCCCACTGGTGAGCCAGCTCGTGAATCGTCACTTCCCGATCGAACCCCGTGTCTGTTGCCAGCAGAACATCGCCCTCGCTGGGAAACGCGACACCCGCAGCCCCGATCAGCTCGATGTGATGCGATTGGCGCATGCGGATTCGGTCCCTGGTGTAGGGAAAGCCGAAAAGCTCGCTTAGCTTCGGCGCTGCCGTCATGGCCGTTTCAAACTGCTCGATCGCCCACTTCTCGTCGCGGCGGAAATAGCCGAGAACGAGCTTCACCGTGCGCTCACCGAGCCGGATATCGCCTTCCTTAGAGCCTCTCAACGACGGATCGCTGATGGACTGAACATAGGCGGAGTAGGGGCTGGGAGTCAGCCGCTGGCGACACTTGTCATCGGCATTCGCGCAACTCCTTTGGACGCTCGCATCGTCAGAGCTGAGAGCGATGAGAGTGGCATCGCCACAGACCCAGCGCTCGTAGCCCGCGTCCTTGACCGATCCCGGCTGGTCGGTGGCCTTGAGGCAGCCCGGGTCGAAGTAGTTTTCCGCCTTCACCGGGACATCGACCCAGACGAATGAGCCAGCGCCCTGGCCAAGGAAGGGGATCTCGATCGCGCCGGGTTCGAGGCTCATCAGGCTGTTCTTCTGGGCAGGGATGTCATAGGCCATCGTGAAATCGAACCGGGCATTCGGTTTCATGGGCTTCGGCAGGGCAACCGAAATGACGGTGATGGATCCGAAGAAGTCGGAAAGCTCCGTCGACTTGAACTCCTGGTCTACGTCATCGCGCTTGACCACCAGGTTCTGGGCCCTGGGCATCGCCCAGAGGTACACCCCCGTCAGGTCCTTGCCGCTTGCGTTCTGGATGGTCGCATCGACAGTCACGCTAAGAGTGCCCGAAGCTGGATCGAGACGGTAGTAGGAGTCGGACTTGACGTTCTGAGTCTGCCCGCCCGCGGCGCGGCCATGTCCCGCCGGCGGAGCCAACACAAATGCGCCGGCAACGACGGCCGCCAGGATCGCGGTACGCCACGGCCTCATGGTTAGTGAATCGGCGGAAAAGGCGCGGCAGAGCAGGGTTCGGCGAGCGCACCGGCGGCCCGCGGACGGTCCGCAGTGCCTCCAACCGGCGGGCCCGAGGGGTCGGGGTGCCGCATGGGTGGGTTGTCCACCTTGGTCTCCGAGTTGGAGTCCCCCATCGCCTCGCAAGGCTCGTTCAGCACCCGCCCCTAACACCTCGAGACGGACGGCCAAAGCGCACACCACCACCACCCGACCCGTCATGGTGCCTAACAAGACCGGTTCCCTTCGGCACAATCCCGCTGAGGCACATCGACCGGTACCCTCTCGCGCTCGCTTCGTGTAGAATCAGCCAACGGGCCCCCTGAAACGGGGGCCCGAAAGTGTGTCCACCATGCCAATCGTCGTCGTTGTCGGCGGGCAGTGGGGCGACGAAGGCAAAGGCCGCATCGTCGATCTCCTTGCTCGCAAAGCCCGGGTCGTCGCTCGCTATTCAGCCGGAAACAATGCCGGCCATACCGTCGTCAACGAGCGCGGCGAGTTCAAGCTTCACATCGTCCCGGCCGGCATCTTCTACCCCGAAAAAACCTGCGTCATTGGCAACGGCCTCGCCGTCGACCCCGCCGTCCTGCTCGGCGAAATCCACAGCCTCGAGGAAAAGGGAATCGATACGGGCCGCCTTTTCATCAGTGATCGCGCGCAGGTCATCATGCCCTGGCACTGCCTCATCGATCAGCTCGACGAGGCCCTGCGCGGCGATGCGGCCATCGGCACTACCGGCAAGGGCGTCGGCCCGTGCTTCGTCGACAAGGTCGCCCGGCGGGGAATTCGCATCGGCGATCTGCTGCGGGCCGAAGACCTCCTGCCGCGCGTGAAGGCCGCCCTCGACTACCAGAACCGCGTCATCACCGGCGTCTATGGCGCCGAGCCGATCGACGTCAGCGGCTGCTGCGAACGCTATCTCGAGTACGGCCGCCAGCTCCAACCCTTCGTCGCCGACGTCCAGTCCATCGTTCTCGATGCGCACCGCCGGGGCGAATACGTCCTCCTCGAAGGAGCGCAGGGGTCCCTGCTCGACCTTGACCACGGCACCTACCCCTATGTCACGTCGAGCGTGCCCAGCTCCTCCAGCTCCGGCGCCGGCCTCGGCGTCGGCATCGGCCCCACCGACATCCAGCGCGTCGTCGGTGTCTTCAAGAGCTACTGCACGCGCGTCGGCAACGGCCCCTTCCCCACCGAGCTCTTCGATGACACGGCCGACCGCCTTCGCGACCACGGCAAGGAGTACGGACGCGGCGAATACGGGACCACCACCGGCCGTCCGCGCCGCATCGGCTGGCTTGACGCCGTCGCCGCCCGCTACAGCGTTCGCCTCAACGGGCTCTCCGCCGTCGCCCTCACTCGGCTCGACGTCCTCGACGGCCTGAAGTCGATAAAGATCTGCACCTCCTACGAGCTGGACGGCGCGATCATCGACAGCTTCCCCTCCCGCCAGTCGGTCCTCGAACGGGTGAAGCCCATCTATGAAGAGCTTCCCGGCTGGTTGACTCCCACCACCGACGTTCGCAACTTCGACGACCTGCCTCCACAAGCTCAGGCCTTCATCCGCCGCGTCGAAACCCTGCTCGAATGCCCCGTAGACCTCATCTCCGTCGGTCCGGCGCGTGAGCAGGCGATCATCGTCGACCCCATATTCTAGGGTCGTGCGGTCATCGCCGAGGGCTCCCGGCGCCCACCGGTGACCGCCGCTCCTCGGCGGCGGGCCGGTTCGCCCGAGTTCCGGCCATCGGGTAGAATCCGGGGCGCAAGCTCACCCTACCTGCCTTCCGGAGCATCAATGAACACCATCGAGTTCCTGCAGATCTCGTCGGCCGTTGTGCCTGACCGCGAGGCCCTCGTCGAGATTGGCGGAAACGGCAAGCGCATCACCTACGGCGAGATGTACCCGCTCGTCACAAGATTGGCGAACGCCCTCCAAGGCCTCGGCGTCGAGCACGGCCAGAAGATCGCCGTCATGTCGGTTAACAGCGCCGACTACGTTGTCACCTACTACGCATGCGCCATGCTCGGCGTCACCTTCGTACCCCTCAACTACCGCGCCAAGCACGAAGAGCTGACGCACATGCTCAACCTGAGCCAGTGCACCGCGCTCTTCGTCTC
>CAZCDK010000064.1:1171-13569 GCA_964497285.1 uncultured Anaerolineaceae bacterium | reverse complement strand
GCGCACGGCAACGGGGGCCAGCTCGGTGGGACGCACACCGGCGGCACCATCATCCTGGCGAGGGACTGACATGCCACGACCGCAACCGCGATTCCCGGAACCCGACACGCAGCCCTTCTGGGAGGCCACGAAGAGCCACGATCTGAAGTACCAGGTTTGCACGGCCTGCGCGAAGGTCGTGTTCTTCCCGCGGCGTCACTGTCCGGCGTGTGGGTCAAGCGAAACCGAGTGGCGCACGTCGAAGGGCGCAGGCACGGTCTACACCTACAGTGTCGTGCGGCTGAACCGACACCCCGCCTTCCGGGACCTGGGCGCGTATGCGGTGGCGTACGTGGACCTCGACGAGGGTTTTCGCATCCTGACGAATGTCACAGGTGTCGCCGACCCGGTGAAGGACGTCCGCATCGGCATGCGCGTGCGGGTGAAGTGGGAAGACCAGGAAGGCGGCATTGCGTTGCCGCTGTTCGAGCCCGCCTGATGGACCTCGGACTTGCAGGCAAGCGGGCTCTCATCACCGGCGGCAGCCGGGGGATCGGACTCGCGACGGCCACGCGCCTGGCGCAAGAAGGGGCGAGCGTGGCGATCGTTGCGCGCAGGCCGGATGCGCTCACGGAGGCGCGCGAGTCGATTGTCGCTGCCGCCGCGCAGGCGCGAATCGTGGCGATCTCCGCCGATGTGGCCACCGCCGATGGGACGCAGGCGGCGGCGGCCGAGGCGCTATCCGCGCTCGGCGGGCTGGATATCCTCGTGAACAACGCCGGGCGCTCGGCGGCGGGGCCGGCGCTCGCCCAGGACGACGAGGCCTGGCTCTCCGACCTGGAGTTGAAGTTCTTCGGAGCGCTGCGCATGGCGCGTCTCTGTGTCCCGGCGATGCGGGAGGCCGGAGGTGGTCGCATCGTCAACGTGACTGCCATCCAGGGGAAGCAGCCGGCGGCCGGGTCATCGCCGACGGCAGTTTCCCGCGCGGCGGGGATCGCGCTGACCAAGATCCTGAGCAAGGAGCTGGCGCGCGACCGGATCCTGGTCAACACCGTCTGCATCGGGCTGGTCAAGAGCGAGCAGATCGAACGTGCGGCGCGAGGGCGCTTTCCGGATGTGCCGCTCGAACAGGCCTACGCCCGCATGGGCGAAGCGCTGCCGTTGGGGCGCGTGGGCGAAACCGCGGAAGCCGGAGACGTGATCGCGTTCCTGTGCAGCGCGCGCGCGTCGTACATCAGTGGCGTGGCGCTGAATATTGACGGCGGGATGGCCTCGGT
This sequence comes from uncultured Anaerolineaceae bacterium, assembly GCA_964497285.1. Lineage (GTDB taxonomy): Bacteria > Chloroflexota > Dehalococcoidia > Tepidiformales > Tepidiformaceae > UCB2. The sequence goes on along the minus strand of CAZCDK010000064.1, from coordinate 12,313 downwards.
CACGTGAGTCGCGGGGCCCCTCAGGGCTCAGGCGCGAAGCGGTGGCATTTGCCTGCTCCGCAATGCCGAGGCGCGGCATTCAGAGTGCGCGCACCTGCCGCCTCCGATACTCGGTGCGAATGAAACTCGGGACGTAGGGCAGATAGAGGCGCTGTTGGTCCGACATGAGGGCGAAGAAGCGGCCCACGACCGTGCCCGTGCATCCCGCGCCGCCGCAGCGGCACTCCCACCGGGCCGTGGCGTCGAAGGCGTTGGGCCGGTAGTGGATTGTGACTTCATCGCCATTGCAGATGCTGCGCCATGCGAGGACCTTCACACCGCTGCGCATGGCGTTCGGATCGCACGAGTGGTTCAGGTAGCAGCCGGGCGGGAGCAGGGCTGCACTTGTCTCCCAGTCGGCTTTGCAAAGATGGCGACGTTCTTCTTCTGGCAGCGACGGAATCCCGGCGGTTGAGACGATCCGTCCATGTCTGCGACGGAGGATGAAGTCGCCGGCAGCGAATTCGCGCAAGGCAAAGACGCCGGGCCCTTGCCGGGTGTGCTTCGCGGACAACAGCATCGGCGATCGCGGCGCCTCGATCCGCGACTACGCGCTGAAACGATAGCCTTTGCCGCGGATGGTTTGGATCTGCGAGGCGATGCCTGTGACCTCGCGCAGCTTGCGGCGAAGGTTGCTGACGTGTGCGCGCACGAGTGTGCTCGCCCCGGCGGCGTCGTGGTATTGCCACACGTCCACGAGGAGGTGCCGCGGGTGGAGAATCTCGCCGTGGTGCTCCATGAGATAGGCGAGGAGCGTCGCTTCGATCGCTGTCAGGTGGACTTCGGTTTCGCCGCTCCGGAGGGTGTTCGTCGCAAGATCGAGGTCCATGCCGACGCCGTGGCCGTCGCGCCGCGGGTGGCCCAGCCTCTCACGAAGCGCCTCGCCCAGGGCCTCAATCGGGAACGGCTTCTTGATCACGGCGCCGTCGATGCGGAAGCGAGGCCGGCGGGCGCCCTTGTGCAACAGGTAGATGATAGGCGGATTGGCCTCGCCGAAGTGAGCGGGCAGCCATTGGTTGAACTGGCTGAAGCTGGTGCCCTCTTCGCCGCGTGGCAGTCCCTGGACATCCACGACGACGGCATCGGGGCGCGCCTCGGACAGGGTCTCCATGGCGGTGTCGTAGTTGGCGGAAGTGGCGGTGTCGTAGCCGCGCTCCCGCAGGTACTCGGTTACTGCGGTGCGCATACGGGGCTCACGACTGATGACGAAAACAAATGCCATGCTGTGTCCGGTTCTCTGCTCTTCAGGGGCGCGTTGGAGCATCTTCCGGAGGCGGGGGTGCGCTGTCAAGCAAAATCAGAGCGACTTCCGACATAAGCATGTGAACTTCTCGTGGCGTCTATCGAGTGGGTGGAAGGTGGCGGCCATCGCGGACGATGGCGACCCGCCGTGCGCCAATGTGGGCTTCGTTCGGAGTCGAACAGCCTTCTGCATCAGAGTCGACCAGACCCGCCGTCCACGGGTCCCCCGGGGGTGGGCGGAGGCTGGCCGCGAAATGGAGAGGCTCCTTCTGGGCTCCGACTGCAAGGTTCGAAGCCGTCGCCTGCGAACCAGGGCGGATGTCCCGCTGCCAGCTGCCAACGACGCAGTGGGCCCAAGACCGCGATGACGCGAGGGGATGAGGCGCGCGCCGCGAGTTCAAGGAGCGGCGGCGGTGAGTTCATAGACAAGGTGCTCAACGTGAGCCCGCACAACCCGGTGCGGAACAGCGCTTTCGATCCAGAAGTAGTGAGTGATGGTGGACGTGCGGATGCGGACCTTCCAGGCCGCGAAGGAGCCCGCTGGCACCCTCACCGGCTCCTGCCCGTGGACGGAGACCTCGACGGGAAAGGTCCTCCCCGTACCGGCGTTGACGTCTATGTAGACGCCGCGGAAGCCGTCGAAGAGGGGGATGCCCCGAACCAGCCAGAGGAGTGACTCGTCGTCGTAGTACCCGGGGTCAGGGCCTCCCGGAGAAGCCTTCGGAAGGTCCCGCGCGGCGCTCCGCTTCTTGCCGTCGACCTCGGCGGTGAGTTCGACGACGCCCTCCCCGTAGGTACTGGCGAAGGTTGTACGCCTGTTGTCCGCGGCATCTACGATGACGCGGAGAGAGGAGATCGGCTGGAGCGTGCCGGATTCGGCCACGGCCGTGCGGTCGTCACGGTTCCCGTGGGCGTCGTTGCAGTGGAAGCTCAGTTGCGACATCCCCGGTTCGAAGTCGAGTTTCGTCTCCAACTCGCAGGTGCCGGCGATCCGGCCATCCCGTTCGACAAGGTTGTAGGTCATGCGCTCGTCGGCGGCCCATGCCGGGGCGACAAAGACGCGGGTCGGCGGGTCGTCGATGCTGGGGCCACATGCAAGCACGCTCGGGCCGGCGAGACTGGCGGTGGCCAGCAGGAGGCAGCCGGACGCCCGCAACGTCAAACGGGCACGGCTCCGGCGACCCGACCTATGCGCCGGAGGGCCTCGACGATGTCGTCGTGCGTGATGTTGAGATGGGTCACCAACCGCATGCGCTGCGGTCCGAAGGCGACCGCCAGGACTCCGGTGTCGCGGAAAGCGGTCAGCCACTGGTCGAGCGTGCCCTGGCGGATGTCCACGGTAACGATGTTGCTCTGAGGCGAGTTGGGGGCGAACGCCGGGTGCTCGCGCAACCCGTCGGCAAGCAGGCTGGCGTTGGCGTGATCCTCGGTCAGGCGGGAGATGTTGTTCTCAAGGGCGAATACGGCCGCTGCGGCGAGGAAACCAGCCTGGCGCATGCCTCCACCGAGGACCTTCCGATTGCGTCGCGCCTGCTGGATGAACTCGCGCGGGCCGCAGAGGACCGAACCGGCGGGACAGCCGAGACCCTTGGAAAAGCAGAACGAGACGGTGTCGCAATCGCGCGCGATGCGCACTGCGGGCACTCCGAGTGCTGTCTGGGCGTTGAACAGCCGGGCACCGTCGAGATGTACCTTCAGTCCGTGCGTGCGGGCGAGCGCTGTGAGGGTGTCCATTTGCTCAATCGGGATGACAGCTCCACCGCAACGATTGTGGGTGTTCTCAAGGCAGAGGAGCGTGTTGGGAGGGGTGTGGAGGTTGGCCGGACGGATGGCCGACTCGACTTCGTCCGGGTCGAGGCTGCCGTCGGGGAGGTTGCGAAGGGCATGTGCCTGGACGAGGGCGATCCGCGCCGTCCCGGCCACTTCGTAATTGAACACGTGGCTCTGGTCGCCGAGAAGGATCTCGTCCCCGGGCCGCGTGTGGGTCATGACCGACACGAGGTTGGCCATCGTGCCGCTTGGGACGAAGAGCGCCGCCTCCTTGCCGGTGAGTTCGGAGGCCATGACCTCGAGCCGGTTGACCGTCGGGTCATCGCCGAAGACATCGTCTCCGACTTCTGCCTCCGCGATGGCGCGGCGCATGTCGCCGGTCGGCTTGCTCACGGTGTCACTGCGGAGGTCGATGATGGCGGTCATGCGCGTCTTCGCTCCCAGAGGGTTTGGTAGTGGCTTGCGCCGCGAATCGCGCCGAAGACCTCGATGCGTTCCTCGGCCATGAGGGTCTCCATCGCCTTTCCACACTCGTCCACGGCCTCGTGACCACCCAGCGTGGCCATGCGGTCAACAATGTGCTGCCAGACGCCGCTGGCAATGAGGGTCGGCATCGAGCGCGGCCAGTTGAAGGACATAACTCTCTCCGGAACAGGCAATTCCGGGCGCAGGCGCCGGATGGACCTGAACCGGTCTTCAACTGATTCGGCCCGGGGGACAACGGTGATCAGTGGCCTCACGCCGGCCCGGGCGCGAAAGTCGACCAGCAGGCGCTTCTGGATGATGTGGAAGCGCACAACGAGCACGTCCGCGACACCCGTCACCTTGTAGACCTCATCGAGGTCCACGCCGAAGTCGTCAGTCATGGAAACAGACGAAGGAGAGGTTCATGAGATCGAGGTTGATGGTAGGGCAGGGCCGGATGGGGCGCAAAACGCCACGGTGTTGAGCCTCGCTCGCCCGGCTGGAGGGCGGAAGCGACGAGGCATAGGCAGACGGACCTGGCGCGTGGGATGATGCCCGGAGCGAATGAGTGAAGCCGCCGAGTTGGTTACAGAGGGTGCGACCGGGCGTGCCGTTGCGGAAGCAGCGGCCATGGCAGTTCCCTACAAGCTCGCCGAGGCCTATGCCCGGCGCGATATCGACGCGCTCCTCGCGCTGTTCGCGGGGTTGCCCGATGTTGTCTGGGTGGGGACGGGGCCCGACGAGAAGCGAACTGGCCCGGATGAGCTTCGCTACCAGTTCGAGCGCAACCTCGAGCAGTCGGAGATCATCCTGTTCCGGTTCGAATCGGTGCACGCGTCCTCTTCCTCGACCGCGTCTGTTGCGTGGACCACAGCTGAGGGCACAATGGCGGCGACCGTGGGAGGGGAGAAGATCGACCTTCCCGTGCGGTTCACGGCCGCGCTGGTCGAGGACGAGGGCGAGTGGCGCATCGTGCAGGCGCATCTCTCCTGTCCTGCGGCGGGCCAGGCCGAGGGCGAGTCGTTCCCGTCGCTGCTCGAACAGATGGCGGACGCGGTACGGCAGGAGCGGCCAGATATGGTGGGCCACGCGGCCCCCGACGGCACCGTGACGATCCTGGTCACAGACATCGAAAACCCCACGCAGGCGACGGAGCGTCCCGGCGACCAGGGCTGGATGGAAGTGCTGCGCGACCACAACGAGGTCATCCGGGAACTGGCGCGAGAACATGGAGGCTACGAGGTGAAGTCACAGGGCGACGGCTTCATGCTTGCCTTCGGGAGCGCGCGCAGGGCGTTGCTCTGTGCAATCGAGCTTCAACGGGCGTTCGCGCGGAGGAACCGGCACAACCCGGACCACACCCTTCGCCTGAGCATCGGCCTGCACACTGGCGAGGTGATTCGAGAGGCGGACGACTTCTTTGGCAAGAACGTGATCCTCGCCGCCCGGATCGCGGACCTCGCGAAGGGCGGGGAGATCGTCGTCTCGCGGCTCGTGATGGCGCTGACGGAAAGCGCCGGCGACATCCGCTTCGGCGAGGAACGCCAGGTGGAGCTCAAGGGCTTGAAGGGCCTCCACCGCGTCTTCAACGTGCTCTGGGCGTAGGCCACCCTGGCGCGGGCGGCGTGCCGCTGACACGCGCCAGGACCGTGCCCATCCCGGATGCGCAATCAGTGCATGTTTGTTGCCTCTCCGGCCGGGGGGGCCGGTCAGCTACCGGGTTCGGGCGCTCCTCCGCCGGGAAGCCATCAGCACGACGAATCCCGCGGCTGCCATCCAGGAGCCGGCCGCAGCGAGGGTGAAGTCCATCACGGTGCTGTCGGGGCCGGACCCAGACCCGGCGATGGGTGGCTTTGGCGTCGGAGTGACGACTGGGGGCGGCACGGTCGGCGTGACCGTCGGTGGTGGCGGCGTCGTCGTGGGCGTTGGCGGAACAGTGCCAATCTGGAAGCGGACCGACGCGTGCACGCAAGTTCGTTCAATCTGGGCGGCCAGAATCCAATACACGCCGTCTGCTGCCTGGGGGACGGTGAACTTGAGGTAGGCTTCGCCCAGGGCATCGGTCGTTCCCGTGGCCACGACCGGGTCACCGGTGACCCGGAGGATTGCGTTGACCTTCTGGTCTGGAAGGAAATTCCAGAGATGGAGAGTGGACGAACTCCCCGACGGTCCCTTGTCCGGATAGACAGACAATGATGGATCCTGGGAGATCGGCACCGCTGCGGCCGCAACAGCATCCGAGCTGGTAGTGCACGGTTCAGGCGCCGCAGCCTGGATGGAAGTTGGTTGTCGAACTGCGTTCGCGATGAACAACGCGGAGACCGCCAACAATGCCGGGAGTGCGATTGAGAGTGGCCGTTTGAATGAGCAGGCTCGCGAGGTTGACCCTGATGTGACGCTTCGCCGATTGATGCGCATCTTGTCCTCCCAACGGTGCAATCTTCTGGCACTATACAGCATCTTGACCGACATTTCGCGCTTCTTCTTAGGCACCTTCCTTTCGGGAAGTCAGGCGATTCGTCTCCTGATTCGGTCTGGACGGGGTGTGAGAACGTCGGTCCGGCTGTTGACTTCCCGCCAGCAGATCGCTGGACGAATGCCGTGGTCTTCGCGTCTTGATGCTCCTGGCGTGAATCGTGCACGGCAAGGACAACTGAGAAACGCAGAGCCGAAGCCGAGTGCGGCGATCGCGCAGGTGCGCAGATTCCACCGCGAGTGGACCGGGGCACTACGACTTGCGGCCACTGCGCAATGGTCTGCTTCGAGGCTCCTGCGGGGAGAGCCTGGGCGTTCAGGCTCCCCCATCATTCCGGCGTAGTGATCCCGCGCGAAGATGGCCAGCGCGAAGCCATGACTGCCGCCGGGCGGCCTGGTTCCAGGGTGTACTCCCTGGCAGAACCTCGGCCCGGCCTACAGGTTGTTGCGTACTCGCGCGCGGCTGGCGAGGAACTCGCGAGTGCGCGCGGGACCCCCTGGCTCGGACCGGAAGAGCGCGGCGTTGAACAGCGTGACTCCTGCTCGCTCCAGCCGATCCAACTCCGAGTCGAGTTCCGTTTCGTTCCCGATGAGTGCTGCGTCGCCCGGTGTGGCGGCTGCTCCGCGGTCGAGTATTCCGCGATACGACGGCAGCTGGCCGTAGTTGGCGAACTGGCGGTTGGCTTCTTCGCGCGCGGAGGCCGCGTCGTTGGTGAGCGCGACCGGGAGGCTCGCTATAATCTCCCAGTCTGGCCTGCCCGCGCGCTCCGCTGCCCTGCGGATGTGGGGAGCCACGAAGTCCTCGATTGCCCGGGCATTGGCCATCCAGAGGATTGTGCCCCCGGCGAGTTCGGCGCAAAGCCGGAGCATGACCGGGCCAAGAGCAGCCACAACGCACGGCACGGGCGGAGCTCCATCCGGCCGGCGCCCCATCCCGTGGTAGGTGTAGTAGTCGCCTGCGAAGTCGACCTCGTCGCCGCGGAGGAGAGGGACCAGCACGCGGAGGTACTCCTGCATTCGTGGCGCCGGGTGTGCGAACGACAGGCCCAGCGCACCCTCTACCGACACGCGGTGGGCCAGTCCGATCCCGAGGGTGAAGCGCCCGGCCGCGGCTGCCTGTGCAACACGCGCCTGCGCCGCCAGCGTCGCGGGGTGGAGGCCGAAGATGGGCACGACTGCCGTGAGGAGGCGGATCGTGCTGGTTCTTGCTCCAACAAGACCGAGCGTCGCGGTTGAATCCCCCGGCATCGAGTACGCAGCGAAGCCTTGCTCTTCGGCGCGCACGGCGTCCTCGATTGTCCTCGCGAGGTTGGGGCCTCCCGAGTTCAACCCGATCTTCATTCTGAACACCTCTTGTTACTGGGATGATGAGTTCGCATGCTACGCGAACTGGCGGTCTCGCGTGCGGTGCGCGGACTCGCGGTTCGAGCCGCTCCGCGCCAGCCGTAGCTCCCGGCGGCGGCCGCCTTGTCAGCAGGAATGCTGGTCGTCGACACTCAGCGGCGCGCGGTCTGCGCGTGTCGCTGGATCAGAGTCCCGGCGCCGCCTAGTGTGCCGCGACAGGAGGTCGCCATGGTGAAGGGCCAGGAGAAGCGAACGAAGACGAACAAGCCGAAGGTATCTACCAAGGCAAAGCAACTGAAGAAGTCGGAGAAGAAGGCCGCCAGGGCCTGACTCCACGGTCGCGGAAACGGATGGGCGTGTCCGCATCGATGGAAGGGATGCGTCGTGGCCGCGTGAGTCCAGCGCGCCGGCCGCGCCAGCCAGCGGGCCCTTAGCCGACACGCCGGTGGCGCCCTGCGAAGTTCGCCTTGCCCGCAGGTTAACCCCAAGTTAGCACGCGACAATTGCCGCAATCGCCAACACCCGCGACGGGGTCGTCGCGTGTCAGACTGGATCCCGTGGTGCCATCGTGCTGCATGGACCTGTCGAATCGAGCAGCGCGTCGAGCGCAACTCGGGGCCGGCGGCGGTTCGCGTCCGTCGGCTGGCGCCGCACATGGCCGTTTTCGCTCGGAATGCTCGGGGCCGTGCTAGGCGTCTACCTGTTTTCGATGATAGACCGCGGGCCCAGCGTCGTGGCCACGACCAACATCGGGCCGGCCGTTTCCACGGCGGTTGCGAGGGCGATGGACCGCCCCGCGATCTCGGCGCAGGTCTACCAGATGATCTTGCCGTCGCTCGTGTACATCCGTACCGAGGACAAGTCGAAGAGCGACGGCGGCTTTGGGGTGGGTACGGGAGTCATCATCAACCGGGATGGCGCCATTCTCACCGCCTACCACGTTGTGGAGGGTGCGGGCAGGATCAGCGTCACCTTCGCTGACGGCACCCGGGCGATTGCCGAGATTGCGAGCGCCGAGCCCGAGCGGGATCTCGCCATCCTCAAAGCGGACGGCGCGCCCGAGATCATCGTTCCTGCCGTACTTGCCGGTTCCGCGCGCGTGCACGTCGGCGACGAGGCGTTCGCCGTTGGCAACCCTCTCGGCCTGGTCGCCTCCATCAGCGCCGGTGTGATCTCCGGCATCGACCGGGAGATCACCAAGCAGGGAGGCAGTGACGTGTTGGACGGACTCATCCAGTTCGATGCCGCGGTCAACCCCGGCAGTTCTGGAGGTCCGCTTCTCAATCGCGCGGGGCAGATGATCGGCGTCGTCACCGCTCTCGCCAACCCATCCAACAGAGACTCCTTCACCGGCATCGGGTTCGCGGTCCCGCTCGGGGCGGCGGGTGGTGCGGGCGGCGGACCACCCAGATAGCTGGAGGACTCACAAATGGCCAATCACTCCGCTCCGAACATCGGCCGGCCAATGGAGCAGGTGCTCTACGAGGTCAAGAAAGTAATCGTCGGCCAGGACGCGCTCCTGGAGCGGCTTATCGTCGCCCTCCTTGCCCGCGGCCACGTGCTCGTCGAAGGCGTGCCAGGACTTGCCAAGACGCTGGCCATCAAGACGCTCGCTGCTTCCATCGGCGGCGACTTCAAGCGCGTCCAGTTCACACCGGACCTCGTCCCGGCGGACTTGACTGGCACGCGCATCTACAACCAACGGACGGGCGAGTTCCAAACGTCCCTCGGGCCCGTCTTCACCAACTTGCTGCTCGCCGACGAGATAAACCGCGCGCCTGCGAAGGTGCAGAGCGCCCTGCTCGAAGTGATGCAGGAGCGGCAGGTGACGATCGGCGTCGAGACCCACCGGGTCGAGGAGCCCTTCCTTGTCCTGGCTACGCAGAACCCGATCGAGTCGGAGGGCACGTACCAGCTGCCCGAAGCCCAGCAAGATCGCTTCATGCTGAAAGTGCTGGTCGACTACCCCTCGGCCACCGAGGAGTTCGTGATTGCCGAGCGAATGACGGGCGCCCTGGAGAGCACGCACAAGGTGATAGGCAAGGAACAGCTCCTCGCACTGCAGCGGACCGCCGACGAGGTCTATGTCGATCCGGCGCTGATCGACGACGCCGTCATGATTGTCCGCGCCACGCGGAGTCCGGAGTCGGTGGGTCATGGCGAGTTGGGGCGCTTCCTGGCCTTTGGTGCAAGCCCTCGCGCCACGATCAACCTGATCCTTGCTGGCCGGGCCCTCGCTCTCGTGCGGGGCAGGGACTACGCCCTGCCGCAGGATGTGCGCGACCTGGCGCTCGATGTGATCCGCCATCGCTTGGTGCTGTCCTACGAGGCACTCGCCGAGAAGATGAGCGCCGACGACATCCTCCAGAGGATCCTCACCGCCGTTCCACTGCCAAAGGTTTCCCTCAATGACAGCACCCACGCCTACCCGGCCTTCTCCCGCTCTCCCGCTCACGCCTGAGCGGATCCTTCACCGGCTCGAATGGCGGGTGATCCGGCGGCTCGACGGCCTGATGCAGGGCGACTACCGCACCCTGTTCTACGGAGCCGGTCTCGACTTCGCCGACCTGCGCGAGTACCAGGCCGATGATGACGTGCGACATATCGACTGGAATGTGACCGCTCGTCTGGACGTCCCACATGTGCGTGAGTACGTCGAAGACCGGGAGCTGACGGCATGGATGTTGCTCGACCGCTCGCCCTCCATGGGCTTCGGGCTCCAGCAGCGGCCGAAGGGGTTGGTCCTCATCGAGGTCGTTGCCACGCTGGCACGGCTCCTGACCAGGAGGGGCAACCGCGTCGGGGCAATGCTCTACTCGTGCGTCGTGGAACGGACAGTCCCGCCCGCTGGAGGCCGGAACCAGGTGTTGCGGCTGGCCCACGAGCTCTTGCAGCCACCTCCCGCGACCCGAACCGCGACGGACCTGAGCGGTCTCATCTTCGCTGCCTTGAACACCATCAAACGCCGTTCGCTTGTCTTCCTCGTCTCCGACTTCATCAGCGAGCCCGGTTGGGAGCGGCCTCTGGCCTTGCTCGCACGACGGCACGATCTCGTTGCCATCCGGCTTTGGGATCGGCGCGAGGTCCAACTACCTAACGCTGGCGTCATCGTGATGGAGGACGCTGAAACGGGTGAGCAGCTCTTCGTCGACACGAGTGACGGCGTGTTCCGGCGCCGCTTCGCGGAACTCGCCCGGATTCGCGAAGAACGCCTGAAGTCGGGGTTCATAAAGGCCGGAGTCGATCCGTTCGACATCGCCACCGATGAAGACCTGGTTGTGGCGCTCGTCCGGATGGCCGAGCTTCGCAAGAAGCGGAGGCGCCGCTGATGTCGTTCTCCTGGCCCCCCATGCTCTTGCTTCTCTTGCTGGTACCCGTCCTGGTTCTTGCCTACCTCCAGATGATGAAGCGGCGGGTGGCGACCGTGGCGGATCTCGGGACAATGGCGCTTCCCGAGACCGGCTCCGGGCGCCGCCTGGGCCGGCGCAGGCACGTTCCGCCCGCCATCTTCCTTGCGGCAATCGCTCTTCTCCTGGCCGCCATGGCGAGACCGCAAATCGACGGACTCCCGCACCGCGAGGGCACGGTCATTCTCGCCTTCGATGTCTCCAGCAGCATGCAGGCTGACGACTTCACACCGTCGCGCCTGGCTGCCGCCAGGGAGGCCACCGCGGTGTTTGTCGAGAATCAGCCGTCCACCGTCAAGATCGGTGTGGTCGCCTTCGGCGATGGCGGGCTAGTCGTTCAACCACCAACCAGCGCAAAGGCAGATGTCAAAGCCTCCATCGAACGCCTGACGCCCGGGGG
>CAZCDK010000064.1:0-1161 GCA_964497285.1 uncultured Anaerolineaceae bacterium | reverse complement strand
GGTGGCACCTCGTTGGGGGAGGGGATCATGACCTCGCTGAGTGCGATCGCCGGCAATCCGATAGTGCTTGACCAGGCGGCAATCGAAGGAGACCTGGACTCGGTCGACATCGGCTACTTCGGGTTCGCGGCGATCGTGTTGGTCTCCGACGGTGAAAACACGTCGCGGTTTGATCCGCTGAACGCCGCCCAGATCGCCGGGAACGCCGGGGTGCGGGTGTTCCCGATTGGCATCGGCAGTCGCGACGGCACGACCGTGGAGATCGATGGCTATCGAATCGCTACGTCTCTCAACGAGCCACTCCTGCAGAAGATCGCCGAGCAAACGAATGCAACCTACCTGGCGGCCCAGGACACCGAGGCCCTGATCAAGGTCTACGAAACGATCGACTTGCGGTTGACGATAGAGGGGGAACCCATGGAAATCACTTCGCTTGCCGCCGCCGTGGCGGTGCTGTTCTTGCTCGTGGGCGGCGGCCTGGCCATGCACTGGTTCGGTCGGGTGCCATAGCCATGGCATTCTCGTGGCCCCTGGGGCTCATGGCTCTCTTGCTCATCCCGCTCTCGGTCGGGGTGTACGCCTGGATGCAACGGCGCAAGCGACGGTTCGCCGTGCGCTATGCCAGCCTTTCCCTCATCCGGGAGGCGCTGCCGAGGCGCTCGCGATGGCGAAGGCACGCGCCCTTCGCACTCCTGCTCCTGGGCCTTGCCAGCCTGATTTCCGCCGCGTCGCGTCCCCACGCAGTGGTTGCCGTACCGACCAAGCGAGCTTCCATCATCCTCGCGATGGACGTCTCGCTCTCGATGTGTTCCTCGGACGTTTCTCCGAACCGGCTGACGGTGGCCCAGGAAGTCGCCCGTCGATTCGTCAAGAGCCAGCCACGCGACACCCGAATTGGCCTCGTGGCATTCAGCGGGTTGGCGCAGCTCGTGGTGCCGCCAACCACCGACCGAAACGAGCTCATCGCGGCGATTGGCGCATTCAGGGCGGCACGCGGGACGGCGATTGGAAGCGCTCTCCTGAAGGCTGTGGATGCCATTGCCGAGGTAAACCAGCGCGTGACCCGCAGCGGTGTGGATCTCAGCGACCCGCCGGCCCGACGCAGACACTTGCGCGTGCGCGGATCGAGTGCGTCCCGCAGCCCGTCGCCCAGGAACGTGA
>CAZCDK010000063.1:0-13579 GCA_964497285.1 uncultured Anaerolineaceae bacterium | reverse complement strand
CGCCGCCGGAAGTACCAGAAGTAGCCCGATTCAGCCTGGGGGCGTTGCCGTTCCGTCCCAGTCCTGCGCGAGCAGCCCATAGACCACGAAGTCGGCCCTCTCGCCGTTGACAATGCGGTAGCCGCGGAGGAGCCCTTCCCGCCGGAATCCCACCTTTTCGAGGACGCGGATAGAGCCGATGTTCTCCGCCATCGCCTCGGCCTCGATCCGCTCCAGGCCCAGGTCGCTGAACCCGTACTCGACAACAAGACGGGCCGCCTCCGTCGCAATGCCGCGGTTCCAGTAAGCCCGTCCGGCGGCGCCGCCAATCGCACCCTTCCGATTCGCCTCGTCCAGGCTACCGAAGCCGATGGTGCCTACGCTTCCGCCAACGTCATTCGGGACGATGGACCAGCGCAGGCCCTCTTTCGTCCGGAACGCCTCGCGGTGGTAGGCGAGGCCATCGACCACAACCTGCATCGATGTCGCGACGGGATCGCCCGCAAGCGCGGCGGCCTCCCGATCGGAGAGGCGCGCGAACCAGGCCGCGAGGTCTTCCTCGCGCATCTCGCGGAGCGTGAGCCGCGCGCCGCGGAGGACCGGGAAGACGTCGGGTACGCGATCGTACGGCATGGCTGTCACTCTCGCTGGTCTGGTCTAGGATACTGCACTGATGAAAGCGAACCGTCCGCGGAGTCCTGTCGCCACCCTGGTCGAGCTTCACAACTGGGCGGAGATTCCCCAATTCAGCAACGAAGCCGATGAGGCTGAGTTCTGGGCAACCCACTCTCTTGGCGAGGCGTTGCTCGCCGGGCTCGAGCCTCCTCCCCCGGGGCTACTCCCGTCCGCCCGCCCCCGCACCTCTCCCGTCGCTGTGCGCTGCGACCAGCGAACGTTGCTCCGCCTCAAGACGCTCGCCCGGAAGCGCCACAAGGGGTAGCAGACGCTCCTCAAGGAGTTCGTGATGGAAAGGCTCTACGAGGAGGAGAAGCGCGAAGGCATCGTGGGCCGCCAACGCGGCCCTATTCCAGCCCCGCGAACCAGTGCCTGCGGCCGGTGCGCTGCGCTTCCGCGCCGCTGCGAAGCCAGTTGAGTGCGCCACTCGTCTGGTGCCAGAGAGGCACAATGTCGGCCGCGCAGATGAAGGCTTCTTCCTCGGTTCCGGGGTCGGATTCGTCCGGGAGGTCTTCCGGCATCTGCTTCTCGCCCAGCAGGCAGGGCGGCACGTGAGGGTTCTGATCGAGCGCCTCCCGTAGCCACCGGCGGGACTGCGGCCGGTCACCGTGGAGGCGAAATGAGTGGAGCGCGTGGCCGTAGTGCCACACCGGTGAGTCGCCTTCGTACGTATCGAAGAGACCGTCCGCCAGCGGCCGGTTGTCGCTGACCAATGCGATCGCCAGCAGTGCGTAGCGCACCTCCATGTGGTCCGCCGCATCGAGCCGCAGAATCTCCTCAAAGTACTCGGTCGCAGCTTCGACGGCACCCATTGAGAGAGCGGCATGGCCGACGCCCTCGATGGCGCGCATGAAAGCCCGCGTCTCGGGGATCGCATTAAATTCGCCGGAGTGCCGCTCGAACATCTCCTGGCCAAGCACGTCGGCGCCCGCCATCATGCCGAGCGTGAAGAAGACCACTGCGAGTTCCGTCTCATTGCCGGCGTCGTAGCCGAGGTAGACGAAGGCATCGGTGCAATTCGGGTCGAGCCGGAGGGCGTCGATCGCCATCTCAGCCCCGTCCTCGCCGGCCTCCCAGGCCCGGTCCGCCAGGGCCCGCGCCTGGTCTGCCGCGCTGACCGACAGCTCGCGCGGCGGTGCTGGCCGGTTCGCGAGCAGCCGGCCAACCTCGGCCCGCATTTCCGCCGGGTCCAGCGGTTCTTCGCGGAACATGAGCTTGCCGATGCCTTCAAGAAACTCCATCACTGGATGGTCTAGGGGAAGCGGTGGGTCAATTCCCTCGCGCACGCGTTCCTCCATGGAGTGAATGGCACACCACCAGGATGCGCGCATCGAGGCGGACCGCGCCTGGCGCCGGACTGAGCGATTCCATGCTACGGCACCGCGACGTCGAAGCGGAGAAGCGGGTTCCCGCCCGTCGATCCGACAGCATAGGGACTCGTGAACGACTGCCCGTTCACCAGCACAGAGATGACGGCTCCGACGCGGTTGGCACACGCTTCCCCGCCGGCGGTCCAATCAACCCGGTATCCGCCAGCGGCTGCCGTCGCCCTGCTCGGACCAGCGATCCCGTCGAAGGCGAGGCTGACGATCGTGCCTGCTGGCGCTTCGGCGGCCCCGATCGTCAGTCGGCCAATAATCGAGTTCGGCGGGGCGGTTGAGGAACCGTTGTCACAGTAGGGGCCGCCTACGGTCTCGGGCGACGGTGCAGGAGTCGGCGCCGGCGGCAGGGGTTCGGGATCTCCGGACGTACTCCCGGACTGATGCCGGATCGGCGTTGGCGTTGCCGCGAGAGGGGGAGAGGGGGTCGGCGAGGGGCTCGGCGAAGGCGATGATGCCGCGGCAAGAGGTGAGGGAGCCGCGACAGATGGCGAGGCACCGGTCGCCACCCCGGGGATCACGCTGCCGGCCCGTGTGACAGCGGCCGTCGGGTCGGCCGCGACGCCGGCCGTTGCGCGTCCCCGGCCCCCGTCGCCGTCGCGATCGAAGATGAGCAACGCCCCTCCGAGCGCGAGGAGCAGCCCCAGGACACCAAGCGCGGCCCAGCCCGCAGCCTGCCGTCCGGGTGTTGAGATGAGCGCCGAGAGCCTGGCGTGCAATCGCTCCATGAGGTGCACCCCGAAGCGTACGCGAGCATTCGCTTCCACACCTCCTCAAGCTCCAGGAGGCCCTCCAACCAGCCTGGTGAGGCCGGCTGGGCACCCCCCTGGTTGCAGCGGCGCTCCGTCGTGCCCACCACCTTGCCTCACACAGTCCCTTCCCCACACCGCGGCCCTCCGCTTCCTCGGACGCGCCCACGCTGCGGCCCACACCCCTTCCAGTCCCCCGGCGCCGGCCATATAGACAGGCTCCTGGACTGGCCCGCCGGGAAGAGGGACGCTTGCGCGAGCCACTGTTTCAGACGTCGACCGCATAAGGATGGACCCCGGGCAGCATCCCCGCGAGCGTAGCCTCGAGACGGAGAAACCGTTCCCGGAAGGGCGGGCTGTCGAGTTCCTCGGTCGTCATGATGATTGCGTCCTCGCGATTGTCCGCGTAGTAGCGTTTTCGACGGCCCACTTCGAAAAACCCATAGGCTCGGTAGAGGGAGCGGGCGACCACATTCGACTCGCGGCACTCCAGCGTGGCGACCGACATCCGGTGCTTCCGGGCGACGTCGATGAGCCCGTGAACCAGGAGACGGCCGAGACCCTGGCCCTGGAGTCCAGGTTCGACCGCGACCGAGACCACATGGGCCTCATCGAGCATGAGCCACAGGCCGCCGAACCCGACGATCCTGGCTTCGTCATCAGCCGAGGCTGCCGGAGGCGTCCTGGACAGGGTTATGTAGCGGGCAGCACTGTTCACCGAGATCTCGCGCTCGAAGGCGGTCGGCGGCCACTCGTCCGCGAAGGCGGCCCGCTCGACGGCCATGACTCCGGGGATGTCGGCCAGCCGCATCATGCGGAGTGCAATGCCGGCACCGGCGACGGTCGGGGGACCCTCGTTGGCAGTCACGGTTCGATGGTACGGGTTGTCCGGCTCGCGCGTGAACCGAAGCCCTGTGCGGATTCACAGGCCGACAACCGATATTCACGTCGTGGAAGGCCCGATCAGAGCCGGGGAGCCGGTCCTCCTGGTGCAGCGGAGCACTCCGCCAGCGCAGTTCCCTGGAACCGCGCTGACGGCCACGGGCAACGTGGTCGCCGTGAGGCTCCCGGCGCCCTGGCCGGGCGAGGCCGGTGGGGAAGTAGCCATCATTGCTGGCCAACCGGGGACGAGGATGCTCGCCCACGGCCGGCTCGCACAGGTCCGCGCCAATGTCGCGTCGTTCGAGTTGTTGAGCGAGTGGCGGCCGGTCGACTTGAGGGCTCATCCCCGGTACCCCACGAGCATCGGGGCGGAGGTCCGCTCAGTCCTCGGCCAGTCGAAGCAACACGGCACAATCACCGACATCTCTTTGGGCGGGATGGCGGTCGTTGTTCGGTCGAAACCCGGCGGCCGCGAAGTGACGGTTGCCATGCGCGCCGGCGCCTTTTCGTCGACACTCACGTGCCGCATCGTCAACGTCAATCCCTGCCTGGACGGGGTTGTCCTGCGCCTGAAGTTAGTCGACCTCGCAGGCGGTCAGCAGGCCTTTATCCGGAACGTCGTGGCATCCATCCAGGCGGCGTGGGAAACCCGCGAGCAAGATCCGCCGCCCTGACGGCGTGTGCCTCCGAGGCCGATCCCGTCATCGGGCCGGAATCGCGGGCAATAAAGAAGCCGCGGCGTCTGGGGCACCGCGGCTAGGTGGGACGGCGAGCCGGCTGCGCAAGTGGAGCGGACACTTCGCATGTTGCCAGTCCCACTGCGTATTCTAGCGCCTGCTAGGTGCCTGTCCAGTGGTTTTTCCCTTGATCTTCGAAAGAATTTGGAAACCTCCCGCAGAAGCCTTTGCGGAAGCTCGCTTCGGGGGTCTACTAGAGCGATGCGGGCTCTCCTGTTCGCAAACGGCGACCTTCCGTCCCCGGCATTGATCGCGGAGCTGAGCGCGCGCGCCGACCTGGTTGCCGCCGCAGACGGTGGGGTGGACAAGGCGCTCCTCGCTGGCGTCCAGGTTGCCGCCGTGGTCGGCGACCTCGACTCCTCCAGCCCGGAAGCCCACGCGGCTCTGCCGGCACACGTGTTCCACACTTCTAACGACGCTGACAGCACAGACCTGCAGAAGGCAGTCGTCTTCTGCATCGCCCGGGGCTGCGACACCATCGACATCGTCGCCGCCGGTGGAGGGAGGGCGGACCATGCGCTGGCGAACCTCTCCGTACTGCCGCTGTTCGGCAGGCAGGTGGCGATCCGCATTGTCGATGACCTCTTCAGCATCGAGCTCGTGGCGGGCGAGGCCGTGATCGACGCGCCGCCGGGAACTGTCGTCTCGCTCGTGGCGATTGGCCCGTGCTCCGGGGTGACCACCATCGGCCTGCGCTGGAACCTGGAGGCCGCCGCGCTGGGATTCAGCCCACAGGGCGTCCACAACGAGGTCGCGACGAGCCCCGCAACGGTGCGCGTGGCGGAAGGTGACCTGCTCCTGTTCAAGGGCCGGTGGGTGGAGAAGCACCGGTAAAGCCAGGCTGCAGATCCGGTCGGACAACCCGGCACCCGGGAGGGAGTCCGCGCCATTGCATGCCAGAGAGCGAAACACCGAGGGCTCTCGCTCCCGGCAGGCACAACCGGCCGGAGTCAAGACAGGAGATGTGCAAATGGCAGTTCGTATCGGCGGCCGCGGCCGCATCATGGTCATCGCCCTCTCGGGCCTGCTCGCGGTCGGCGTTGTCGGCGCGGGCAGTGTCGCCATGGCCGAAGGGCCGGGCGATGGTTCGGGATCGCCTGCAGCACGGCAAGGGGAAGGCCGCCACCGGCCCAACCTCCTGCACATTGCAGTCCACGACATCGTCAAAGCCTCTGGGATCGCGCCGGAGGTGTTCAGGCAGGGCGCGAAAGACGGGAAGAGCCTCAGCCAGATCATCAGCGAGAACGGCGGCGACCCCCACGAAGTCGAGCGCACGGTCCTTCACGACCTGACGGTGAAGGTCCGTGAGGCCGTGGCCAACGGGAAGCTCAGGCCGGAACAGGCGGAGCGGATCCTGGAAAAGGCCCCGGATGCGTTGAGCCGGCTCATGAACGCCGTCCCCAGGCCAAACGGTGGCAATCCCGGAGTCCATCCCCCCCAGGGGATCTTGAAGAACGCCATCCAGACCGCAGCCACGACCATTGGGATCGATGAAAAGGACCTCGTGAATGAGCTCCGGGCCGGGAAGTCGATCGCCCAGGTCGCCAGCGAGCATGGCTCCAGCGGGCGAGAGGTCATCGAGGCGCTGGCTGCCAGGGCGAATGCGGCCATCGCCGAGGCCGTCGCCAGTGGAAAGCTGGAAGCGAGCAAGGCGGACGAAGCGAAGGCGAGGGCCCTCGCAGCAATCACGAAGCTCGTGAACGAACCGCGGCCCCACGCCCCACGGGCCCAGGGCTAGCAGGCAGCCGCCCCTTCGGCGGTGGAGGGTACGAGAGGGCCGATCCGGCCCTCTCGCACCATTCCAGCCGCGATTCGCGGCAGCCTCCCACGCGGGCCCGTTGTCTGGGCCCCTTGGGCCTACCCGGTTCGCTCGAAGATCGTGGCGATGCCCTGGCCGCCGCCGATGCAGAGGCTGACGATTCCGAAGCGCCCGCCGGTGCGTTCCAGCTCGTGCATGAGCTTGACGGTGAGGATGGCGCCCGTGGCGCCGATCGGGTGGCCGAGGGCGATGGCGCCGCCATTCGGGTTTGTCTTCGCCGGGTCGAGCGTCAGCACGCTGGCGCAAGCGCAGGAGACGCTGGCAAAAGCCTCGTTGAGCTCTATGCAATCGACCTGGTCGAGGTTCATCTTCGCCTTCGCGAGCACCTTCCGGATCGCAGGGATGGGGCCACTGCCCATGATCGCGGGGTCGACGCCGGCCTCCGCGCGCGCGACGACACGGAGGCGAGGCTTTGCCCCGAGCTCCTTCGCCTTCGAGGCGCTCATTAACACAAGCGCGGAGGCGCCATCGTTGATGCCGCTGGCATTGCCGGCCGTGACCACGCCGCCCTCTTTGAAGGCCGGGCGCAACTTGGCAAGCGCTTCGGTGGTTGCGGCGCGTGGGTGCTCGTCCGTGTCGAAGAACTTCTCTTCGCGCCCGGCCCTGACGGGCAGCGGTGCGATCTGCTCCTTGAAGCGGCCGGCCTCGATGGCTGCGAGGGCGCGGCGCTGGCTCTCAGCCGAGAACTCGTCCTGGGCTTCGCGGCTGACTTCGTAGCGCTCGGCCAGGTTTTCAGCGGTGATGCCCATGTGGTAGCCCTTGAAGGGATCGCTGAGGAGGTGAATGATGCCGTCCTCGATCGAGTCGTGTCCGAGACGGTAGCCGGTACGGGCCTTGCGCAGGTAGAAGGGCATGCGCGTCATGTTCTCGGCCCCGCCGGCGACGACGACCTGCGCGTCGCCCGTCTGGATGAAGCGCGAGGCGGTGTTGATGGCCTCGAGGCCGCTGCCGCAGATACGGTTGACATTCATGGCCGGGGTCTCCATGGGGAGGCCGGCTTTCACCGCGGCGTGGCGCGACAGGTAGCCGTCTTCGGCCACCTGTCCGACGATGCCCATCACCACCTGGTCGACGGTGGCCGGGTCGATAGCGGCGCGAGCCACGGCCTCGCGGATGACATGGGCCGCGAGATCGGAGGCGGGAACATCGGCGAGCGAACCCTGGAACCGGCCGATAGCGGTGCGCACACCGCTGACAATGACAACGTCTTCCATGGCAGGAGGGGGTTTCCTTCGGTGAAGATGCCCGCGCGGCGGGACTGGACCTCGCATTGTACGACCCCGGACCGAAGGCTAACCAGAGAATCAACCGCTCGTGTTCCAGGCATCCCCTGTGACGAGTCCGGGCCAGGCCGTCGGCAGGGGCAAACGCTGTCGCGACCCTGTCCCTGTCAACACCGTAGAATCGGCTCACATCCACATTCGAAGGGGACTACACATGTCGCTTGCCGGGCGCGTTGCGCTGGTAACGGGCGGCGGCCGGGGAATCGGCCGCGCCATTTCGCTCGCTCTTGCCCAAGACGGGGCCGGCATCGCGGTCAACTACCGCCGCGACGAAGAGGCCGCTCGCCAGACCGTGGCGGAGATCGAGGCGCTGGGACGCGGGGCCAGGGCGTATGCCGCCTCCATCGACAGCCTCGAAGACGACCAGGCCATGGTCGAGGCGGTGTTGAAGGACTTCGGCCAGATCGACATCCTGGTGAACAACGCCGGGATATCGAGCCGTGGAAACAGTGTGGCGGATACCGACCCGGCGGAAATGGAGCGCGTGGTGCGGACGCACGCGTTCGGGCCGCACTACCTCTGCAAGCTCGTCGTGCCGCAGATGCGCGAGCGGCCCCGCGGCGACATCATCTTCATCTCCAGCGCGGCCACAGCCTCGAACGGCGCAAACGGCGCCCCCTACAACATGGGCAAAGCGGCGATGGAGGCGCTGGCCATGACGCTCTACAAGGAAGAGCGCAAGTACGGCATCCACGTGAACATCGTCGCCCCCGGGCTGGTGGAAACAGAGATGGGCAGGCGCCTCGCGCGGGCGACGCGGGGCGTCCAGGACATCCACGAACTGGACAAGACCATGCCATTCGGCCACGTCTGCCAGCCGGGCGACGTCTCGGATGTCGTGCGCTACCTCGTTTCGGAACGCGCGGGCTACCTCACCGGCCAGCGTATCTACGTGGATGGTGGCGGCGGAATCTGGGGATGAGGTGAGGAGGAGGCGGACGAGATGCCTTACTGGCTTGAACTGATGAGCGCAGCAGGCCTTGTTCCGCAGGTTTCCACCGCGGCGTTGTCAAAGGAGGCTGACGAGATCGTTGCGATGACCGGGGCTTCGATCAGAACGCTGCGAACTCGCAGCGCCAATCCAAAATCCAAAATCCAAAATCCAAAATGACAACGACTGTTCCCCCGGGAGTGCTTCGCGAGATGCAGGAGGTGGGGCGCGACCTCTACCGTCTGGCACTGGTGACCAGCCATGGCGGGAACCTGAGCGTGCGAGCCGGCCACGAGATGTGGATCACCGGCACGGGGACGATGCTTGGGCGGCTGGAGGCCCGGCACATCAGCCTGGTGCGGCCGGGCGGAAGCCACGAGGGCCCGCCGCCGTCGAGCGACACGGTGCTTCACGCCACCGTCTACGCCGTTTCCGGGGCCCAGGCTGTGGTTCACGCGCACCCGCGCCATGCGATCGCGCTGACGTTCGAGAACGATTCCTTCGTCCCGGGAGACCTCGAAGGGCAGCTGTTCCTGAAGGAAGTACCGGTGATCGCGCCCGGGCCGCTCCAGGTGGAACGGATTGCGCACGCCCTGGAGTCGCGGCCGGCAGTGGTCCTGCGCGGTCACGGCGCATTCGCGCGCGGCGCGACCCTGTGGGAGGCGCTGCACTGGGTAACCGCGCTGGAAGAGAGCGCCCACATCGCGTGGCTCCGGGAAATGCTGGGGAAGTTACGAGGTCCGGGGACCGAGGACTGACGCCTGCTCCTGCAGTGGGGAGCATTCTGGGGACGAGTGGCGGGCGAGCGAGTCGGGCTCAGTCATGGCCCGCGAAGCGCGAATCCGAAGCGGAGAGCGGCGGTGGGAACGGGCTGGCGTTGAGCGCGCCGGGCGTCACGCGGCGGACCATGGAGTGTTGCATTTCGGCCCAGGCCTCGAAGCGCGGCCGCCACTGGTCGGCGGTGATGAGCTGGCGGCCGTCGAACCAGCAGTCGGCGAGCTCGACAATCCATCGGAGGGGGGCGACTTCCTCCTCGCTGCCGTAGCCCCAGGCGCGATGATCGTCGGTAAGGCGTGCCCAGACGGAAAACTCGTGGTCCGCCGCCCAGTCCTGGGCGAAGTAGTTGCGGGATGTGGCGGCCAACAGCGACCGGAGGACGTCGCAGACCGCCGCTCCGGGGTCGTCAGGGTGCGCATCGATCGCGGCGAGGAGGGCGCGCGCGGCGGGCACGGCGAGATCGCTGCCGCCCGAAGCGTCGATCGCAGCTTCCGCCGCCGTCTGCAACGCCCGAACATCGAGGCCCCCCATGCTTCAACTCCTCCGGGCCGGCCGGGGCCCGCCCAGGGAGTCTCGCCGAGACCTGGCCGGCAGGCCATGACGGGCATCACTCCGGGAAGGCCGTTCCCAATCTGGCCCGCCGCGGCCAGGGCTCTGGCCGGGACTACCTGGCAATGGGCTTCAGCAAAGACGCCGGGTCGATGATGATTCCCTGGCCGCTCGGAATAAGCGCGATCTGGACGTTGTCAGCCAGCTTCTGGACCGCCTGGAACTGGATGAGCTCTGGCGTCAGCGAGGCCGTCAGCAGCTTGTTGGCGTCGGCCTGGCCCTTGGCTTCTTCGCGCAATGCGTCAGCCTTGCCGATGGCCACGGCCTTCGCCTGCTGAGCCTCGGCTTCGCGCTGCTTGATGCGTTCCCCTTCCCGGAGCGCGTCCTGGGTGGCTATCTGCTTCTGCTCGATCGCGTTCTTGAACGCCCCCGAGAAATCGATGTTTGTGATGAGCAAGTCCTGGATCGTCACCGAATACGGCGCCAGCTCCGTCGCCAGGCGGTTGCGCACCGCCGTGCGGATGACCTCCCGGTTTGGGGCGACGTCGACCGCCGAAAACTTCACCGTCTCTTCCTTGAAGAAGTTCTGGACGCGCGAATCGACGAGGCGATCGAACCAGTTGACGCCCACCGTGCGGTAGAGGTTCTGCACGGCCTTTTCGGAGACCGAGTAGTTGACCGTCGCATCGATGAAGACATCCTGGGTCTCGCTGGTGAAGTTTTCGATCTTCGAAAACTGGGCACGTTGCACCTGGACGCTGGCGGTTCGCATTGTCTGCCACGGCGCGATGAACTGCAGGCCTTCGCCCCGTTGGCCCACAATCGAACCAAACTGGTAGACGACCCCGACGTGCCCGGCCTGCACCTGCCGCACCGAGGAGATCGCGGTCTGCAGGACCGTCCACACCAGGAACAGGCCAATGGCCACCGACATCACTAGCAGGCCGCGATCGGCGGCGGGCGTGCCGGGCTTTGCGGCGCGCCGCGTCAATCGGCCGATGACGAACGCGAGGCCACAGACGATCGCGGCGAGGAACATGCCAACTATCCACGACATGGGCAGATCACCTCCAGAGGTTCTCCCTAAACTACGCGTGCGAACAGGGGAGAGGGAAGGGGGAGAAGACGGTGGAGGCTACTGCTTCATCGCCACGAGCACGATGTCCCGGGCGATTGGTCCGGCCTCCACCGAACCCGACTGGCCTTCGTCGAGGACCACCGCCGTCACTGCCCGGGGCTCGGCAGCGGGCGAGAACGCGACGAAGAGAACGTGTTGTTGCGTGCCGACGTCCTCGGCCGTTCCCGACTTGCCGCCGAAGTCCGTGTAGCCGCTACTCCAGAAGGCTGCCGAGGCCGTCCCGTATTGCCCAGTGACCAGCTTGAGCCCGAGGCGCAGGTGCGCAAGCTGCGCCTCGGTGAGCGGCAGTGCTCCACGCGCGATGGGCTTCTCACTGGCGAGCAGGACCGGCGACCGCAGCGTGCCCGAGAGGAAGGCGCTGTAGGCGTTCGCAAGCTGGAGCGGCGTGATGAGCAGATCTCCCTGGCCAATGCTCAGATTCACTTCATCGCCCGGGTACCACGACTCGTTCTTGTTCGCCCGCTTCCACTGCGCATCGGGCACGAGGCCATCTTCTTCCGGAAGGCCAACAAGGCCCGTTGCCGCGCCCAGCCCGAACGCCCGTGCCATTTCCGAGAGAGCCCCGTCCGTGTCGTTGTAGAG
Source organism: uncultured Anaerolineaceae bacterium (assembly GCA_964497285.1). Lineage (GTDB taxonomy): Bacteria > Chloroflexota > Dehalococcoidia > Tepidiformales > Tepidiformaceae > UCB2. The sequence goes on along the minus strand of CAZCDK010000063.1, from coordinate 2,099 downwards.
CCTGAGCGCGATCTCGTAGAACACGGTGTTGCACGAGCGCATCAGCGCTTCGGCGATCGTGAGCAAGCCCTGCGAGCCTTCCCAGTTCCTTCGCGGTGGGTCGACCCCCCGCCAGACAGCGCCACAATCGATGCGGTCCCCGGGCCTGTAGCCGCCCGAGACGAGGGCAGCGGCCCCGGTCACCAGCTTGAAGGTGGAGCCGGCGGAGTAGAGCCCGGTTGTGGCCCTGTTGGCCTGCGGCGAATGCTGTGCAGCCGTGATGGCGTCGAGAGCCGCCCGGTCGCCGCGCTCAAAGGCGTCGGGGTCGAAGGAAGGCGAGCTGTTCAGCCCCAGGATGCCGTTCGTGCGCGGATCGATGGTCACCGCAGCCCCCGCGTGTGCACCTAGCCGCGCCTGGGCGACGACGAGGGTGTTCGAATCGAGGGTGGTCTTCACGTCCTCGCCGGCGACGTAGGCCATGCTCTTCACGGTCTTAAGCGTGCCGCCATTGGCATCGGCGAGCCGGAGCTCGGCGCCGGTATGGCCGGCGAGCAGCCGTTCGAGCGAGGCTTCGAGCCCGATCGCGCCCACGCGATCGCCCACACGGAAGCCTTGGCCGCGACGTCTTCCAAGCTCCTCGGCGGTCAGTTCCCGGGTGTAACCAACAACGTGCGCCGCCGACGGGCCCAGCGGGTGGACGCGCCGCGTCTCGAAGTAGATCAGCACGCCGGGATTGCGGATGAGCTGCGTCGCGGCCTCGAGTTGGTCATCACGGACAGGGCCAACTGGGACGCGTTGGTTGAGCCCGGCCTTGCTGTCGAAAGCTGCGTTCACCACCTCTGGGGCGAAGCCGAACTCGATCAGGCGGTTCACCAGGTAGCCGCGATCGGGAACCACGCTGCGGTTCAGGCCGATCATCCGCACATCGCGCGTGACCGCGAGCTCCCGGCCGTTGCGGTCCAGGATGGCGCCCCGTTTCGGACGCTGGATTTCGCTCCGGAAGTGCGCACCCCCGGTCATCTCGGGGTGGATAACGGACGGTTCCCAGGCGACAAGATAGGCCGACCCTGTCTTGACGAGCGGAAGGGAAACGTCGAATTCGAAGTCGCCGAAATAGCTCGTCGCGAGGTGAACGGCGACGCTCGCCCGCGTAGCCTCGGCCACGCCCGCGGTCGCTATCAGCTGCGAGAGCGTGGTCTCCGAGGCGAAGGCATCGTACTCTGCCTTGAAGGCGTCGAACGGGAACGCCTGTTGCGATTCGGGGGTGAGGAGCTTGTACAGGAGGCTCGGGTCGCCGAGCGACCATGCGCTGGCCCATGCTTCTGCGGCAGCCCGCGGAGTGCCGGCCGCGGCGGCCGACCCTGCGGGACTGGAGACGACCGCGTCCCTCGTGGCGACCCGGTACGTGGCCACACCGCCCCCAAGGAGGACACCAGCCAGGACCGCAACGAGGAAGATCCCTCGCATGCCAACTCCAGGCCGAACCCGACTACCCCGTGCCACGCTGATTGTAGCAGCGGCGGCGGTCCTGTCGCTGCTGGCCGGGGCCTGCGGCCTCAGGGGTGGTAGCGATGGGCGCGCGGGCGGCGATTCGGGCCTTCCTGGACCCACCGTCACGCGCCCGGCTCCTTCCGGCGAGCCTCGCAAAGTGCGCCTTGGACTGAGCACGCTGCCGCCAGAGCGGACCGCGGCAGCCTACATCGGCGCCTTTGCGACCGCCGCCCAGTACGCCGATGTTGTGCTGATCCAGCGGACCCCGCCCTGGGAGGACTTCCTGCCCGGAGGCCAGATCTCCAGGGCCACGGCCGATACGACGGTCACCGAGACAAGGCTCCTGGGTCAGTACAAGGAACTCAAGCTCTTCTACGGCATCGACCCGACGGACGGCGTCGTGCAGCGCAGCCGCATTGCGAACCTGCCGGCGAGCGTCGACCCCCTGCTCGGTTTCGCCGACCCGGCGCTCCGGAACGCCTTCGTTGCCTACGCTACCTATGTGGCGAAAAACTACTCGCCCGAATACCTCGCGCTCGGTGTCGAGATCAACATGCTCTACGAGCGATCGCCGAAGCAGTTCGAAGCGTTCGTCTCCCTCTACAAGGAGGCCTACGCCGTGGCGAAGG
>CAZCDK010000062.1:0-13723 GCA_964497285.1 uncultured Anaerolineaceae bacterium | reverse complement strand
CCGCCTGCTGTGCGGGTGTCTTCGACGAGGAAGACGCCGGACCGGGCGCGAAGGTTCCCGCGGTCGCCAATCTGGCCGCCGCCTTCGGGGTAGAAGGGCGTGACGTCAAGGACGACCTCGCACGCTTCGCCCTCCCGCACGGAACTGGCGAGCAGGCCGTCCTTGAGAATCGCCACGACGTGCGCGCTGGACTCCACGCGTGAGTAGCCGACGAAGCCAGAGTGCTCACTGCCAATTGCAGACAGGAGGGGAGAAGCCTCACCCTTGAGGAACTGCCCCTGCTCGCGCGCGCGCTGTCGCTGGGCCTGCATGGCCGACCCGAATCCCTCGGCATCGACGGAGAATCCCGCGGCGGTGGCGATTTCGTGCGTGAGTTCGAGGGGCAGGCCGAAGGTGTCGTAGAGCAAGAACGCCTCGTCCCCGGCGACGGTAGTCTCGCCCCCCTGTTTGAGCCGTTCCAGCACGGTCTCGAGCCGGTGCGAGCCGGCAGCGATGGTGCGAATGAACCGCTCCTCTTCCGCGACGAGTGCGCGCTTGATGAAGTCCCGGTTTTCGCCCAGGTGGGGATAGCCGACCATGAGCTTGTCGATGGCGGCGTCGGCAAGGCGAGCCGTGAATGGCTGCCTGACGCCGATCTTGCGAGCAAAGTAGATTGCGCGGCGGATGACCCGGCGCAGGACGTAGCCGCGCCCTTCGTTGCTGGGAACGACACCATCGCCGATGAGCATGGTGGCTGCCCGGCAGTGTTCGGACATGGCGCGAATGGCATAGGCCTGCTCGCTCGTCGCGCGACCGCCCGCATAGTCGATGCCGGCAACTTGCGCAGCCGCCTCGAGGATGGGCAGGAAGATGTCGGTTTCGTAGACCGAGCGCTTACCCTGGAGCACGGCCGCCACGCGTTCGAGACCACTTCCCGTATCGATGTTCTGGGCGGGCAGTGGTTCCCGGTGGCCATCGGGATGCTGGTAGAGCTGCATAAAGACGAGGTTCCAGATCTCGAGGAACCTCTCGTCGTCATAGGCGACTCTGATCCCGTCGATGCCCCGTTCGGGGAAGTAGTCGTAGTAGATTTCGCTGTCGGGACCGCATGGGCCGCTTGCCCCGGGAGTCTCCGAGGGGAAGCTGAACCAGTAGTTCTTGTCCTCACCGCAGCGGTGGATGTGGTCATCCGGCACCCCGACTTCGCGCCAGAACCCGTAGGAGTCGTCATCGTCGAGAAAGACCGTGACATGGAGCCGGTCTCCGGGAATCCGGAACACGCCGGTGAGGAGCTCCCAGGCCATCGCAATAGCCTGGCGCTTGAAGTAGTCGCCGAAGCTGAAGTTGCCAAGCATCTCGAAGGCTGTGCAGTGGCTGAGATCGCCGACTTCCTCGATGTCGGTCGTACGGAAGCAGCGCTGGACAGTGGCGACGCGAGGGGCGGGAGGGGCCTCCTCGCCCATGAAGTGGCGCCGGAACTGCTGCATCCCGGCACTGGTGAACAGCGACGTGGGATCGCCGATCGGCACAAGCGGCCAGCTCGGCAGGTAGACGTGTCCTCGTTCCTGGAAGAACTGGACGAACGTCTCGCGGATCTCGTCGGATGTGGTTGGTGGATTCGCCATCGTCTCTTGAAGGCATGCTACGGAGCCTGCCGGAGGAGTGTCGAGCGCAAAGCCGCTTGACAGCCCTTTTCGGCGCTACCTAGGATGGCGATCGGACGCACCCTGTCGTCCCCTATGAGTAAGGACCTCGACCCTCCCGAACCCGGCCTGCCCGTGCCATACCGGGCAGGGCGGGCGCTTGCCTCCTGCTGGGCCCGGACATGAGCTTGCAGCCGCCGGGCGTGATCGTGCTCGCCGCCGGACGCGGCACGCGGATGAAGTCATCCCATCCCAAGGTGTTGCACACCGTGTGTGGCCGGCCAATGGTGGCCTATATCACGGCCGTCGCACGTGCTCTCGACCCGACCCGCATCGCCGTGGTCGTTGGCCACGGAGCCGACAGCGTGCGGATGGCGGTGGCAGCAGCTGACGTCGTCTTCATCGAGCAGTCCGAGCTGTTGGGGACAGCCGACGCTGTTGGACGGTGCCGCGATGCAATGTCCGATTGCGAGACGATCGTGGTCTTGAACGGCGATTCACCACTCATCACCGCAGACCTCCTGACGAACCTGAGCGTCCGCCGCGGAGCAGCGCCCCTGGCGTTCGTGACGTGCACGGTAGAGGAGCCCGGCCTCCTCGGCCGCGTGGCGCGAGACGCCGGAGGCAACGTCTCGGGAATCGTCGAGGCCGCGGATTACGACGGCCCCAATGGTCCGGCGGAGATCAACGCCGGCCAGTACTGCTTCGACGCAGCCTGGCTGTGGGCAAACCTGGACTCGATCCCGCTGAGCCCGAAAGGGGAGTACTACCTGACCGGCCTTCCGGCGATCGCCCACAGGCAGGGCCTCGCCGCGGTCACAGTCGAGGGTGACCCATCGACGGTCCTCGGAATCGATGACCGTGTACGGCTCGCCGCGGCAGAAGGACTCATGCGCGCCCGAATCCTGCGCACGCACATGCTTTCGGGGGTGGCCATCAACGACCCGGCAACGACCTACATCGACGCGGACGTCCAGCTTGCCGAGGACGTGACCATCCTGCCCAACTGCCACCTGCAAGGCATCACGAAGGTTGGGCCGCGCACTGTCATCGGACCGGGGACGACGCTGCGAAACGCCCGCGTCGGGGAAGACTGCCGCGTGGAGGCTTCGGTTGTCGAAGACTCGCACATTGGCGACCGTGTCGGTGTCGGACCGTTCGCCCACGTACGAGGCGGCGCCACCATCGGTGACGAATGCGAGCTCGGCAACTACGCGGAAGTGAAGAATTCGACCCTCGGGCGGGGCGTGAAGATGCATCACTTCAGCTACCTTGGTGACGCCGACGTGGGCGAGCATGCCAACATCGCTGCGGGCATCATCACCTGCAATTTCGATGGCGTGAGCAAGCACCGGACGGTGATCGGGGCGCACGCCTTCGTCGGGTGCGACACGATGCTTGTCGCCCCGGTTTCGGTTGGGGAAGGGGCGGTCACGGGGGCCGGTTCGGTGGTCACGAACGACGTCCCCGCCGGCGCCAAGGTGGTGGGCGTGCCGGCGCGCGTAATCGGGCTGGCGGCCCCGAAGGACTGACATGGACCTCGCAATCCCGTTGGCAGCACTCTCCGTGGTTCTTTGCACCGTGGCACTTGGCGCAGTGGCTGCGGCCGAAACGGCGCTGGAACGGGCGAGCGGCGTCCGCATCCGGGCGCTCGCCTCGCGGGGCGACCTGCGCGCGCGCCGGATTGCGGGGTCAGTCGAACAGCCCCAGAAGCTGCTCGGGCCCTTGACTGCCGCGCGCGTCCTCTTCGCCGCGGCCATCGTGGTCACCTTCGCCTATGCCGGAGCCCGGGCCTACGAACCCCTGGCGGGGTCAGTCGGCGTCGGCATGCTGGGAGGGGTCTATGTGGCGACGGTGCAGATGACGGTGGGACTTGTGGCTGCGCGGCGCCCCGAGCAGGCCGCGATCCGGCTCAGCACTGTGGTCAGCATCACTCACGATGTGTTCGCGGCGCCCTCATGGGTTCTCGGCCTTCCGTCCAGATTCGTGGCCCGTTTCATCGGCGCCGTTGTGGCGCCGGAAAGCCCGACCGACATCCTCACCCTGGTGGAGCGGGAGGAGGCGACGGGCGGCGTAGAAGAACAGGAAAAGCGCATGATCCGCGGGATCATCGCCCTTGAGGACAAGACGGCCCGGGAGGCGATGATCCCGCGGATCGACATCGTGGCGGCCGACATCGAGGACTCGATTGGCGACGTCGTCACGATCGTGAACGAGCGCGGCTTCTCCCGCGTGCCGGTCTATCGCGAGAACATCGACGACGTTGTTGGCGTTGTCTACGCAAAGGATCTCCTGCGGGCGGTGACCAACGGGGACAGGCATCGGAGGCTCTCCGACCTTCTCCGCGAACCGGTCTTCATCCCCGAGTCCAAGCGGTTGGACCAGCTGCTGACGGAGATGCGGGCCACGAGGCAGCACATGGCGATCGTGGTCGACGAGTACGGCGGCACGGCCGGGCTGGTGACGATCGAGGATCTGCTCGAGGAGATCGTCGGCGAGATTGAAGACGAGTACGACGTGACGAAGCCGGCGATGGAAGTCATCTCCGAGGATGAGGTTGTGCTCGACGCAAGCTCGCCAACGGAAACGCTGCGGGACCTGTTCGACTACGAAGTCGAGTCCGAGGATTTCGACACGGTCGGCGGCTTGCTCATTCACGAACTGGGGCGCCTGCCGTCGGCAGGAGACGAGGTCACAGTGGGTCCAATCACGATGCGCGTCCTGAGCATGGCAGGCCGCCGGATACGACGGATGCGCGTGGCCCGGTCGCGCGAGGACGAGCCCGAAGGAGCGGCGGGGCGCTAGCCTGTCAGCGGGCCCCGGCTTTGCTATAGTGCGCCCCACATGAGCGAGCATCCCGAACTGCCCTACTGGCTCGCGCTTCGCCGGGCGGGGCTGGGCAGCACCAACTTCGCCCTCCTCCTTGCACGGTTCTCCAACATCTCGACGGCATGGGATGCCCCCCTGGATGAGATCGGCCGCGCAGGGCTGGACGCGAAGTTCGTGCGCGCGGTTGAGCGAGCCCGGTCAACGTTCGCTGCCGAAGCGGAGCTAGCGGCGCTGCGGAAATACGACGCGCGCGCCGTGACCTGGCTCGACAGCGAGTTCCCGGAGTCGCTGCGGGAGATCCCCCAGAGCCCACCGGTGGTGTTCGTGCGAGGAACGTCGGGGCCGCAATTCGAGCAATCGGTGGCCGTGGTGGGAACGCGGCAGGTCACCCCTTACGGCCGGCAGGCAGCCGAGCACTTCTGCACGACTCTCGCCCGCAATGGCGTCGCCATCATCAGCGGGCTTGCCCGGGGAGTGGATGCAATCGCTCACCGGGTTGCACTTGAGAACGGCGCCCCGACGGTGGCCGTCCTGGCTGGCGGAATCGACCAGATCTTTCCCCGGGAGAACGAGGGGCTCGCGAACCGCATCCTCGAACATGGATGCCTCGTCAGCGAGTACCCCGTGGGGATCCCGGCCCGGCCGGACTATTTCCCACGGCGAAACCGCATCCTCTCCGGTCTGGCGAAGGCGACGCTGGTCGTCGAGGCTGGCGAGGGGAGCGGAGCGCTGCATACGGCGAACTGGGCATTCGAGCAGGGGCGCGACGTTTTCGCGATCCCGGGCAGCATCTTCTCGCGGCAGAGCCGGGCCACAAACCAGCTGATTCGGGAGAACACCGCGAAGCTGGTGGCCACACCCGAACAGGTCTGCGAGGAGCTGAACCTGCTGAGTGCGGGGGGACAGCACACGTTCCCGCAACCTCTTGCCAGCCGCTCGCCGGCACCACGCCCTCCGACGACGCCCGACGAGGGGAAGGTGCTGCATTGGCTGCAGGAAACCCCGGCTCATGTGGACGAGATCGCCAGGGAATCGGGCCTCCCCGTGGCAGAAGTGAGCAGCACCCTGCAGGTCCTTGAGTTGAAGGGCCTGGTCCGCCAAAGCGCACCGATGACCTACTCGCGCGTCTGACGCCCGCGTTCGCGCGTGCCGCTCTTCGAGCGGGGCCGGCTCGACAAACTCCGGGAGCGCTGTCTACCCTCGAATGCGTGTCCGGGAAAACACCGTGAAGGCAGGGGACGTGGCAACACAAACGAAGACGAAGACGACGCGGAACAGTGCGGCTGCGAGCCGGAGGCCGGTCGCGGCCCGCGCGTCATCGCCCGCCACGCCGGCCGGCAGGCGAAGACGCGGGGCGAAGAACCTCGTCATTGTCGAGTCGCCAACCAAGGCCCGCACGATCGGCAGCATCCTCGGCGAAGGCTACGAAGTCATCGCATCCATGGGCCACGTTCGCGACCTGCCCGCATACGGCTATGGCGTGAAGAGCATAAAGGACCTCGACTTCACGCCCCTCTACGTCGTGCCGAAGGATAAACGCGAAGTCGTGGCCCAAATCGCAGAGGCGGCGAGAACCGCCGAGCGTGTGTACCTCTCCACCGACCCGGACCGCGAAGGCGAGGCGATTTCGTGGCACATCAAGGAAGTGGCCGAGATCCCCGATGGCAAGGCGATCCGTGTCGTGTTCCACGAGATCACAAAGCCCGCCATCCAGGCCGCATTTCGCGAGGCGGAGGCGGAAGGGCCTGGCTCGCTCCGCGACGGCGACCATCGCGGCAAGCTCGACTTGCACCTCGTGGATGCCCAGCAAACGCGCCGCGTGCTCGACCGGCTCATTGGGTTCCCGCTCACCTGGTTTGTGCAGGGGAAGGTGACGAAGAGCGCGAGCGCGGGTCGCGTGCAGAGCGTTGCCCTGCGGTTGATCGTGGAACGCGAGAGGGTAATCCAGGCCTTCCGGCCGCAGGAATACTGGACCATTCATGCGCTGCTCGCGAAAGGAAGCGCGGCATTCACGGCCGACCTTGCCCGCATTCCGGGCAAGAAAGGCAAGCTCGCGATCGCCGACGAGCCAGGGGCGACCAGGCTGGTCGAGGCGTTCCGCCGGAGCGACTTCGCTGTCAGCGAGGTGAAGAAAGGCGAACGGCGGACGGCGCCGTTCCCGCCCTTCACCACCAGCACGTTCCAACAGGCTGCAATCAACCGGCTGGGTCTGAGCGCCTCGCGCGCGATGGCCATCGCGCAGCAGCTCTACGAGGGCGTGAGCGTGCCGGGCGAGGGCCCTGTTGGGCTCATTTCCTACATGCGGACGGACTCACTGAACGTGAGCCCGCTGGCTCGCGCGGAGGCGCGCCAGTTCGTTGCCGGTCGCTGGGGCGCGGATCACGTGCCACCGAAGGAGCGCGTGTACCGCACGCGCTCGAAAGGCGCTCAGGAAGCCCACGAGGCCATTCGCCCCACAAACCCGGGACGCACGCCAGAGAGCCTGCGCCACGTTCTCGACGCGCCACAGCTTCGGGTCTACACCCTCATCTGGCAGCGCTTCCTTGCGAGCCAGATGTCGGACGCGCAGTTTGCCACGGTGACCGTCGAAATCGAGGCCAGGGAGGGGGATCAGGTCCGGGGCGTCTTCAAGGCGAGCGCCCAACACCTGCTGTTCCCGGGCCACCTGGCCGCCTACGGGGTCGATGCAAGTGAGCGTTCCAGCGGCACTGATGACGAAGACGCGGAATCATCGCTGCCCGAACTCGTCGCGGGCGAAGCCCTTGAGCGACGGGCGGTCGATGCCAGGCAGCACTTCACGGAACCACCCCCGCGCTTCACAGAGGCGTCATTGGTCAAGGCGTTGGAGGAGCTTGGCATCGGGCGGCCGAGCACCTACGCGACCATCGTCCGGACAGTGCAGAAGCGCGAGTACGTGAAACGGGAAGGGCGGGCTCTCGTTCCACAGGAGCTCGGGTTCCTGGTCAACGACCTGCTCGTGAATCATCTCGACAGGTACGTAGCCACCGATTTCACAAGCAAGATGGAGGATCAACTCGACGAGATCGCGGGCGCCAATGCCGAGTACCTGCCGGTCGTCCGCGAGTTTTGGCGATCCTTCGGGCAGGAAATCGAACGGGCAAAGGACGAAGCCGACAAGATCCAGGAAGAGACGCAAATCGTTTGCAGCGCCTGCGGAGAGGCCAGGATGATGATCAAGTGGGGTCGCAACGGGAAGTTCCTCGCCTGCCCACGCTACCCCGACTGCAAGAACGCAATGCCGCTGACCAGCGACGGTGAGCCAGCGCCCCGGAGCGAGCCGGCGCTCACAGCCTACGGTTGCCCGAAATGCGGCAGCACAACGGTACAGAGGACGGGCCCCTACGGTCCCTACATCGACTGCACCGGGCGCGACTCAGGGCAGTGTGACTTCCGCGCAGGGGTGCCGGTCGGTGTTGTGTGTCCCGAGGAGCCCGAAAGCGGGCAGCTCGTGGAGAAGCGGACGCGGCGCGGGATCTTCTACGGCTGCTGGAACTACCCGCACTGCAGTTACACGACGAACACGCTTGAGCCAGGGAAGATGGCCAGGCCTCGGAACCCGGAGGAACGCGCTGCCGCAAACAAGAAGCTGCTGGAACGCAGTGCGCGTGGCAAGGCTGCGTTCGCGACTCGGCGCGCCCGCGTTGCCACGAGCCGCAAGGCAAGCTAACCGCTCAGACGATGCCGCCCGCTCTCAACAGGGCATTGATCGCTTCCGCCGGCGACATGGCGCCGAATTCGGATCGACAACGAGATGTGGCACTTCGGCTCTCTTGACCCTATGCTGGCCGTTATGGCGAGTCGCGCACCCCACAAGACCGCAGCCGCCTTCCTCGAATCCTACCTGCGCGAACTGCGGGCGGTCGGAAACCGCTCGCTACACACCGTCCGCAACTACCGGAACGACATTGGCCACTTCCTCGCGTGGTGCGACGAGCGCGGAAGCGACGCGCTGCGAATGAACCGGCAGCTCTTTCGCACATACCTCGGCGAGCTTCGCGAGGGGGGGATTGTGGCAGCGTCCATCACGCGCAGGACGAGCACTGTGCACGGGTTCTACCGCTACCTGCTTCGCGAAGGCACCACCACGAAGGACCAGCTCTACGGCGTGGCCCTTCCCAAGCGGCCGAAACGGCTCCCGAAGGTGCTCGACCCGTCAGTCATCGGCGCGCTTCTTGGCGCCCCAGACCAGGACACGCCGCAAGGGCAGCGTGACCGGGCGATGCTGGAGCTCCTGTATGCCGGCGGGTTGCGCATCTCAGAGCTCGTCGGGCTCGATTGCGGGCAGATCGACCTTGACTACGGCGGGGCTATTGTACGCGGCAAGGGCGCCAAGGAGCGGGTAGTCGTGTTCGGGCGCCCGGCGATCGCAGCGCTCGAAGCGTACCTCCGGGTTGGGCGGCCCGCCCTCGCGCGCGGCGCCGAGACAGCCCTGTTCCTGAACCGGTCGGGAACCCGGCTGACGGCGCGATCGGCGCAGACCATGATGAAGCGCCACGCACTCGCGGCGGGGATTCTCCAGGACGTCCACCCTCACCTCTTGCGCCACTCGTTCGCGACCCACCTCCTGGACGGCGGGGCCGATCTGCGCATCGTCCAGGATCTGCTCGGGCACACCTCTGCCAACACGACCCAGATCTACACCCATGTCAGCCAGGCGCGGCAGGCCGAGGTGACCGCTGCCGCCTGGGAGTCAATCGCTGAGCAGGCGCTTGAATCAGGCCGCAGGCCCCGCCGAAGCGCATCATGACCACTTCATTCGCCGCTTCGGGACCGGTCATTCTGCTCGTCCACGGGCCCAATCTGAACCTGCTCGGCGAACGCCGGCCGGACGTCTACGGGACGACAACGCTACTGGATATCGAAGCCGATGTGGCCGCTGCCGGCAACGTCCGAGGTGCAGCGGTGCTCAGTTTCCAGAGCAACAGCGAAGGAGCCCTGCTCGACTTCCTGCACGAGCACCGGAAGATCGCGAATGGGGTTGTGATAAACGCCGGAGCCCTGACGCATACGTCCGTTGCCCTGAGAGACGCCCTTGAGGCAATTAACCTGCCCGCGGTGGAGGTGCACATCTCCAACACACACGCACGAGAAGGGTTCCGGCACGTGTCGCTCATCGCACCTGTGTGCATCGGGCAGGTAACCGGGCTGGGGCGAGCGGGATACTCCGTGGCAACGAACCTCATTCTCGACCATCTCCACGCGCGGACCACGGTGTAGACCCCGGGCGTACAATCAGGCCCATGGACGACCGCCTGTCCCGCATACGCGCCGCGATGGCGGAAGCGAATCTCGATGCACTGTACATCTCGGGGCCAGTCGACGACGTTTTCGGGAGACACTCGGCGAACCGAAGGTACGTTTCCTCGTTCACGGGGTCAGCAGGCGTTGCATTGATCACCATGAGCCGGGCGATCCTGGCGGTCGACTTCCGCTACCTCGATCAGGCCCGGCGCGAGTCGGTCCCGCTCGGGTTCGAAGTATTCAAAGTCACGGGGCGAGAGCGGCGGTTCTTCGCGGACCTGACCAACCACGCCGGGCTGGCGGGGAAGCGGATTGGGCTTTCGAGGGCCGACCTGAGCTTTGGGGGGTTCGTGGCCATCCAGGAGGCGGCAGACGTAATGCCCGCCAGCGATCGGCCCAGCGTCGTGGCCGCACCGCTCATAGTAGAGAAGCTGCGGCAGACCAAGAGCCCCGACGAGCTCGCCGCAATCCAGCGAGCGATCGCGGTAGCCGACCAGGCCATGGGGCTGACGCTCGCGTCCATCGAACCGGGGCAGACCGAACGTGACGTGGCCATCGCCGTTGAGCAAGCGGTGCGAGAATCAGGTGGCGATGCCGTGTCGTTCGAGACGATTGTGGCCTCGGGACCCTGGGCGGCCATGCCGCATGCGAGCCCGCGCCGCGAACCGTTGGGGGAGCGCGAGACGGTTGTCATCGACATGGGCGCGAGGCTCGGTGGTTTCTGCAGCGACCTCACGCGCACGGTCAGCCTGGGCGAACCCACGGGTAAGTTCCGGGAGATCTACTCAATCGTGTTCGACGCCCAGCAGCACGCGATCGAGGGAGTGGCGGCGGGGATGGGAGGCAAGGACGCGCACAACCTCGCCGCGGCCGTGATCGCTGCCGCCGGATACGGTGACCAATTCGGCCACGGGCTTGGGCATGGCATTGGCCTCGAGGTGCACGAAGCCCCCTATCTCGGACCAACGTCGGAAGATACTCTCGAAGACGGGATGGTCTTTACCATCGAACCCGGCATCTATCTGCCCGGCTGGGGCGGCGTCCGCATCGAGGACGTTGTCGTGCTCGAAGACGGGCGGGCGCGAGTCCTCAGCCACGCTGCGAAACTGATCCCTGCAGGAGTGTAGCCCTTGATTTCGACCGGCGACCTGAAGAAGGGGGTGACCATCGAACTCGATGGGAAGCTCTACTCCATTCTCGACTACTCGCACATCAAGACCGGGCGCGGGTCTGCGCAGGTGCGAATGAAGCTTCGCGACGTGCGCAGCGGGTCCATCATCGAGCAGACCTTCCAGGCACGAAGTGGCCACGTGCCCGCGTGGAACGCCGCGACATGCAGTACCTGTACAGCGACGATCAGTTCTACCACTTCATGAACACGGAGACCTACGAACAGATCCCGGTGAGCGCCGACAAAGTGGGCGACGCCAACAAGTTCCTGAAGGAGAACGACAACTGCCAGCTCGTTCTCTACGGGGACGAGGTCATCGGCGTGGAACTGCCTCTGTCGGTCGAACTGACAATTGTGGAAACGGACCCCGGGTTCAAAGGCGACACCGCCACCGGCGGCACAAAGCCGGCGAAGACCGAAACGGGACTGGTGGTCAACGTGCCCCTCTTCATCGAACAGGGACAGCGAATCAAGGTGAACACCGATTCCGGGTCCTACATCGAGCGAGTGGGGTAGATGCAGCCTCTTACCGTCACCGCAGTCGTCACATTCCTGCGCGAGGTGCTGGAGACGAGCGAGTTCTTCAGCGACCTGTGGTTGACGGGCGAGGTCTCTAACTACAGCCGGTCCCAACCGGGCCACCGGTACTTCTCCCTCAAGGACCAGGGCGCGGTCATCCGGTCGGTGCTGTTTCGCGACGACATGCCCGGGCTGACCCTGCAGAACGGCGACAGGGTGCTCGCACACGGGCGTGTGACAGTCTATCCGCAACGAGGCGAGCTCCAGTTCGTCTGCGACTTCGTGCGGCCCGAGGGCGTAGGCATCCAGGCAGCACGCTTCGAAGAGCTGCGCGAGCGTCTTGGACGCGAAGGCCTGTTCGCGCCCGAGCGCAAGCGTCCCCTGCCGCGCTTTCCCATGCGCATCGGGCTGGTGACTTCATCCACGGGTGCCGCGCTCCAGGACATCCGCAACGTCATGGCGCGGCGCTGGCCGCTGGCGACCCTGGTGCTCGTGCCAACCCTCGTCCAGGGGGAGCACGCAGCCCCCCAGGTCGTCCAGGCGCTGGACGACCTGGCGCGGGAACCGGGGCTCGACCTCGCGATCGTCGCTCGCGGCGGCGGCAGCGCCGAGGACCTCTGGGCATTCAATGACGAGCGCCTCGCGCGGGCCATCTTCGGATTTCCGGTGCCGGTTGTTTCCGGTGTCGGACACGAAACTGATGAGACGATCGCCGACCTGGTGGCCGACCTGCGGGCGCCCACGCCGAGCGCGGCTGCAGAGCGCGCGACGCCAAACATCACGGAGTTGGCCCGCGCACTGGCAGTGCTCGACCGGTCGATGGCCTCGGCGATACGGACGGCAGCCAGCGAGGCCGCCGAAATGGTCGAGAGCAGCCGCGAGCGGCTGGAACGGGCCGCCCCCGACCCGGGTTCGTTGGCAGGCACCGTCGATGGACTCCTGCGCGACCTGCGGAACGGGCTCGAACGTCGCTGCGCCGCCGATCGGGCCCGCTTCGAGGGGGCGAGGGCGCGCATGGCAGGCCTTGACCCGCGGGCGACACTGTCGCGAGGTTTCGCCATCGTCCAGAAGGCGGGAGGGAGGAAGCCCGTTGTCAATAGCGTGCGGAAGGTGAAGGGCGGTGATCGACTTGACGTTGCCGTCGCAGACGGCGCCTTCTGGGCCGAGGTGAGCTGACCTTGGTAACGAACGGCGCGACCGCCCCGGGAAGTGGGTCATGACGCGCGAGCCGACCTTCGAGGAACTGTACGTCCAGCTGGAGGAGAAGGCGCGGAAGCTGGAGCAGGGCAATCTGCCGCTGGCGGAGTCGCTCAAGCTCTATGACGAGGGAGCGGCCCTGGTCCACCGGCTGCGCCAAATCCTCGAAGCCGCGGAGCTGCGCGTGGAAACCATCCACTCGCGGCTGTCAGAAGATGAGGCGCAGCTCCGCGAAGTCGAAGCCGGGTACGGGGCCGAGGACGCGGTGTGAAGCCCCTGCGCGTGGCCTGGTTGACGACCGGGCGAGGACCCGGTTCATTTGGCGCGCTGGAGTACGCCGCAAGTGCGATCGCGGGTGGCCTTCCGGTTCGGATTGCGGCTCTCTTCGTGAACCGCGACCGGGGCGAAGCGGCAGCGACCGACCGTCTGATCGCGTTCGCGGAGTCGCATGGCATACCTGCGGAGACCCTGTCCTCCGTGCGGTTCCGGAAGGAACACGGTGGCAGGCTCGGGAAACCGGGCGAGCCGCTGCAGCCGTGGCGATTCGAGTACGACCGTGCCGTGGCAAGACTGCTCGCCCGGCACGAGTTCGACCTTGGTGTGATGTTCGGCTACATGCTCATCGCCACTGAGCCGCTCCATGGCCGGTTCCGATTCATCAACGACCACCCGGCGCTGCCCGACGGACCAGTGGGAACGTACCAGGAGGTCATCGCTGAACTGATCCGCACCCGGGCAACGGAGTCGGGCTGCATGATGAACGTCGTCACGGCGGACGTGGACCGCGGCGCCGCCGTGAGTTTCTGCCGGTACGGCGTTCGCGACCGCTTGAACGAGCCGCTCTGGCACTTGCCCCCAACAGAGCCCATCGAAGAATCGGAGCTCTTCCGGGACATGCGCCAGCGGGGGGTTGCCCGCGAGCGGCCATTCCTCGTGGAGACGCTGCGCGCGATCGCAGCAGGAACCCTGGGTGTGCCGCCGCCAGAGCCACTCGACCTGACGAAGGAGGTTGAGCAGGCCGTGGCAGCCCCTGCATGAAGCGAACGGCTTCCGGGCGCTGATCAGGTTCCCGCGCGAGGACGCCCTGGCCTGGCAGGTGGCGGTGCGCTCGGACAGCGCCGCC
>CAZCDK010000061.1:8890-13760 GCA_964497285.1 uncultured Anaerolineaceae bacterium | reverse complement strand
GGATAGGGCAGCGCCTGGAAACTCACCGCGCGCAGGTCGCCCGTCCCTCTGACCTGGATGCAGCTTCCGTTTGTCTCGATTCCTGCGCCCGTCGCCCGGAGCTTGTTGAACAGAGCGTCCATCACAGGCACCGGTGCGTCCTCGATCACTAGATCGCCCCCGGTCATCACGGCGGCGATGGCAAATGTGCCCGCTTCGATGCGATCCGGCATGATCCGCGTCGTAGCACCCCCCAACTCAGGCACCCCTTCAATCTCCAGCACCTGCGATGCGATCCCCGCGATCCTGCCTCCCATCGCATTCAACATATGCCCCAGTTCTTGCACCTCCGGCTCGGTCGCCGCATTCACGATCGTCACATGACCGTCCGCGAGCGCCGCGGCCATCATCACGTTCTGAGTTCCCGAAACAGACGGGTAGTCCATGAAGACCCGTGCGCCCCTCAGCCGCCCATGCTGCGGGCTCTCGGCCACGAAGCGCTCGCCCAGACGGCTGATATCGGCTCCCATCGCCTCGAACCCCGAAAGATGAACATCGATCGGCCGCTGTCCGATCACGTCCCCTCCCGGCGGCGCCGACGCCGCGTACCCATGTCGCGCCAGCAGCGGACCCATGATCTGGAACGACGCGCGGTTCTCAGTGATCAGGTCTGTCGGCGCCTCGAAGACCCTCACACCCGCCGCATTCAGGCGCATTCGCCCGCCCGGCAAGCGCTCGACTGTTCCCCCCAGGCTCCTCAGTAGCTCCGCCAGCGTGTCGGTGTCGCTGATTTCTGGGACGTTTGTCAGGACTACGTCCTCGTCTGTCAGGAGGCTCGCGCACATCGCCGCGAGCGCATGGTTCTTCGCGCCCGAAACGCGCACCGTCCCGCGCAGGACCGCGCCGCCCTGGACCTGGTACCGGGGACCGCGAGAACGGGGATTACTCATCGGCTAGGGCCAGAATAGGGGCTGGCGAGACATGAGGCCACCAAGTCATGTCATTATGTCTCGCAGCCGCCGCCAGCCCCGGCCGGCCGGCCCGCACGCATTCAGCGAGGGCTCATCCCTCCGGCCGCGGAGGGCCGGGGCGGCGACGGCGGTGCGCCACGTTCAGGCGTATCATCGATCGCTGGAGGGCCGCCTGCGCCCGCGCCATGTCTACGTCCCGGACCGACTGATCACGAGCCCTGCGGAGCCGCTCCTCTGCGCGCGCGCGCGCTGCTTCGGCGCGCGCGATGTCGATCTCCTCGGCCGCCTCGGCGGCATCCGCCAGAACGGTCACGCGGTCGTTTCGCACTTCCATGAACCCGCCCGTGATGGCGAAATCCGACTCGCTCTGGCCTCTTCGGAACACCAGCTCGCCCGGCGCCAGCGTCGTCATCAGCGCAGCATGCTTCGGCAGGATGGCGAGTTGCCCTTCGCTGCCGGGAGCGATGAGAACATCCACTCCCTGCTCGATGCGGACGACCCGCTCGGCCGTCACGATCTCGACGGTCAGCGGCATGATTCCTAGCCCTCGGTCAGCTCGCGGCCTTTTTCAACCGCCATGTCGATGTTGCCAATCATGTAGAATGCCTGCTCCGGCAGCCCATCGTGCTTGCCCTCCAGGATCTCCCGAAAGCCCCGGATGGTCTCGGGAATCGACACATACTGCCCGGGCGTCCCCGTAAACTGCTCGGCCACGAACATCGGCTGCGTCAGGAAGCGCTGCATCTTCCGCGCTCGTGCCACTGTCAGCTTGTCCTCGTCTGACAACTCGTCAATGCCCAGGATCGCGATGATGTCCTGCAGGTCTTTGTCGCGCTGCCGGACACGCTGCACTCCGCGCGCCACATCGTAGTGGTCTTGCCCCACAATCCTCGGCTCCAACGCCCGCGAAAACGAAGTCAGCGGATCCATCGCCGGGAACAGCGCCTGTTCCGCCAGCGCGCGCTCCAGCGCCACCACCGCATCAAGATGGCCGAACGTCGTCGCCACGCCCGGGTCCGTGTAGTCGTCGGCAGGCACGTAGATCGCCTGGAATGACGTGATCGATCCCTTCTTCGTCGACGTGATCCGCTCCTCCAGATCGCCCATCTCGCTCGCCAGCGTCGGCTGGTATCCCACCGCCGATGGCATCCGGCCCAGCAGCGCCGACACCTCCATCCCAGCGAGGGTGTAGCGATAGATGTTGTCCACGAAGAAGAGCACGTCCCTCCCCTCTTCGTCGCGGAAGTACTCCGCCATCGTGAGGCCGATCAACGCCACCCGGAGCCGCACGCCTGGCGGTTCGTTCATCTGCCCGAAGACCATCGCCATCTTCGGCAGCACGCCGGAGTCCTTCATCTCGTGCCAGAGGTCGTTGCCCTCGCGAGACCGCTCGCCCACCCCCGCAAAGACCGAGTAGCCGCCGTGCTCACGCGCGATGTTGGAAATCAACTCCTGGATCACGACCGTCTTGCCCACACCTGCCCCGCCATAGAGGCCGACCTTGCCACCACGAACGAGCGGGGCGATCAGGTCAATCACCTTGATGCCGGTTTCCAGGATTGAAGGCGTCGTCTCCTGCTCCTCGAACTTCGGCGGCTCGCGGTGAATCGGCCAATGAGGCGCGTCGTCCGCCGGGGGCAGGTTGTCGATCGGCGCCCCGAGAACATTGAACATGCGGCCCAGGGCCTTCTCCCCCACGGGAACCGTGATCGCGTTTCCCGTGTCGATTGCCCGCGTCTCGCGGCGCAAGCCATCAGTGCTGTCCATCGCCAGGCAGCGAACCCAGTTGTTGCCCAGGTGCTGCTGTACCTCGGTCACCAGCACGCCGCCGTCATCCTTCATGATGTTCACAGCGTTGTTGATAGCCGGCAATTGGTCGGGAGGGAACTCGACGTCGATGACCGTCCCGATGACCTGGACGACCTTCCCCTCGACAGTGGCAGTCGCGACCATGGCAAATCCCTCCAGTGCTTCCTGTGCTAGTTCCGCGCGCCAAACGCCCGCAGGCGCTCAGCCATGTCCGGGCCTGCGCCCGGGCTCGTCCTGCGCTCGAACGCTAGGCCCTCGGCAAGCGTGTAGCGCTGTCCTTCATTCACAAGTCGCTTGTCGGCTCGGATCGTGTGCCACGAGTTTAACGCGACCGTCTTCGCCAGCTCTTGCGTCGCCGCTTCGAGTTGATCCTCCACCACGCAGGCGTTCACCAGCCCGATCGCCGCCGCTTCCACCCCCATCACGACCCGCCCGGTGAGCATCATCTCCTTCGCCTTCAGCGGCCCGATCCTCCGCGGCAGCCGTTGGCTCATGCCCCACGTCGGGGTCATCGACCAGCGTCCGTGGGTGTCGGCAAACCGCGCCGACTCGGCGCAGAGGCAGAGATCGCACGCCAGGACCAGTTCCAGTGCACCCGTGTAGCAGTGCCCGTGCACCGAGGCGATCACCGGCTGCGGCAGTGCCTCGATCGCTTCCAACGTCTCCGCCTGGAAATGAGGGGTCGGCGCCCGGTCGCCCGCCTGGATCGCCTTGATGTCATTGCCCGCCGAGCAGGAACGCCCCGCCCCGCGCAGTACCACGCACCCTACCGTGTCGACCTGCCCCGCGATCACGTCGATGTGGGCTCGCAACTCCACAAACAGCGACGGACTGAGCGCGTTCAGCGTCTCAGGCCGGTTCAGGGTCAGAACGGTCACCCCGGCCGAATCCTCGCGCAGCACGAGTCCGGCGCTCATGCCGCCACCCCCAGGATGTCGGCCATGCTGATCTCGGCAAGGCTCTCCACCTCGCGTTGCGGACCGGGGAGTTCCACGCCGCGCGTGTACTCTGTCCGCACGGCCCAGCATACCATGCCGGCGCGCTTCGCAGATTCGATCCCGGCCGGCGCATCCTCGATTGCCAGGCACTGGCGCGGGTCCACACCAAGTCTCACAGCCGTGGTCAGGTAGATGGCCGGGTCTGGCTTCCCTTCTTCCACATCGCTTCCGCTCACGAGGACGTCGAACGCGTCCAACAACTCCATTCGCCCGAGGCAGGCCTCTACCCATGGTCGGACTGATGACGATGCCACTGCGACCGGCACGCCCGCACGCTGCAGGCCGCGAACGAGGGCGACCGCGCCGTCTGTAGGCTCGCTTCGCTGCCGGTACTGGTCGAGGATGAGTGCGTGATAGCGCTCCCGGTAGTACGTGCGATCGCGGTTGAGCCCCATGTCGCGCATCATGTCGCTCCAGCCCGTCTTCGTTCCCATGTACGGCTTGTAGCGTTCGAGTGAGATCGACTTGCCTTCCTCGGCAAGCAGCACGTTGACCGCTTCGAAATGCAGCGGCTCGCCGTCCACGAGGACGCCGTCCATGTCAAAGATGACTGCCGCAAACAGGGCCAGGTTACTCCTCCAGCGCGGCCGCGCCGCCCACAATATCGAGCAGTTCCTTGGTGATCTGTTCTTGTCGCACCTTGTTGTAGGTGAGCGTGAGTTCGCGCTCAATGTCGAGCGCGTTGTCCGTAGCGTTCTTCATTGCCACCATGCGCGCCGATTGCTCACTCGCGGCCGATTCCAGGATTGCCGCGTAGATCTGCATCTCGATGAATCGCGGCAACAGGCGTTCGAGCACGACCCCAGGTCCCGGCTCGAAGATGTAGTCCTGTCGGAAGCCCGCTCCGTCCGAAGCGTCATCCATTCTGGGCGGCTCGACCGGCAGGAGTTGCCGGACCACGGGGCGCTGCGCAGCAGTCGAAACGAATTCGGCGAAGCTCACATAGACGCGATCCACGGCCCCGGCAAGATAGTCGTCCATGACGAGCCGCGAGATCGCCAACGTCTCCGTCTGTGTCGGGTAGTCCCCCAGTTCTGTGAATCCTGCGACCACGTTCAGCCTTGCCCGCACGAAGAAGTCGCGTCCCTTCTTCCCCACCGCAACCACAGCCGC
>CAZCDK010000061.1:0-8880 GCA_964497285.1 uncultured Anaerolineaceae bacterium | reverse complement strand
GGCTCTGGATGCTCAGCGACGAACGTCCCCGCACTGCGGTTGAGGTTCGAGTTCAGACCCCCGCAAAGACCGCGGTTGGGCGTGATGTGAATCACCGCAATGCTCTTCGCCGGCCGGTTGGCAAGCAGCGGGTGCGCCGGCTCGTCCTCCCCGCCCGCCTGGTCCGCGAGCCCCGCCAACACCATGCGCAACTTCTCCGCATAGGGACGCGATTGCAGCGCCCGGTCCTGGGCCCGTCGCATCTTCGAGGCGGCCACAAGCTGCAGCGCGTTCGTGATCTTCGCGGAGCTCTTCACGGAAGTGATGCGGCGCTTAATCTGGCGAATGGTCGGCATCGGCGTCTTCCCGGTCCGGGTGTGCTGGCGGCGCGGCCTCGGCCGCGCCAGGTCGGCAGCCGGGAGAGGCCAAGCCTGCCTCCCCGGCCGATCTCAATCCTAGAACGGGACTGTCTTCTTGAAGCTCTCGATCGCGTCCCGAAGCCCGTCGCTGATCTCCGGCGTGAGCTCGCGCACATCAGCGACCTTCTTCATCAAGTCGCCGTGGTTGCTTGCCATGAACTTGCGCAGTCCGGTCTCAAAGCTCCCGAGCTTCTCCACCGGCACGTCGTCCAGCAGCCCTTGTGTCAGGGCAAAGATGATCGACACCTCGTCCTGCAGGCGGAGCGGGTCAAGAAGCCCCTGCTTCAGCACTTCCGTGACCCGCATGCCCCGTTCGAGCTGGCGCCGTGTGGTCGCGTCGAGGTCGCTCGTGCCAAACTGCGCGAACGCCTGCAGTTCGCGGAACTGCGCGTGATCCAGCTTCATCCGCCCGGCAACTGTCTTCATGATCTTCGTTTGCGCCGCGGATCCCACCCGGCTCACCGAGATGCCCACATTCATTGCCGGCCGGATGCCTGCGTTGAAGAGGTCCGCCTCAAGGTAGATCTGGCCGTCGGTGATTGAGATCACGTTCGTCGGGATGTACGCCGATACGTCGTTTGCCTGCGTCTCGATGATCGGCAACGCCGTGAGCGACCCACCCGACTCAAGCTTCGCCGCCCGCTCGAGGAGACGGCTGTGAAGATAGAAGACATCTCCCGGATAGGCCTCGCGGCCCGGCGGCCGGCGCAGCAGCAGCGAGATCTCCCGGTAGGCCCACGCATGCTTGCTCAGATCGTCGTAGACGATCAGAGCATCCCGGCCGCTCTCCATGATCTCCTCGCCGAGCGCGCACCCCGCGTAGGGGGCAAGGTACTGGAGCGACGTCGCGTCAGAGGCGTTTGCAGCCACGATGATCGTATGCTCCATCGCCCCGGCCTCTTCGAGACGCCCGACCACCTGCGCCACCTTGCCGGCCTTCTGTCCGATGGCAACATAGATGCAAACCAGGTCGCCGCCCTTCTGGTTGATGATCGTGTCGAGGGCGATCGCGCTCTTGCCGGTCGAACGGTCGCCAATGATCAGTTCTCGCTGCCCTCGGCCGATTGGGATCATCGCGTCGATCGCCTTGATCCCCGTCTGCACGGGGGCATTCACGCTCTTCCGAAGGGTGACGCCGGGCGCGATACGCTCGACCGGGCGTGTCTTCGTCGTCGCGATTGGTCCCTTCCCATCAATCGGGTTGCCAAGCGGGTCAACCACTCGGCCGATCAGCGCGTCGCCGACCGGCACTTCGATGATGCGACCGGTCGCTCGCACCTGATCGCCTTCCTTGATGTCCTCGTAGTGGCCGAGGATCACGGCGCTCACCGACTCCTCCTCGAGGTTGAGCGCCATGCCCATCGCCCCGGTCGAGAACTCGAGAAGCTCCGAGTACATCACGCCGGCGAGGCCGTGGACGCGCGCCACACCGTCGCCTGCTTCGATGATCGTCCCCACATCGGTTGAGACGACCTTCGAGCCGAAACCCTGGATCTGCTCGCGGAGGATCGAGGCGATCTCTTCAGCGCGTACTGCCATAACGGTCCATCCTGTCTTCGATTTCCATGTGGACGAGATCCTGCGTCAGCGTGCGCCCTCGAGTTCACGCCGAAGCTGCTTCAATCGCGTCCGCACGCTCCCGTCCACGAGGTGGTCGCCCACCTGCACCACGATCCCGCCAATGATCGACGGGTCCGTCGTCGCCTTCGCGACAACGTTCTTCCGCAGGCTTTCACTCAGACGCTTCTCGATTGCGGCCACCTGGCCAGCCGGCAGGTCTACGGCCGTTGTCACTTCGGCGTGAGCAATGCCCTCTACCGCGTCCGCCAGGCGGTTGAAGGCATCTGCGACCAGTCGCGCGTCTCGCGACCTGCCCTTTGCCACCAGCAGCTTCGCGAGATTCATCGCCAACGGCTGCACATCGAGCACTCGGTCAACCATCCCCAGGCGCTGGTCGATCGGAAGCTTCCTGTCGGCAAGCATCCCGGCCGCGTCTGACTCGGCGAGGACTGTCGCGATGTCGTTCAGGTCGGCCCGCCATTGCGCCAGCGCCTTCGCCTCGAGAGCGAGGCTGATCGCCGCCTGCGCGTATCGCTTTGCCGCCTGTTCGTTCGCCATCGCTAGTTCCCGTTGAACGTCGACTCGGCCAGGGCCTCGTCGATGATTCGCTGGTGAGCCTGGCGGTCGAGCGACTGCCCGATCACCTTCTCGGCCGCCGATACCGTGATATCGGCAAACTCCCTTCGAAGCTCGGCCACAGCTCGGTCTCGCTCGAGGTTGATTTCGGTACGGGCACGTTCAAGCGCCGCCTCGCGGTCGCGCGCCGACTGCTCCCGGGCCTCAGCCTGGAGACGCGTCCCCACCGCCTGCGCGTTGGCCACGATCTCCTGCCCTTCCCTGCGGGCAATGTTCAGCTGCTCCTGGATGCTGGCCTGCGCCTGTGCTGCCTCAGCGCGCGCGATCTCGGCCGCGTTCAGCCCCTCGGCGATGCGCTGCTTGCGCTCATCCAGCATTCTCAGGATCGGCTTGTAGAGCACCAGTCGCAGGATCAGCAGGAGCACGAAGAAGTTCGCGATCTGCGCGATCAGCTGCGGAAGGTTGATGCCGAGAGCGTCGATTGCCTGGCCCATGCGGGCACCTCGCTGCTTTGAACTAGACGACGAAGGCGACGATGATCGCGGTCAGCAGCGCGTAGATGCCGATAGCCTCCGCAAACGCCACACCAAGGATCATGTTCGTCTGAATCGAGGCCCGCGCCTCGGGATTGCGGCCGAGGGCTTCCATTGCCTTGCCGACGAGCATGCCGATGGCAAGAGCCGGTCCGATGCCACCAATGCCCATCGCGATCGCCGCGCCAATAGCCTTGGCGCCGTTGTCCGACAGGATCTCCAAGAACGGCAGATAAGCGAGAAACATCTAGGTCGAATCCTCCGTTGCGCCGCGGCGCGGTTTTTCCCTGTGAACAGGCTCAGTGAGCCTGGACAGCCCCGGTTTCATGGCCCCCGTGGCCACCATCGTGCCCTTCGGCTTCACCGTGCTCGTCTTCCCCGTGATGCTCCGATGCACCCACCGCGAAGACGAGGGTCAGCAGTGCGAACACTGCCGCCTGGATGAAGCCCACGAAAAGTTCCAGCCCGTAGATCAGGTCCACCACCAGGAACGGCATCAGGAAGGTGAGCATCAGCACCAGCACCTCTCCCGCGAAGATGTTCCCGAAGAGCCGGAAGGTGAAGCTGATAACTCGAATGAACTCCGACAACAGTTCCAGGAAACCAACAAAAGCCCCAATCGGGCTCTTGACGTTGATGAACTTGCCGAGGTAGCGGAATCCGAGCGCCTGGAACCCCCAGAATTCGATGCACAGGAACGCCACGATGCCAAGCGCCAGCGTGTTGTTCACGTCGCTATAGACGCCCCGGAAGAACGGCACCACGAGCGTGAGCTTGTCCCCGGGGAAGTCCACACCTGTGAAGGAGACCCCCAGGGCGGGACTGGGCACAGCTTCGTGGTCCTCGGTTCCGTGTTCACCGTCGGCGGCCAGGAGCAGCTTCGGCGCCCTCGGGTCAGCATCCAGCGCCGCCTTCGCCTTCTCCACGTCGGCCTTCGAAAGCTCGTGCGCGCTTTCCCCCGACGCCTCAGGCTTGTACCCGGCGAACTTCGTCGCCAGGAACACGATGTACTCGTCCAGCGCCTGTCCCGGTTCCGTCCCACTCTCGATGTCGAACTTCTGCGTCTTGGCGCCCGACTTGAACACCACCATGCCGCTCGACTCGCCGGCTTTCACGCCCGCGAACTTCTCGGTCTTCTCGAAATGCTCTCCGTGGGCCTGCTTCTCCGCAATCTCGAGGAAGACCTCGTGGCCAACATCTTCCGTCTTCCCGATCGCGTTGAAGAAGGGGAACAGCCCAAACCAGTTCGAGCAGATGATGAAAAGAAAGATGGTCGCCACCACCATGAAGAACCGCCGGCCGTTCTTTTCCCCGGCAATGTCCTCGACCTGGCCCACCAGGAACGCTATCACTGCTTCGATGAAGTTCTGCAATCCGGATGGCATCATCTTCATCGAGCGCGTCGCCAGAAACGAAACGATGATCAGGAATGCCATCACGACCCACGCAGTAAAGAGCGTGTTCGTGATATTGAGCGGTCCGGCCTTCCAGAGCAGTTCGGCGGGAACAACGATTTCAGGTTGCGGGCCGCGCGCCACCAGAAGGCCAAGTGCCAACCACGCCCCCACCACCAAGGCGCCACCGACGAGGTAGACAGGCTTCACTCAGTGCTTCTCCGATGTCTCGTTGCCGATAGTCTCCATGAGCCGCAGGAGCATGCGAAATCCGCCGGCAAGGGCGGTGGCAAGTCCAATGATGATTCCTGCGAGGGTGAACGCGGGCTCGAGACCGGTTGCTCCATCGGCCCAGCGGCCGATGAGCACTCCGAGGATGATGCAGGCGGCGAAAAACCAACCTGCGCCCAGCAGATAGGCCGTCGGCGCGACCCAACTGCCCACGGCGACCTCCTCGGGGCGCCCGGACTCCAGACTCCGGGCATCATAGCCTGCACGTGAATCTAGGCGCAAACGAAACCGCCGCTCCGCTACTTCTTGCGATCGTCGAAATCGCTCAGGTCGAGCCCCTCGATGAAGTCCTTGAAAGCCCCCAGCCGCTCTAGTTCTGCCGGGTCCATCGGCTTCCCGATCGCCCCGTGCTCCTGCGCCCCTGGATGCCCTTCCTCATCGAGAATCACACCCGCGCGGTCGAGCACCGTCTCCTCGGCGAAAATCGGAACTTCCACCCGTACCGCCAGGGCGATGGCATCCGATGGCCGCGAATCGACTTCCATGGCCTCCCCGCGCACGTCCAGCACGATCCGCGCGAAGAACGTGTCGTTCGTTAGGTCACTTACGATAATGTGCGTCACCCGCCCCCCCAACTGCTCGATCATGCTCCGCAGCAGATCGTGAGTAAGCGGTCGCGCTACCGAAACGTCCTGCAGCCGTACAGCAATCGCGTCCGCCTCTGCCGGGCCGATCCAGATCGGCAGGTATCGGTCCGAGTCCTTCTCGCGAAGGATCACCACGCGCTGGTAGTTTTGCAGGCTGAGGCGGATGCTTTCGATGGTCATCTCTTTCATAGCACCACCTCCCGTTTCTCGCTCCGGTGATTCGATGATAGGAGCGGCCCGATCAGGCAGTCAACGAGCCCCTCCGCGAGGTGCGCCAACCTCGGCTGGCCGCTCGACCTTCGGCTCACGCCGGTTCATCACCGCGACCACTCCGATCGTGGCGGCAAGCACCGCCATCACAGGCGTCACCCCCACGGCATCGCTCAGCGCCCCAAAGAGGAGCACCGGCGCTGAGCAGGCGAACGCCGCCATCGCCGCCTGAGTCGACTGCACGCGCCCTTGCAGCTGCAGTGGCACACGGTCGTTCAACACGGTCTGTGCGGCAACCGACACCACCGCGTACGCGAAACCCATTGGGCCCATCAATAGCGTCGCGAGGGCCCCGCCCCCGTCGAAACTCCCGATGCTGATGTCGTTCAACCATCCGAACGCCCCATAGCCGCCGAGGAATTCCGATTCAGGATTCACGAAGGCGACGAGCCCCAACAACACCACGAACGACAGAAACCCCACCGAGCTGAGCGTCGCGTGCGGGACCCTGTGCGCAAGGAACCCGGCCACTCGCAACCCCAGGACGACCCCCACCGCTGCCGGCATCAAGATGAGCACGCCAACATCGACCGGCAGCTCCAGCGTCTCCTTGATGTACTTCGGGATCAGCCCGCCTATGACAATCAGCGCCGCAGAGATCAGCGTCAGTTCGAGCGCCGCGTGCATGACCCGTCGATCGGAGCGCATCACGCTCCAGCCTGTCTTCCACCAGGGGCCATCCGGACCGCCCCCGCCGATCTCCGTCCGCGCTACAGGCTGCACGCCGCCGATCCCCATCGCATAGAAGGCCGCCAGCACGAAAAGACCGGCCGCCACGAGGAACAGGACATCCGCATTCCCAAAGAGCCGCAGGAACAGGGGCGTCAGGATTCCGAATCCGACGATCTGCGCCCCTCCGCCGACGGCGTGACTGATAGCGTTCGCCCGCGCCAGGTCCGCTCTCGCAACGACCGCCGGCATGATCACTCCCTCCGCCGCCGTCGCGAACTGCGACGCCACCGAGAGCCCCGTCGCAACCACATAAAACGACGCCACGTTCCCCGGCCCGCGGACGAACGCCACGCAGATACCCGCTCGCGTCAGGTCGCCCAGCACAACCAGCAGCCGCTTGGGGAGCATGTCCGCCGCCGTTCCCGCCACGATCCCTGCCACCGTTGCCGGAACCACCAGCGCGAGCACGAGCAGCGAACTGAAAAACGCCTTGCCCGTCTCTTCCGCGATCAGCAGCACGAGGGCGAAGTTCAGGGCGTTCTGCGCCACGCGCGACGAAAAGCGCGTGAGGCTGAGCATGCGGAACGGCCGCTGCTGGAGGAGCGGCCGGCTCGCCGCGTCAGGCATCGGCCGGCGCAACGCGGTTCTTCATCCGCGACTCGAACTTGCGCCGTTCGAGCATCACCCGCCGGTTACAGGTGAGACATTCGATACCGATATCGGCGCCCGTGCGATAGACCCGCCATTCCCAACCGCCGCACGGGTGCTGGCGCCGCATCCGGTACACCTCACCGGTGTTGATCTCGGGTATCACGCCACGGGCTGCGTGGCCGCGGCCAGTTCGTCGCGAAGCTGGCGCGCGGCGCCCGCCGCCGCTTCGGCAAACCCGGCGCCCTCGCCCGCGTAGTAGATGGAGCGCGATGCGTTCACGACGATGGTCCCCGGCTCGCTCCCCGCGGCCGCGATCACCTCGACGGGCTTTCCTCCCTGAGCCCCGACTCCAGGCACAAGCAACGCTGCCCGCGGCGCAAGTTCGCGCACCCGCCGCAGTTCGGCCGGCGCCGTCGCGCCCACTACCAGCCCGATGTTCGGCGACCACCGTGTCACCGTCTCGGCCAGGTGCTCGTAGAACAGCTTCCCGTTTTCCAGCCGGGCGTACTGCAGGTCGGCCGCGCCCGGGTTCGACGTGCGGCAGACCAGG
The DNA here is from genome assembly GCA_964497285.1 of uncultured Anaerolineaceae bacterium. Lineage (GTDB taxonomy): Bacteria > Chloroflexota > Dehalococcoidia > Tepidiformales > Tepidiformaceae > UCB2. The sequence goes on along the minus strand of CAZCDK010000061.1, from coordinate 1,398 downwards.
TAGAGCCCCCGGCCCTCGTAAGCCAGGAATGGCTCCACCGAGTCGCGCCCCAGGTACCCGTTGAGCGTCACCGCCTCAACGTTCCAGCACTCAAACATCGCCCGCGCGTACGCCGCCGCCGTGGAGCCGATGTCGCCGCGCTTCGCGTCGCAAATCACCGGGGTCTCCCGGGGGATCGCCGCGAGCGTCGCTTCGAATGCCCGCAGCCCCGCGACGCCCCATTGTTCGTAGAAGGCGATGTTCGGCTTGAAGCAGGCCGCGAACGGCGCCGTCGCCTCGATGATCGCCCGGTTGTAGGCGGCTACGTCCTCCACGCGGTGCCTGGAGACATCGGGGTCCAGCCCCACGCAGACGAGTGAGCCCACGGCGCGGCTGCGCGCCGCGAGCCGTTCGAAGTAGTTCACGAAGCAGCCTCCACAGGTTCGTTGGCGGGCGCGAAGCCCAGCTCCTGCATCGCCGCCCCGAAGGCCGCCCGGTCGCCGGTGACGATTACGCTCAGCGACCCCTCCTGCTCGGGCGGCGCGTCCAGTCCTTCCTCGGCGAGCACCTGCAGGGCCCGTTTCGCCACCGCCTCGCTGGTATCGACAAGCGTCACCCCGGGGAACTCCGCCGCGATGTCACCCGCCAGGAAGCAGTAGTGCGTGCAGCCCAGGACCACCGTGTCGGCGCCTCTGCCGACCTCGGGCGCCAGCGCCTCTCGCACAGCGGCGCGGGCCTTTGGCGTGCCGGCTTCTGCCCGTTCGACCAGTTCCGCCAGACCATGACCCATCACGCTCACCGTCTCCGCGCCCGACCCAAACTCGTCTACGACGCGCGCGTAGAGGTCGCCGTCGAGCGTCCCCGGAGTCGCGAGGATGACGATCCGCCCCGACCGGGAGGCGTGCGCCGCGGGCTTCACCCCCGGCACCATGCCTACGAACGGCGCCGGGAAGAACGCTCGCAGGTCGTCGATCGCCGCCGCCGACGCCGTGTTGCAGGCCACCACGATGAGCTTGGCGTCGCTCTCCAGCAGCCGCGAGCAGATGGCGAACGCGCGCTTACGCACTTCGGCCGCGGGCCGGGAACCGTAGGGGAAGTAGGCCGTGTCCGCTGCGTAGATGTATCGCTCCCGGGGGGCGAGACGGCGAAGATGGCGGAGCACGCTCAGTCCGCCAACACCCGAGTCGAAGACGCCCACGGGCCGGGAATCCATCCCCCGCAGGATAGCACGGCGTGCCCCAGACCCGGCGATGATCCATGCTTCAGCCCGTGATTCGCCGTGTCGACGTCGCGCTACTGCCCTCCGAAGCGCTCGCCATCGAAGCCGGCTGCTTCGTCGTCGTCGACATGCTCCGCGCCACGACGACCATCGCCACCCTCTTCGCCGCCGGCCTCGACCACCTCCTCGTCGTCGACGAC
>CAZCDK010000060.1:0-14184 GCA_964497285.1 uncultured Anaerolineaceae bacterium | reverse complement strand
ACTCCCGCAGGCAGCACCCCTACCGCGACGCCGACTCCAACGCCAACGCCAACGCCAACGCCCTCCCCTTCTCCTACGCCTGCCGGTTCACCCACACCCACGCCCACGCCCACCATTCCCAGCGAGTCGGGCGCGCCGACACCGACGCCGACAATCCCGCACGAGTGAACGCAAGGAGGGCATGGGCCGGTGGATGACACGGTCGCGAGGGCACGCTGCGCAGAGTGCGGCGGAGGCCTTGGCTTCGAGGACTGGTCCCGCGGCCTCCGCACATGCGCGACCTGCCGGGGAATCACAAGATCCTCGCCCGCGGCCGTCTATGTCCCCGGCCCGCGGCCAGCCCGGGCGGGCCTGCGACCCCGCGAACCCATCCGGCGTGGAACCGCGCGCGGCACAACCGGCTCGGACCACGAGCGCCTCGTGGACGAGGTGTCCGACGACCTGATCGACGAGATCGTGGCTGCACTCGAGGCAGAGGCCCGCCGGATCGAGACCGAGCCGTCGGGAGCGGTCACGCCCCTGGCCGAGGTGCTCCAGGAGATTGGTTTCGGCCAGTCGCCCCGGGAATTCCAGCTCGCCGCCTGGGGGTTTGCGATCGGCTTCGGCGCCAATGTTGTCCTGGCAAAATACGCCCAGATGCAGACATCGTCGCCCATGTCCCAGTTCATCGGGCCGTTTCTCATCGGCGGGCTCGTCGCCGGTGCGGCCTGCGCTGCCATCGGCTGGGGGTTCGCCAGGCTGCGCGATCAGTAGCGATTCGCTGGCCCCAGACGGCGCCCAGCCATACCATCGCCTCATGCCTGCGGAGCCAATCGGTGTGACCCTGGCCGGCCCACTGCCGGCCGAGCGCTGGGTGAGCATCGAACGCTATGTGCAGGCCATCGTCGCGCTTTCGGGCCGGGAGGGGCTCAGCGTGCGGCTGGCGGACGTCCCGCCGGTGCCGCGACCGGGCGCGATGGCGGCCTATACAGCCCGCTATCGCGCTGCTCCCCCGCTGGGCGCATCCAGCTCCGCGCGCGATCTCGTGCGCGTTGCCGACCAGGCCCTGTGGCACTTCGTGGAGGCAATTCCGCGCGGGCCGGCCGTGGTCACGTGCCACGACCTCATGCCGTTGCAGCTCGAAGGGCACTACCGCGGCCGCTTCGAGGCATGGTTCGACAGCACTCTCCTGCGACGCAGCGTCGCGGGCATGATGCGGGCAACGCGCATCATCGCGGTCTCCGAAAACACCGCCCGCGACCTCGAAGGGGTCCTTGGTGCCGACCGCACTCGCATCTCGGTTGTGCCCAACATCGTGGCCACGGAATACCGCCCGCTCCCCGGCCCCGAGGTTTGGCTGGCCACCCGGGATATCCGCCTGCCTCACCGTCCGCGCATCCTGAGTGTGGGCCACACCCGCCCCTACAAGAACCTCGAACTCCTGCTCGCCGCGATGGCCGAACCGGATCTGGCGGGGGTCAGCCTCGTCCGTTGCGGCGCGCCGCTGACCGCGGAACAGCGGCAGTTTGCGGCGTCGCTTGGCGTCGACGACAGGGTGCTGGAACTTGGCCACCTGGAACCGGGCGAGTTGGTCCGGGTTTACAACGCCAGCGATGTACTCGCCCAGCCGAGCCGCTATGAGGGCTTCGGCGTGCCCGTGGTGGAGGCAATGGCCTGTGGCCTTCCCGTGGTGTGCAGCGACGGCGGCGCTCTGCCCGAAGTCGGGGGCAGCGCCGCCCGCGTCGTGGCACTGGGCGGTGGCGGCCCACCCGCCGCTGCCGCCTTCGCCGAGGGGCTCGCCCGGGTCCTTGAGGACCCCGTGGAGGCCTCGGCCCTGCGGGCTCGCGGATTGGCCCGGGCCGAAGACTTCCGGCCGGAGGCAGTCTTGCCGCGGCTGTTGGCGGCCTATCGCGCCGCAATCGAGGAGCACGCAGCATGAGGATCCTGGTAACTGGCGGAGCCGGATTTATTGGCTCGCACGTGGTCGAAGCCTACCTGGCCGGAGGGCACGAAGTGCGGGTGGTCGACAACCTCGCCACCGGCCGCCGCGCCAATGTCAACCCCGCGGCGCGCCTCCACGAGACCGACATCCACGCGCGCGAGACGGAGAAGATCTTCGACGAGTTCCGCCCCCAGGTCGTGAATCACCTCGCCGCGCAGGCGAGCGTGAAGCTGAGCACCGGCGATCCGGTGTTCGACCTCGAGGTCAACGGCGGTGGAACGGCCCGCATCGCGCTGCTCTGTGCCCGCTATGGCGTCCAGAAACTGGTCTATTCCTCCACCGGTGGCGCCCTCTACGGCGACCCCGAGCGCGTACCCGTGGACGAGAGCCACCCGATCCGGCCGCTCTCGCCCTACGGTCTGTCCAAGCGCGTGGGCGAACTCTACCTGGATCTCATTCACCGCACCCACGGACTGCAATACACGATCCTGCGCTACGCCAATGCCTACGGCCCGCGCCAGGACCCCCACGGAGAGGCGGGTGTTGTCGCGATCTTCACGGCGAAGATGCTTCGCGGCGAACAATGCACCATCGATGGTGACGGTGAACAGCAGAAGGACTACGTCTACGTCGGCGATATCGCGAGGGCGAACGTCGTCGCCCTGTCGCGCGGCGCCGGCCTGGCCATCAATATCGGCACCGGGCGCGGGACCTCCGTGAACGAGGTTTTCGCCTCGCTCCAGGCGGCGACCGGCGATGCGACCCCCCCGTCCCACGGGCCCCCGCGCCCCGGAGACGTGCGCCAGATCTGGCTCGATGGCTCCCTCGCGAGGCGCGAGCTCGGCTGGCAGCCAGAGGTCAGCCTCGACGCAGGCATCGCCACGACGGTGGACTGGTTCCGGGCCAATCGCTAAGCCGGTTCACTCCTTCATCACCAGGGGACCCCCGCTTGGCAGCCCGTCCACCAGCACTCGCGGCTCCACCTCGCGCTCACACCACCTGTCGATCGTGTCGCGGTCCCCGCCGAACTCCAGGTGGGGCACGCCGTAACCGCACGACCGCTGGACCTTCTCCACATCCACGAGAAACGCCTGCCGGACGAACGGGTGGAAGTCGTCCCGGAACGCATCGCGGTGACGGGCCAACTCCGGATCTCCCGCGGGCACCACGCGCCCGCGCCCAAACAGGCGCACAATGCCCGCCTGGGCGTCGAAACTGCAGAGCATGATCGTGATCCGGCTGCCCTGCGCCAGGTGCGTCGCCGTCTCGTTGCCGCTCCCCGGATAGTCGATGTAGCCCACCACGCGCGGCCCCAGGACGCGCAGGAGCGTGCGGCCCTTGGGCGAGACGTTGGGGAAACCGTCTTCACCGCCGGCGGGGGCTGTGCTCACAAAGAACACGTGCTGCCGCTCAATGAAGGCGCGGATTTCGTCATCGATCGTGTCATGCCAGGTTGCCATTTCGGTCCATGATGCGCGATTTCCGGCGGACCTCATGCGTGGCCCCGCGGAGGAATCCAGTATCGCAGGCCCGCCCTCGAAGCGAGGATGCTCTTCGTTGGCAGGTGCGGACCGGCGGGGAATCTTCACCGTCATGTCACTGGATTCCCCGCCTGCCCTGCGGTCTCCAGGTGTTCGGCCGCCCGCCACTGTCGACCCTCATAACACGGGGCTCCGGCAGGCCGGGGCAGATCGGATGGAGGCTGACGCGTTGGCGGAGGGAGCGCGAGCCACGTGCGCAGGCCATCCCCGACGGGTACCGCTGGCGATGGCAGCGCTCGCCGTGCTGGCCTGGGGCGCCGCCGCATTTGCACTGGCCGGGAGCGAGCTCCCGGCCAGTGCCGAGGGCACCGGCCAGTTCGTGGACGAGCACCTGGTCATGGTCGTCCCCTTCGACGGCGCCTGGTACTACGTCCAGGTGCAGATGATCATCGAGGACGACGGCTCCGGGAGCTTCGTCGCAGCAGCCGCTGCCGCCAGGGCGGACATGCTCGGCCGGTTTCCCGGTGCGTTCGAAGTGACCGGGAGCGACGTCTCCGCGCAATACGTCACGAATGGCTACTGGTGGCCTTCGCGGCTCGCCAGTTGGGGCTACAACGCATCGGGCAAGCCCGGCAGTCTTGGTGGCGACCAGGCTGCCATCCAGTCTGGGGCGGCCGTCTGGGGCACTGTTGGCGCCAACTTCGCGTTTACGGGTGGGGGCCCATCGTCGGCCAGCACCGGTGGGTGCGGCGGTGGCGGGCTGGACGGTGCCAACACGGTCGGCTGGTCTTCACAGAGCGGATCGGTGTTGGCCGTCACCTGCACCTGGTTCGAAAGCTCCGGCAGCCCCAAGACCGCGATCGAATTCGACATGCAGATCGATCCGGATTGGAACTGGACGACTGGCTCGCCCGTGCAGGTCGATCTTGCGAGCGTCGCCACGCACGAGTTCGGCCACGCACTCGGTCTCGGGCATTCGGCCCAGGGCAGCGCAGTGATGTACGCCAGCTACAGCTCGGGGACCATCAAGCGCACGCCCGCGCAGGACGACATCGACGGGATCAGGGGCATCTACGGGGCCACCGGCGGAAGCCCGGCGCCCACGAACACGCCTACCGTGACACCCACGAGCGCTGGGGGCACACCGGCGAGCACGCCCACGCGGACGCCCACCACTGGGCCTGGGACGCCGACGAACACGCCCACGCGAACCCCGACAAGCACGCCCACCAGGACTCCGACTCGAACGCCAACGCGCACGGCAACACCCACCAGCACGGCCACGCCGGCGAGCACGACGGCCCCTCCGGGTTCCTCGCCGACCGCGACGCCCACCGGCTCTGGCACGGTCGCCGCGACCCCGACCTCGACAGCCACACCGCTAAACACCGCCACGCCCGCTCCGATGGCAACTCCGTCCGGCGGGGGCCGGCCGGTCCTGGCGCTATCGCCCGGCGCCAACCTGGTCACCTGGCCCGGAGGCAACACCCCGCCAGCCTTGGCTCTCGCGGGACAGCCCGGCATCCAGGCCGTCTATGGCTACGACGCGGCCTCCAAGACCTGGGCCCGCTACGTGCCGTCGCTACCCGCCTTTGTGAACAACCTCGCGACGCTCCGGCAGGTACAGGCGTACTGGTTCATCAACAGCTCCGCCGGCCAGATCCCCTACGTCCCCTAGACCCGCGCGCCTTTGGGGGGAATCCGAGCGCCGTCGTCTGGCGGCGCGTCGCCCGGTTCGACGACGTGCAGCCCGTGCCTTGCGGCCGGGGTGGTTCGATCGCCCTGTCATTTGCTCGTCGCCACGGGCGCACACGCCCGCGTCGCTGCCGGCACTGCACGCCTCACGGCTCCTTGCCGGTATAGGCCTGCCACGCCGCTGACCTTCCCCTGGAGACCGGCCCGTCCCGCGTGCGGTGTACGTCGTTCCTGGAAACAGAGCATCGGTGGCTCTGATCCCGCCCATGCAGACCACGACCACCGGCTTGCAGCCGCGACCGGTAGTATGCGCATGTCATGACTTCCCCAGCCATTCCCCAGACCACCGACGACATTACGGCCGACTGGCTCAACGCGATGCTGCCACCGGCACTGCTCGACGGGGCCCGCGTCACGGGCGCGGAAGCAGAGCCGCTCGGCGTGGGAGCAGGTTTTACGAGCGCGCTTGCCCGGCTGGAGTTGACGACAGAGCCGGCAGGCGCGCTACCTCCGCTTGTCGCCAAGTTCGCCTCCGGCCATGGGAACACCCGGGACCTTGTCATGGAGGTAGGTCTCTACAACAAGGAAGTCCGGTTCTACCGGGAACTTGCGGGGCGCGTCCAACTGCCCACACCCAGCTGTTATGTGGCCGAGTACGACCCCGCAAGCGGATCGTTCATCCTCATCTTCGAAGACCTCGCGCCGGCCGTGGTCGGAGACCAGGTTGCCGGGGCGACACTCCCCCAGGCCGAGGCGGTCGTGGATGCCCTCGCGCGGTTCCACGCGTCGTCGTGGAACAGCAAGGAGCTCCTGGAGAGCGGCTGGCTGCCGCCGCCGGCCGCTCTCGCAACGCGGCTCATTGGCGTCCTCGACGAAGGCATGCCGGCCATGCGCGAGCGTTGGCAAGGGCGATACCCGGACCTCATCGCCCTCGTGGAGCGGGCGCGGAAGATCCTGCCCGGCCTCCTCCACCTTTCGATGAGTGCGCCGCCGCCGAAGCCATACACGCTCGTGCACGGTGATGTCAGGCTCGACAACATCTTCTTCCCGTCCGAAAAGGGTGGCCGGTTCGCCGTCATCGACTGGCAAGGAGCCGTGCTCGGTCAGCCGGCCAGCGAACTCGCGTACTGGCTGGTCACCAATCTGCCGCCCGATTTGAGGCGGCAGCACGAGGATGCGCTGGTGCGTCGCTACCATGCCAGGCTGCGGGAGCATGGCATCCGCCACTACTCCCTGCGCAGCCTGCGGACGGGCTACCGCAACGGTACGGTGCTGCTCGTCTTTGCCGCGCCCGTCCTTGGTGGCACGAACCTTGATTTCAGTTCAGAACGCGGGACGGCCCTCGCCGAGTGCATGGTCGAGCGCGTCGATGCTGCGCTCCACGACTGCAACGCGCGGCGCGTGCTCCAGGTGATGCCCTGGGTCGTTCGTGGCGCCTTCGCCTGGGATGCGGTGAAACGCGCCCTCGCGCGGCCGCTGCGCAGGTAGCCGCGCCGCCGCAAACTGCTCTTCTGTGACGAACTCCGCCACCTTCCCATGGATGCCCGCCGGGCCTGCCTCTTCTTCCCACTCGTAGCCAGCCGCCACACCCCCAGGCCAACAACGCTGACCGCGGGCTGTGTGTGTGATTGACCGGCCGTTGTCCTGCGGTTGGCGGAGGTTGGGCGCGAGTCAGGGTGTCATCCGCGCCGGGTGGTCCGGCGGATGCTCTTGCTTATTGTCGCGCCCAGATGCAGTTCTAGGGGTTTGGTACGGCTGGAGGGATTCGAACCCCCGACCCTCTGTTCCGAAGACAGATGCTCTATCCACTGAGCTACAGCCGCACGGCTCTGCCCATCCTGAAGATGGCGCGAGGGTCTGCCGCTCCGCTGCGGCCTGCCCCGGAAGAGCTGCGCGCTCAGTCCCCAGGCGACCCGGCCCGCCCGGATGGACCCACTCGCGATGCCCTCAGAGTCCTCCCAAGTATACCGTGGCCCCTCTCGCTGCGCGTCCCAGGATCCCGTCGGCCCGGCCGGCACCCAACCCCCTGCGCAGATACGCTTCGTTCCGGCGCTCAGCGTGTCGATCGCGCGCGCCTCACCTCCGTCTCCGCGATCTCGTTCGCACGGTGGAGGAAGTCGATGATCAGGGAAAGCTGTTCTGCCGGGTAGCTCTCTGCCATGGCCTGAATCTGGTCCGCCATCGAAGCAAACAACGGTGCAACGCGCGCCGCGATCTCTTCCTCCATCAGGTTCACCAGCACGCGCCGGCGATCTTGCGGGTCCGGCGTACGCCTCACAAACCCGTCCTGCTCAAGGCGATCCACCAGGCGCGTGACGCCTCCCGAAGTCAGCCCGGTGAGATCTGCGAGACGCACCAGCGGCATAGGCCCGTGCAGGTTGAGAAGATCCATCGCTTCCAGCTCGTGGCTGCTCATGCTCAGCCGCTCAGCGATCGCGCTGCTGAAGAACGCGCTCGTGGCGCTCATCTGTCGGAGTTCTCGTTCGAGAGCCTCCACAGGCGGGCCCTGGCCGGCGATTGACATGATTGGTCTGCTTCCCTTAGCCTCGTTTGATTGGCTGACCGGCTCAGTAACTGACACACTCATCAAATTGTCAAGGACCGGGCCGCCGCGCGGTCCCCGGCGGAGGACCAGTGCTCAATCGAGTCACCCGCATCTGCTACCACCGGCGGGGGCTCGTCCTCGCCGGCTGGATCATCCTGCTCCTTGCCCTTCTCGGCATCACCCGCCAGTTCGGCGGCGCGTTCCGGACAGAGTTCAAGCTCCCCGGGTCCGAAAGCCAGGCCGCGCTCGACATCCTCCGGCAGGGCGGGTTCGAATCCCGCACCGGCGACCAGGGCCAGATCGTCTTCCAGCACCCCGGCGGCATCGACGAGCCCGGCGTGAGGCAGGCGATGGAGGAGTTCTTCGGCCAGGTTGCCGGAAACCTCGGCGGCGCGAGCGTTGCCAGCCCCTACTCGCCCGAGGGCGCCCACCAGGTCTCCGCCGACCGCACGATTGCCTACGCCGAGGTAAATCTCTCCGAGCGCGATTTCGAGGGATCCGTCCGCGCGGGCGACCAGATCGAGGCACTGCGGTCTCGCGTGAATCCGCCCGGAGTGCGGATCGAGCTTGGCGGCGACATGTTCGCCGGGCAGGAGATGCCGGCGAGCGAGGCCATCGGTATCACCGCCGCGATGATCATCCTGCTCATCGCCTTCGGGTCGCTCCTCGCCATGGGACTGCCAATCGTCACCGCCCTCTTTGGCCTCGGTTGCGGCGTCTCCCTTGTTGGGCTCTCCACCCGCTTCATGGCCGTTCCGGCGTTTACGACCCCCACGGCGGCGATGCTCGGCATTGGCGTCGGCATCGACTACGCCCTGCTCATCGTCAGCCGCTACCGGCAAGGCCTCAACGACGGTCTGGAACCCGAAGAGGCTGTCATCCTCAGCATGGGCACCGCCGGCCGCGCGGTCCTGTTCGCCGGGACGACTGTCGTCATCGCCGTGCTCGGGATGTTCTTCATCAACCTCGCCCTCATGTCTGCCGTTGCCATAGGCGCAGCGCTGTCAGTGTTGATGACCATGCTTGCCTCCCTTACCCTCCTCCCGGCGCTGCTGTCCTTTGTTGGCCGGCGCATCGATCGGTTCGGGTTGCCTCACCGCTCCACGGCCGAGGCTGGTCAGGGCGAATCCGTGTGGCATCGCTGGAGCCAGGTCATCCAGCGCTATCCCTGGCCCGCGGCGATCGGGGCCGTCGTCATCCTCCTCGTGCTCGCTTCGCCAACGCTCTCGTTGCGGCTCGGCTTCGGCGATGCGGGCAACCGTCCCACGACCGACACCAGCCGCCGCGCCTACGATCTCCTGTCACAGGGCTTCGGCCCCGGCTTCAATGGTCCGCTCGTCCTGGCAGCGCGGACGCCCGATCCAGCTGGCGACTTCGCCGCCCTGCAGCGGCTGGCCGAGACCCTCAATCACACCCCCGGCATCGCCTTTGCCTCTCCGGCCCAGCCCAACCCGGGCGGCACGGCCGCCGTCCTGACCGTGATCCCCGCGACGGCTCCCCAGGACAAAGCCTCTTCGGATCTCGTCCACAGGCTGCGCGACGACCTCATCCCGCCCGCCATGGCGGGCTCGACCGCCATCGTCCGCGTGGGCGGCATGAGCGCTGGCTCCGAGGACTTCAGCTCGTACGTTGGCGAACGCATGCCGGCGTTCTTCGCGGCCGTGCTCACGCTTTCGTTCCTGCTCCTCATGGTCGTCTTCCGCAGCCTGCTCGTCCCGCTCAAGGCCGTGGTGATGAACATGCTCTCCATTGGGGCGGCGTTCGGCGCGATGGTTGCCGTCTTCCAGTGGGGTTGGGGCGCGGAAATCGTCGGCGTCGGGAAGGAGGGGCCCATCGACTCCTGGGCGCCCATGATGCTCTTCGCGATCGTCTTCGGGCTCTCGATGGACTACGAGGTGTTCCTGCTCTCGCGGATCCGCGAGGAGTACGACCGCACGAACGACAACGCCGCGGCCGTCGCCGATGGCCTCGCCGCCACCGCCCGCGTCATCTCGGCTGCCGCTGCCATCATGGTGTGCGTCTTCGCCAGCTTCGTCCTCGGGCACGATCGGTCCCTGAAGCTGTTCGGATTCGGCCTCGCCTTCGCCGTGTTCATCGATGCCACCGTCGTTCGTCTCGTGCTCGTCCCCGCGACCATGGAGTTGCTCGGCCGCGCCAACTGGTGGCTGCCGGGATGGCTCGGCCGCCTCATCCCGGCCGTCAACATCGAGGCCGGGCGGTCACCGCGCTCGCGCTCCGGAAGCGCGCCCGGGTCGTAGCACGGTCGCGACCCCCCGCACCGGGCGGTGGCGCGCAGCCTGACCGGCTCGTGTCGACTCCGGGACCGCACACCACCCACCGGCGTGACCGCCGCCGCTGGGTGTGCTATGAACAGGCACACACCCACCCGGGAGAACCGCATGGCAACGACCACCTCGAACGGCGTGCTGATCGCCTACGAGACAGCCGGCAACGGACCGCCGATCGTCCTCGTCCATGGCTTTGCTTCGAGCCGCGACGGAAACTGGAAGGCCATGGGCTGGTTCGACCATCTCGTGAACGACGGCCGCCGGATCGTCGCCCTCGACTGCCGCGGCCATGGCGAAAGCGGCAAACCGCACGACTCCGCCGCCTACGATGGGCCCCGGATGTCCGAAGACGTCATCGCCGTGATGGACACGGCCGGGGTCGAGGAGGCCGACCTCATGGGCTACTCCATGGGCGGCGGCATCGCCCTCGACCTCCTCGCGCGCCATCCCGGGCGGTTCCGATCGGTCATCATCGGGGGTGCGGGCCTCGGTGGTCCCAGCGCCGGCACAAGCCGCCGCGATGCCATCGCAGCCGCCCTGCGCGCCAGGGACCCCTCCACCATCGCCGACCCGACGGCACGTGGCTTTCGGCTCTTCGCCGAGCAGCGAGGCACCAATGACCTCGAAGCCCTCGCTGCGGTCATGATGAGCAATCGTTCCTTCGGCGACCGCGAAGCCGTGCGCCAGTCCGCCCTGCCGATGCTGGTTGTGGTGGGCGACAAGGACGACGCTCTCGCCGGCGCGAAGGCGCTGGCCGCGGCCGTCGCCGGCTCGGAATTGATCCTGCTCCCCGGCGAAGACCACCTCACCGCTGTTGGCGCCGCGGGCTACAAGACCGCCGTTTCCGCGTTCCTCGCGAAGCACTCCCCCGTCCTGAAGCAAGCCTGACCGTGCTCGTGCCGATGCAAGCAGGGACTCAGCGCCTCACGAAATGGTCTGCAAGATGGAATCCGTCACCTCCAGCAGTTCCTTCACTTCGATGGGCTTGGTCAGGTAGGCATACGCACCGGCGTTGAGAAGGCGGTCTCGTTGGCCCGCCGTTGCGTCGGCGGTCACCATGACGACGGGGATTTCGCGGGTGGAAGGGTTGGCCTTCAGCTCCCGAAGGACATCGCGGCCGGACATGTCGGGCAGGTGGAGATCGAGGAGGATGAGGTCCGGACGGTGCTCGCGGGCCAGCTCGAGACCTTGCCCACCCTGGCGCGCCGCCAGGAGACTGACGCTCAGTCTCCTCGTGAAGATGCGTTCCATGAGGTGGAGATTCGCAAGGTTGTCTTCGATGTAGAGGACCAGGCGGCGCACCCCCGGTTCGATCGCCTGTCTCTCGTTTTCGGCCGCATCGGCTGAACCATCCAGGTCGGCCGCCGTTGGTCTCCCGTCTGGAGGCTCGCCGACGGGGAGTTCGAACCAGAACGTGCTGCCCCTGCCCACCGAGCTCTCCACGCCGATCGTGCCACCCATCGCCTCGGTCAGGTACTTGGAGAGCGCCAGGCCGAGGCCGGTCCCTTCCACATCCGTCACCTCGGCGCCGAGGCGCTCAAAAGAGACGAAGAGGTGAGGGATCTCCTCCTCCGGGATGCCGGGACCAGTGTCGATGATCGCGAAGCGAAGCGCCGCTTCGCGCCGGTCGCAGGCGATGGTCACCGCACCGCCTTCGCAGTTGTACTTGATCGCGTTGGCGACGAGATTCAGGAGCACCTGCTTCACGCGTTGGCGGTCCGCCAGCACGTGCGCCGTTTCCGTGCCGAAGCCGGCGTGCAAGGTGATGCCCCGCTGATCTGCGAGGGGCCGGCTGAGCATCATGGCCTCCGTGAGGATCTCGTCGGCTCGCACCGGCTCGATCGAGAGCAAGAGGCGCCCGGCTTCGATTCGCGCGATATCAAGGACCTCGTCGATCAGGTTGAGGAGGTGTCGGCTGGCCCTGAGGATGTAGTCGACCGCTTCGGCTTGTTCGGGGTCGAGCGCGTCGAGCTGGAGTACCTGGCCGAAACCGAGGACGACATTGAGGGGCGTTCGCAGCTCATGGCTCATCCGCGAAAGGAAATTGCTCTTGGCAAGGCTCGCGTTCTCTGCGGCCTCCTTCGCCTGCCGAAGCTCGTCCTCCATCTGCTTCCGAACGCTGATGTCCCGGATCACGCCCGTGAACCGCAGCTCCCCGGCCACACGTACCTCGCTCACAGTGATCTCGATCGGGAACTCCTCTCCGTTCTTGCGAAGAGCTGTCGTCTCACGGTTCGGAGACAGAAGGCGTTCGCCCGTCGCCAGGTGGCGGGCGACATAGCGGTCGTGGTCCTCGTGGTGGGGCGGCGGCACCAGGATCGAGACGTTGCGGCCCAACACCTCGTCCGCTGAATGCCCGAAGATCGACTCCGCCGACCGGCTGAATGCCTCGATGATGCCATTCTGGTCGATGACGATGATGGCATCGTTCGCTGTCTCCACGATCGAACGAAAGCGTTCCTCGCTCCTCCGCAGGGCCTCTTCCATCTCCCGCCATGCAGTCACATCGCGCGCCACGGCGTAGATCAATCCCTCCTCTAGCACCGGCACCGAGTTCCATGAAAGCCACCGGTAGGTCCCGTCCTTGCAGCGATACCGGTTCGCGAAAGAGATCGTTTCCGCGCCTTGCGCGAGCTTCTCCATCTCTCTCTGGGTCGCTGCGATGTCGTCCGGGTGAACCAGGTCGACGAACGGCGTCGCCAGGCTCTCCTCCTCCGTGTATCCCAGCAAGCGCTCAAACGTGGGGTTGACACGCTTGAAGTAGCCGTCGAGACCGGCGATGCAAAGGAAGTCCGGCGTTGCCTCAAACAGCCGGTCGACCTCCCGCTCGGCATGTTTCCACTCCGTGATGTCCTGGATCAGGCCGATCGCGCGCCCTTCTCCATCGAGTTCCAGGGCCTGCCAGGACGTGATCGTGTCTAGCAGCTTCCCGGACCGTGTCCGCCATTGCATTTCCATGTTGCGCACGGAGCCCGCCTGCCGAGTCCTCTGCACGAGCATCTGGCGAAACGAGGGGTCTGCCCATGTGCCGAGTTCGAGCGCCGTGCGCCCGACGATGTCCTCCCGCTCGAAGCCGAACATCTCCAGGAGCCGCCTGTTCGTATCGATGATGATCGCGTCTGACGTTCGGATCACGCAGATACCGGCCGGGCTCAGGTCGAAGATGGTCGCGAACCGCTGCTGCGACTCCTGCAGGGTCCGCTCCACCCTCTTGCGCGCGGTGATATCCCGAAAGATGCCACCGATACCGGTGAGCATGCCCCCGGCATCGCGAAGTGGAAAGACGGAGAGCGAGATGTCGAGGAGTCGGCCATCCTTCGAAACCAGGGTTGCTTCCTCGCCGGACACCCACCCCCCCTGCCGCACTGCCTCGAGTGCCGACTTCTGCATCTCCACCTGGTCCGGTGAGACAAGACGCGAGATGTGCTGCCCAACAACCTCGGGCGCCGAATAGCCGAGTATGTGCTCGGCGCCCGCGTTCCAGCTGTCGATGTGGCCATCGGTGTTCAGGCTCACGATGCCGTCAGTCGATGCCGCGACGACGGCGCCGAGCCGGGCGTTGGCTTCCTTCGCCCGGCGTGTGCTGGCAAGCGAGCGAGTCAGAACCGCGAGCAAGACGACGAACAGCAACAGGCAGGAGACAGTGCCCGCCACCAGGAGAACCACGGAATTCCGTGTGGAAGTGCGCGAAGCATCGTCGAGACGATGCAACTGCTCGCTTTCCGTCCGCTTCATGGCCGCGATGACCGCGCCCGCATCGTCCATCACCGCCTTGCCACGCCCGGCGGCAACGAATTGCACCGCCGCCTCGTCGCCCTGCAGCTCTTTGATGGCCATCGACAGGTTTGCGAGCTGGATCTTTTCGGCGGCGAGCGCCTCGAGCGCATCTGCACGGGCCATCTGAACCGGGTCTCCCGCGGACAGGGCCTTGACGCGGGCGAGGTCCTCGTCGATGCGCGCGACCCCCGCGTTGAAGGGCTCCAGGAAACTGGCGTTCCCGGTCAATAGAAAGCCGCGACTGCCGGTCTCCACGGCCTGGAGGCTGGAGAGCGTGGCTTCGAGGGCGCCGAGCGTCTCGTAGGAGTCCTCAACCGCCTCCTGGTCACGGCCAAGGCTGGTGCTATTGGTGTAGACAGGCCACACCATCAGCGCCGCCCCGAGGGCTACAACCGCGAATCCAAGCCAGACAGGCCGCTCGACTCCCGCGACTGGCCGGTTGGGAAGGACCATGCGCCCGGCTCGCCGCCGCTGTGA
>CAZCDK010000059.1:13342-14213 GCA_964497285.1 uncultured Anaerolineaceae bacterium | reverse complement strand
CATCTGGCCCGAGGCTTCGTTCAGCTGGTCGCTGGCGCCGAGGATGCTCGCCGCGTTGGACTTTACGCCGCCGACGAGGGTGCGGAGGTTGGTGATCATGCGGCCAAAGGCATTGCCGAGGGCGTCGTTGGCGCCGCGCGGGGTGATACTGACGGAGAGGTCGCCGTCGGCCACTGCTTGAGAGACGCCGACCATCTCCTTGAGATACCCCGTCATCTCATTGAAGGAGCGGGCGAGGTCGCCCATCTCGTCCTTGCTCTTGACGTTCATGGAGACGTTGACATCGCCCCGGGCAATCGAGCCCGCCGCGGCGACTGCCTGCCTGGTTGCGCCGCTGATGCTGCGCCCCAGCCAGAAGGCCAGGCCCGAACCGAGAATCACGGCGGCCACCATCATACCGATCAGGATCCGCGTGGCGCTGCGCGAGTTGGCTTCCGTACTCTGCATGCTCTCGGACGCACCTGCCTGCTGCACAGCCACGAGGTTCGCGAGGGACTTGACCTGTTCCGAGCCCCACTTGTTTGTGTTCTCGGCGCGCCACTGGGCGGCCTCCTCGACTTTGCCAGCAGCGCTGAGCTCGAACCAGCGCGGCCGGGCGGCCACGTACTTGGAGTACTGCTCCTTCCACGTTTCCAGGGCAGACCGCTCGGCAGGACGGAGATCCAGGGCCGCGAAGGCGGCCGCGCTCTCTTCCACCTGGGCATACCACTTGGCCTGATCGGCCAGGATCTTGTCGCGGCCTTCCTGGTTGGCGGTCATGAAGTTGGCGATACCGAACCTCAGCTCCCAGATGCCGTGTTCAATGCTCGCCAGGTCGGCCCCCCCCATGACGTGGTTGTCGTAGAGGTCGCGCGCATGGTCCTCGGAAGTC
>CAZCDK010000059.1:0-13332 GCA_964497285.1 uncultured Anaerolineaceae bacterium | reverse complement strand
CCGGTTGCACCAAGCAGCACGAGCACGACGCCGAACCCCGCGAACAGCCTGGTGCGGATGCTGAGATCGTTGAAGAAGGCCATGGATCACCTCGCGAATGGGTTGCGGTGCAGCCGTGCTGGATTCTGCCCGCTTGCGAGTCAATCGCACGCGAACTGGCTAGACTATCACGCGGTTGGCTCTGCTTCGGGATTCGCGGATACCCCGAACCCGCAGGGGAACAGCACCTATGACCACAACGATCAACGGCTATGACACGGTGTGGCGAGCCGCGGGGACCGGGAACGAGACGATCGGGCCGCTGAGCAGGGCCGAGGCTGGCAGCCCTTGGCGCGCAGGCGGACTCGCCGCCGACAGGCCAACGGGTGCGTTACTGCAGCGGCGCACTCATGCAGATCTTCTTCATCGCCAGGTACATGGCGGCACGGCCGTAGGACTGCCAGCGCCGGCGCGGCGGAGGCATGGCAAAGGACTCGCCGGATTCGCAGAAGCGTGCCAGCGGCTCGGCCGCGAGGTCCCAGGCCAGTTCCGCGCTCACCATGGCCAGGTTCTCGCGGCAGGTAGCAACCAAGGAAGTGTCGTCCAGCAGCCGCTCGATGCCCGCGACGACGGCCGCCACGTAGCGTGCGGGCACGGTGACCCCCACAGGCCCGTCCTCGACCCTGCCGGCGAGCACGTCGCCCCGCGTGCAGAGCAAAGGCACGCGCGCGCGGAACACATCCACGTACCGCGTACGGAAGGCGAAGCGGCTTTCCATGTTCTCGTAGCCCAGGCAAACGCTGGCGTCGGCCTCGGCAAGGTAGTCGTCGATGCGCTCATAAGGAACCCAGCCCTTGAGGAAGTGGACGGTGCGGCCGTAGAGCCCCATCTCCTTCGACATCTCGACGGCGTTGCCCATGACCCCGCTTTCGGGCCCGAAGACGTAGTCGGGGTGGTTCACGCCCATGAACACAAGGTGGACATCCGGCCGGCGGCCGGTGATTTCGTCCATGGCGAGCAGGAGCGTGAACGGGTCGTTCCACTCGGTCACGCTCCCGTTCCAGAGCAGCACCCTGTCGGTCGGCTTGATGCCCGGCACCACGCCCTTCATCACCGGGCCGCGAACGTCAAGTGGCTGTTGCGAGACCCCATAGGGAACGATGTCGATCAGGCGGCGCAGTGACGGGTCGCGCTCGTAGACGTCGGGCGGGACGAGGGCGAGGGCCATGAGCATGCCGATCCACATGTCGCGCTGGCGGTCGTCGGCACAGAAGACGAAGTCAGCCAAGGTGAGCTGGAAGTTGATATACCAGCGGTTGCCAGCCATCCACGTACGCCGCCAGCGGGGCTCGATGGCCTTCTGCGACATCTCCATCCACTCGATGTAGAGGGGGGTGAAGGCATCGAGCGCGAAGCGTGATTGGCCCAGCAGGCGCGCGAAAGCGGGTGGGAAGTTGCGCGCGATGGCGACGTCGTGGGCGCGAGCGAGGGCCGTGGCCTCGGGGTTGTCGCGCCACACCTGCAGGCGCACGTTGGGCGCGGGCGCCGCAACCTCGCCCCGGTCCTCGGGGATGGCGAGGGTGATCTCGGCCTCGGGCAACCGCCGGCCGAGTGCTCCCGCAAGCTGGTAGGCGCGGATGCCCGGGCTGGCCATCCTGGTTCCCACGGTCGCGCGAGAGAGGACGAGCAGCTTCATCGGGCCCCTCCGGGGGAAGCGATGAGCGAGCAGCAATGAGCAATGAGCGGGTTGCGGTGACCGACGATCATGGCTTCCCCTGCCCGATGAAACCCGGCCGGACCACCGCGTTCGAAGCCCGCTGCAACGTTGGACATCACAGACACGGCAGCGCGCCGCCTCTGATCGCGCAATGCAAAGTCCCCGGCGAATCCCGGACCTCGGGTGACCTGACACACGCGCTTGGTCAGGCTGCGAGCTTTTTGCCACATTGTGCATCGCGCATCGTTCATGGCTCGCTACCCACGGGGGCTCGTCCACTGGAAGATGGTCCGGCGGCCTGCATAGGCCGCGACCCGCTGCGCAAGGCCGGGCAGCCGCTCCCACTTCGGCGCGATCGGGGGCCTCGGGTCGCTGCAGAAGTCGATGAGCCCCTTGAGGGTCACGTCCCACTGGAGCGACGGCCTGGCGGCGGCGAGGTTGCGCTTGCACCGGGCGTGGAACTCCCGGTCGTCGAGCAGCCGGGCGATGGCGGCCGTGAGGGCGTCCGGGTCCTCTTCCGGGACTACCAGCCCCCAGCCGTGCCGGGCGACGTCTTCGGCCAGGACATCACCGTGGGTGCAGATGAAAGGCAGCTCGGCCCAGATGAGGTCGACGAAGCGGGTGCGGTGGCTATACCGCGTCTCCAGGTTGTCGAAGTAGGTGCAGACGCTGATGTCCGCTTCGAGGACGTAGCGCTTGGCTGATTCGTGCGATACCCACCCTTCTTCGAAGAAGACGGTGCGGTCCAACTGGCCGTTCTGCTCGGCGATGGCCTTGGCGTCCTGGAAACGGATGCCCATGCCGAGTTCTTTGAGCCCCGGGTAGGCGGCGCCGAGGAAGAGGAGCTTCACATCGTCGCGATTGAGCCGTCGCAGCGCTTCGAGCAGCGTCGACGGGTCGTACCACTGGATGATGCCGCCGTTCCAGACGATGATGCGGTCGCCTTCGCGGAAGCCCGGGCGCACGCCGCGGAGCACGGGCCGTTCGAGCAGCGCCGGCTCGGGGCGGACGCCATGGGCAGCTACGTCGATGTAGCGCCGGAGGGTCGGATCCGCATCGTAGGCGAGGGGCGAAACGAGCCCGAGCGAAGTCATCATGCCGATATAGCTGTCGCGCTGGCGTTCGTTCGCGCAGAGCACGAAATCGGCCATCGTGAGTTGCATCGCGAGGATGGTGCGGGTCCGTTGCACCCAGGCGTGCCGCTTGAACCCGGAGTACTGCTGGCGCCCGACCTCCATCCACTCCATGGCGTATTGCGTGAAGAGATCCACGACGAAGCGCTTGAAGGGGAAGAACGCGGCCAGGTGCGGCGGGAATCCCGACGAGATGATGATGTCGTGGTCTTTCACGAGCCCCAGGACATTGCTCGTGTGCCAGCGGATGTACCGGTAGGGGGCATCCCCGGGCATCTCGCCCGCGGCCTCGTTTGGCCCCGCGAGCGTGACCTGCGCCCCGGGAACATGCCTGGCGAGCACGTTCGCCATCGCGGTGGCGCGGATGCCGGGGCTGGAAACATGCGTCCCGACGCGTGCGCGGCAGAGGATGAGAAAGCGTGGCCCCACGGGGCGCACGTTACCGGGGCGGCGTCCAAGGAAAAAGGTGCGGACAGGAAGCGGGAGTCAGCGCCCGGGCACCGGGACGTGGCCCTTCTCGCGCAGGTAGCGTTCGAGGCCGACGCGCCAATGGGCGAGGGCTGGCGCCCGCGTGGTGCCGAGGACGCTGTACATCGGCCGTGCGAGGGGAGCGCCGAACTCCGCGGTCGTCACGGCCTGGAGGTTCGGCGTCAGCCCGCAAATGGCGAAGATGGCCGCGGCGAAGTCATGCCAGGTGACACTGCCGGCGGCGGCGAGGTGCACGACACCGGCAGCGCGCTCCTTCACCAGCGGCAGGAGAGCCGCAGCGATCTCGGCCGTGTTCGTGGGTGCGGTGACCTGGTCGGCGACAACGCGGATGGGGTTGCCTTCGCGGGCGAGGCGCAGCATCGTCTCGACGAAATTCCCGCCCTTGCCGGCTGACCCGGCGAGCCCGTAGAGGCCGGAGACGCGGACAATCAATGTCGCCGGGTTGACGACCCGCACCACGTCTTCGGTCGCGATCTTGGCCGCGCCGTAGATATTGACCGCGCGCCGGGCATCGTCCTCCAGGCAGGGCGTGCTTTTCGTCCCATCGAAGACGTAGTCGGTGCTGAACTGGACCATGGAGGCACCGGCCTCCGCCGCGGCCCTGGCGACGTTCCAGCCTCCCACGACGTTCACGCGGAAGGCCAGTTCGGGGTCAGCCTCGCAAAGGGGGAGGTTGTGGAACGCGGTGGTATTGATAACGACGTCGGGCCCAACGCGGGTGACGAGCTCCTGGATGGCGATATCGTCGGTCACATCGGCATCCTGGCGGGTGGCAGACACGAGGCGGAGTGCCGGGTCGTCCCAGAGGCGGGCGATGTCCGAGCCCAACTGGCCGTTGGCGCCGAGGAGCAAGACTCTCATGGCGGGGAATGGTACCCGCGGGGCCGGGTATCCGCGACCAAAGGCCTGGCGGGCGAAGTGCTCTCCTAGCCGTCGCGGGAGAGGGAGACGGCGACGTTGTGGAAAGGGCCTACGGTCGGGGTCGGCGCCGGTGTGGGTGATCGGGGCGGCGTTGCACCGTAGATGGCGATGAGGCCGGCGATATCGTCCGGCTGCAGCGCACGGACGACGGCCCCGGGGCGGTAGCGAGAACACATTAGAGGCCCCGGGCACTCCGATTCGGGCGGATGGGACAGCCCGGCAGCATGGCCGAATTCGTGGGTCACAACGCTCTGGAGGTCGGTCTTGACGGGCGTACCTGTGGTCCAGTCCCAGTCGGGGTCGATCTCCATGTCGAATTCGCTCGCCGGCTTCGGGTCGCCGCCGGACCTCGGATACCACGTGCACGTCTCCGCCAGCGTGTTCGTGGGCAATGGCGCCCAGCCGACGGTGTTTCTGCCGTCGCGGCCGGCCTGGCTGCAGCCACCGGTGGCGGTGAGGGTCGAGTCGCCGGCGGGGAAGGACCAGCGGGCTCCAGCGGTGTTCCAGGTGGCGGCCGATGCCTGGATGATTGCGCCTTCGTTGACGAGCGACGCGGGCTTGCCGGCGTCGTTGTAGCTCCAGGCGGTGGTGCGGGCGGGCCACCAGTACGGAGCGAGCTTGTACTGGGCGCTCACTTCCCCGGACACGACTTCGACGGAACCCGGGAATCGCGCCCTGGCGCCGTCGCGGGCCGCGGCCGCGACCGCGGAGAAGGTGCCGCTGCCGTCGTCATGGACAAGAAGCTGGATCTCCACGTTCCACCACTCTCCCCGGTCGAAGACGAGGAGATGGAGGTGTTCGTCGCGTGCGGAGGTTGTGACCCCGGCGACAACGTCCATCGGCCGGCGGGCGATGGCGACCAGCGCCAGACCGGCGAGGGCCAGGCCCACTGATCCAAGCGCGCAGGCGAGCCTCCGCCCGGGGGGCGCATGGCCGACGCTCACTCCAGGCGGAACGCTCCTGGTCTGCATCTGGAGATCCACCCTGCAATTGTCGTGACGTTGGCGCAAGGATGGCGTCCCGTGCCAACCCCTTCCTCGGCAGCAGAACCCCCGGGGTACATCCGTCCGCTGCCGGTAGTTGGGGAGGCGCGTAGAATCCCGGCCAGCGCGGACCGGTCAGGAGGGCTGCAGCGTGGCGCAGGGGACGGCAGTCGCCGATCAGGAGGAAACGAACCCTCGCCCGCCGGCGCGGGCGACGGGCGAGCGATTCTACTACGGGTACTGGCTCATCGGCGCGGCCTTTGTGGCCCAGTTTGTCTCTGTCGGTTCGACGAACTACGTCGTCGGGGCATTCTTGAAGCCGATGACATCTGAACTCGGCTGGAGCCGGTCGGAGTTCACGCTCTCGCGCACGCTCGGCCAGTTCGTGATGGCGTTCACCGGGTTCTTCGTCGGCGCCTACGTGGATCGGCACGGCGGGCGGCGCCTGATGCTCGCCGGCATCGCCATCCTCTCGACTTCGCTCGTCCTCCTTGCCTGGACGCAGACGCTCTGGCAGTGGGTGCTGCTCAACGGCCTGGCCCTCACGGCGGGAGCGGCGATGCTCGGGAACCTGGTCGTCAATGTGTCGCTTTCGAAGTGGTTCGTCGAAAAGCGCGGCCTGGCGGTGGGGCTGGCATCGATGGGCGTCTCCTTCGCGGGCGTCGCCCTGACGCCTGCGATCACGCTCGCGATCGACGCCTGGGGCTGGCGTGATGCGTGGCGGGTGCTCGGGGCCGGCGCCGCGGTGTTGATCGTTCCGGCAGCATTCCTGATGCGGCGCGCGCCCGAGGATCACGGCCTGCATCCCGACGGCAAGTCCGCCTAGGCGGTCGCAGCGGGCCAGGCGGCACGCGCGTCCACCGACTGTGCGAGGTCGCTGACCCGGCGGCAGGCCATGCGCACGAGCTCGTTCTACTTCCTCGTCATCGCTTTCGGCATGTTTGGTGTCACGATCGGGGTGATGCTCCTGCAGACGATCCCGTTCATGACGGATGCCGGCTACGGGCGCAACACCGCCTCGCTCATGATCACAGTGGCCTCGATCCCCGCGCTCGTGTCGAAGCCGTTCTGGGGTTACCTCATCGACCGGTCCGACGCCAGGCTCCTCGCGGCGATCGGGGCGGCCGTCACGGGTGCTTCGCTGGTGGTCATCGCCTTCAGCGTGCGGGCGACGGCCGACATCGGGGTCTACGGCGGCTTCTTCCTGCTGGGTTGCGGTTGGGGCGGGATGATCCCGCTGCAGGAGGTCATCTGGGCGACGTTCTTCGGCCGGCGCTACCTCGGCGCCGTGCGCAGCGCAGCGATGCCCTTCTCGCTCATTCTCGGGGCGGGCGCTCCGCTGCTGGTCTCGCTGTACTTTGACCGGGTCGGGGACTACCACGGCGCCCTCCTGGCTGTCGCCGCTCTCAACCTTGCCTCCGCGGCGATGCTTCTCACGATCCGGGACCCGCGGGCAGAGCAGGCTCCGGCGAGGGAGTGACGGCCGATCCATATCTGCTTATCCCTGTGATCGATTCATTCCGCATAGGAGCGCATGGGGATACGATCGGGACGTGGAGATCACATGGCTCGGCCGCAACTGCTTCCGGCTCAGGGGCCGCGAAGGCATCGTCATCACCGACCCATGCCCCCCGGAATCGGGCTACCGCCTGGGCAAGCCGACAGCGAACGTCGTGACCGTCAGTCGCCGCGACGACCCGGGCTATTCCTATGTCGAAGGCGTCGGCGGCGAACCGCGGGTGCTCGACGCCCCGGGCGAATACGAGATCGGCGGCATCCTCGTGACAGGTGTGGCGATGAAGCGCGCCGACGGCTCGCGCAACGTGGCCTTCGTCTGCGAACTCGACGGTATCCGCGTTGGCCACCTGGGGCTGCTCACCGCGGCACCCACCGCGAGCGTGCTGGAAGAGCTGAACGACATCGAGATCCTGCTGCTCCCGGTCGGGGGGCAGAACGCGATCTCATCGCCCGCCGCAGCCGACATCATGACGGCGATCGAGCCGCGCGTCGCGATCCCCATGAACTTCAGGACCGAGTTCGAACAGCTCGACCTGGACCCCATCGACCGGTTCCTCAAGGAGACAGGATCGAAGGCCGAGCCCCAGGCGCGCCTCCAGATCACGCGGGGGCAGCTTCCCCAGGATCTGACGATCATGGTCCTGCAGCCCCGGCAGTAGTCTCCCCGCGCAACGCAACGGGCTCACGGAAGCGTCAGGTAGCGGCGGACGCGGGCGCAGTAGCGACGGTAGGCGTCGCCGTGGGCTTCCTCGAGGAAGCGCTCCTCGCGGCGAATCAGAAAGTGGAAGAGCACGCCATTCGCGAGGGCAAGGGCGAGGAGCGCGAGCTGGCCCAGGGCGAGGAACGACCCAAGGCCGAACAGGTTCATCGACACGTAGATCGGATTGCGGCTCCGGGCGAAGACCCCGCCGGTCACAAGGGGACCAGCCCGCTCCCGGTCGATCCCGATTCGCCACGACGCACCGAAGGCCCACAGCGCGAGCCCATAGAGAGCGATGCTCGCGACCATGGCCACCGCCCCGGCAGTGCGCATGGCCGTGTTGGTGGCCACGACGTGCTCCAGCGCGGGCGGCGTCATGGCGCCCGGAAGAGGGAGGGAAAAGGCCACGATCTCGTAGAACCAGGAGAGCAGCAGCACAGCCTCAAGGCAGTCGAAAAGCACCGGACCGGCACCGCGGCGGCGGTCTGCCGCAAGGACGCCGACGCCGCGGGCGCGCAACACGAGTAGCCGCGCGACGCCCATGCCAACGAGTGTGACGATGGCAACCAGGGCGAAGAGCTCGAAGAAGCGCGCTGACACTTCCTGGCTACCTGACGAGGGCGCCGTAGGCCTGGGGCATACGATCCAGAATCGCATTCGTGCCGGGGGCCATGTCCTTCCAACGGGCGAGGGCACGGTTCACCTGGGCGGCCATCGCCACGCCTGTGGCAGCAGGGACGGCCGTCAGCAGCGCGCCGGATGGTGACGTGATGACGCCGCCATCGGGCCAGGCAGAGGCGGTGTAGACGCGGTTCTCGTCGCTGCGAGCGCGGGCGACGCTCTCCACCATGGGGCCGGGTTCGAAGACGGACCACGCGAGGATGTCGGCACCTTCGAGCGCGAGGCAGCGAGCGACCTCGGGAACGAGCCCTTCATCGCCGCAGAGGAGGCCGATGCGGCCGGCGGGCATTTCGACCACGGGCGCGGGCCATTCGCCGAGGACACCCCCGCGCTCGTGCGTGGCGTGGTGGAGGAAGGTCCGCGCCGGGGTGACGAGGGCCATCTCACGGCGCGGTTCGCGGCCATCGACATCGACGGCGAACGCCGCCGCCCCGCCCTGTTCGCGAACGACCTTCTCGATCATGCCGATGCTTCGCTGCCATGTGGCCGGGCCAGGCATGCCGGCGAAGACCACGAGATCGGCGTCCTGGCGGCGCAGGGCGGCGTACCGGGCGGCGAGCTTCGCGGCGTCGAACGGACCTTCGCCGGGGACGACGGCCACCCTGCGGTTCTCGCGCGAAGGCACCAGCGGCTCGTCGAGCAGGGCCCTGATGGGCAGCGAGGCGGTCGGTTCGACCAGCGGCCCGGAGAGCGCCGGCCGGCGCGGGACGATCTCGCAGGCCATCGGCTCGATTTCGAACGTCACGACGGCGTCACGGTCGCTGGGGGCGCAGACGCGGACCGTGCCCAGCGGATCGATCACGCAGGAGCGTCCGGCGTAGATGATGCTGCCGTCCTCGGGCCCCCACTTGTCCGCGGCGGCCACCCAGACGCCGTTCTCGAAGGCGCGCACGGGCATGAGGTACTCGCACTGGGTGGTCGAAAGCTCGGGGACGGTGCGGCCCCAGGAGACCCAGGCTGTGAGGTCGAGGATGACTTCGGCCCCGTTGACGGCAAGCGAGCGGGCAATCTCGGGCTGGCGGCCGTCGGCGCAGATGAGGACGCCGAAGCGGCAGAAGCCCGTGTCGAAGACGGGGAAGCGGCCCCCGGGCGCAAACCATTCGTTGTCGAAGTGCCAGAGGAAGCTCTTGTCGTAGCGGCCTCGCACCTCGCCTTCGGGGTCGAAGATGACGCCGCTGTTGGTGACGGCGCCATCGGCCAGGGGCACGGCCAGGCCCGCGGCGAGCCAGTAGCCGTGTTCCTTGGCCTTCGCCGCCAACAGGCTGGCGACTTCGTCGAAGGGCCGGACGCCGGGGCGGGCGTAGGGGTTGGCGTCGCGGATGTAGTAGGCGGGGTAGGCGCACTCGGGCAGGCCGACGAGTTGGGCGCCCGCGCGGCCCGCTTCGTCGAGTGCGCGGAGGAGGTTCTGGAGGTTCTCCTCGGCGTCCTCGAGGTCGTAGGCGCGGACCTGGCAGCAGGCGACGGTGAAGGGACGCATGTTGGCAGTATTCAGTAGCCGGTAGCCAGTAGCCAGTGGGCGGCGGTCGGACTGGGAGGCAAGGCACAGCGAGTACCAACTAGTTCTGCTGCAGCGCCTCTGTCAACTGAACCTGTAGAGCATCGCGCACGATCGCCTCCATGAACGAGACGTCCAAGGCCCCCTTTAGCCACTTCGCATCGGCATCGTCCAGGGCCGAGTAGTAGTCGTGCTGAGGGGCTCCGAGTCTGCCCAGCTGGCGTTCAGATAGCCGCACATCTCCTCCACGAGCCCCGGCACCTCTTCCCATGGTCGCGGGTCGTGGACCGAGCCATCAATGCAGATCGGTTCCTCTCTAAACTGACCAGGCGCCGCTTCCAATCCATCGATGGCCAGCCGCTGAAACTCACGAATTCGATCGGGTGACAGAGGCTGTCGCCCGTCCTGCAGCGATTCGTCGATCCACGCGAACATCTGGTCAAACTGAAGGAGGCCGTTTTCCGCCTCCTTGTCAGCAATCTGCTGATCCGTCAGTACCGCCAGACTTGGCGATAGACTCCCGGGTCTACTCCGCCTGTCCACCATCACTGCTCAACCGATCCGCCGCGCGATCGATAGTCTGGCGGGTGATCTGCTCGTTCTCGGCATGCGTGTTGCCATATGCGAAACTCCGCCGCTGGCGCTCGCGCGCCTCGGGCGTCATTCGCACAGCCTTTGCCGCTGCCAATAGTCTTTGGAGATCCGTTTCAGCCATATTCGGTCACCTCGCTGTGAGTGATTGACTGTAGCACGGATGTTCTACCCAGTCAATCGCCACGCAGCTCCCCAGATAGTCTAGCACCAGTCAACAGTCACAAGTCGAGCGCCAGGACCGTGGCGAGGGGGTCGACGAGGCGGTCGGGGACGGTGATGTGGAGTTCGCCGACGGGGTCGGGGTTGAGGAGACGGTCCATGGCGGAGATGCGGGTGGTGAACGCCAGGTCTTCGCCGGTGGCGAGCGCGGTGACGCGCCGGACCTTGCGCACATGGAGGCCGCGGACGGTGACGACGTCGTAGGGACGCATGAGGCAATGGACGTAGACCCGGTCGCCGCGGCGGGTCGACGTGCCGTAGAACTGCCACGGTTCGAGGCCGGGCGTGGTGCCGACGATGCTTTCGCGGTTGCGTTCCATCCATTCGGCGACCGTCGCGAGGCGCTCGACCTGCTCCGGCGGAAGGGCGCCGTCGGCCATGGGGCTGACATTGAGGAGGAGGTTGCCGCCGCGCGAGGCCACCTCGCAAAGGGAATGGATGACGTCGCGCGGGGACTTGTAGGCAGTGTCGGCCGGGTTGTAGCCCCAGCTTTCGTTCATGGTCATGCAGGTTTCCCAACGGCGGGCGGGCGGCTGCGCGGGCACGAACTGCTCGGGCGTCCAGTAGTCGCCCCCGCCGGCGAGCCGGTCGTTCAGGAGGATGCCGGGTCGCAACTCGCGGATGAGGGCTTCGAGGTCCGCGGCGCGCCACTGGTCGCGCGAACGCTCCCAGCCGCCGTCGAACCAGAACACGTCGACCTGGCCGTAGCTGGTGAGAAGCTCGCGCACCTGACCGAGCATGAAGGCGAGGTAGCGCTCCCACTGCTCCGGCGACGGCTGCCGCCACTGGCCCCAGCGGTAGGGCCGGTCCGCGTCGGTGAACGCCGGGTAGTCCGGGTGATGCCAGTCTATAAGGGAGAAGTAGAAGCCGATGCGGAGGCCCTCGGCGCGAAAGGCGTCGACGTACTCGCGCACGAGGTCGCGGCCGCAGGGCGAATGCACGGTGGAGTGGTCCGAGAGCTTCGTGTCGAAGAGCGCGTAGCCGTCGTGGTGCTTGGTGGTGAGGACGGCGTACTGCATGCCGGCCTGCCGGGCGAGGCGGGCCCACTCGCGCGGCGCGCCGGGAGCGGGGTCGAAGGTCCGGGCGAGGGCGTGGTACTCGTCCACGCCGATGGGCGATGCGCCGGGGATGACCGCGCCCGCGCCGCCGACCAGCGGCCACGAGACCTCGATCCCCGCCTGGCTGCAGTGCGACCAGTGCACGAACATCCCGAAGCGGGCGGTGTCGAACCAGGAGGGGGTGTCGGGCATGGGTGCCTCCCTGCGTGGACGAACGCGGCGTGGTTCGAAGAAGTTTCGCGGGCTGAACGCTTGACGCAATGCGCTCGCGGGCGCGGGTGGCCGTGCGAAAGGCGTTTCTGCGAAAAAATGACTTGTTGAACTAGGGTTTCGCCTTGTTCGGCGAGAGGCGAGCGGGTTCGTCGAACGAAGGCTGCGGCGCTGGCGGTCCGGTGCATGGTCGGGGACAGGGTGCGGGGTTGGGCGGCGGATGTGGAAGGGGTGGGTGGCAGGGACCGGCATCAGTGGTCAGTAGTCGAGAGCCACAACCGTTGCGAAGTGCTCAACGAAGCGCTCCTGGGCAGTAATGTGGTGTTCAGGGTTCAGAAGTTGGGCCACTCTTACCCGCGATACACGAACGAAGACGTGAAGAGACGTTCGCGAGAGCCGCTCTCCTGCTTCTGATACTAGACATGTCTGGTCCATGTCACCTATTATGGTGACTACACGTCAATCACCGGGGGCTAATCACGATGACTATTTTCGATGGTGTGACCTTCCGACCGGATGTGACGCGGGACGTGTCTCTGGGCGAGGCCGTCGGCATAGCTCTTGTGCTCGCAACCTGGGCCTTTTTCGCGATTCAATGGCGGTGGCGACGACGCACCCATTTCTCATTGCGCGGAGCGCTCAGACCGAAAGAGGAATGCTCGATAGCGGAGCCCTATGCGGAATCCAAGCAACTGGCTTTTAAGGGTGACACGTTCCAGATAATTTTGATTGCACGACCGCGAGAGCATCTAACGATCGAGCAATGTCGCGTGAGGATGGTCTCGAGAGGTAGGCTTGGCAGATGGGGCCCTTCAACGTCCAGAGACGTCGAAGTGGGCTTAATTCGGTCGACCGACGCTGAGATGAGACAAGATACGGAGAGGTATCACCACGTAAAGTCCCCGCAGATTCGCAGCGAGCGAAGCTTGGACGGGTGGATGATCGGCGTCTTCGAACGAGCCGTTTCCAAGTTTGCAGGTGAGTGCGTGCGGTTTCGCGTGGAATTTACTGCCACCAAAAGCTGGAATGGACGACTTGAGTTGCAGTTGCCGCATCAGGACGGATCGTGGAGATCTCGAAAACTAAAGTTGGCAGTCAAGTACGTGGAGGATCCTGCAGTCATGGCCGGGTTCAGGCGACTTTGGCCGGGCGCATTTGGCGCTGCCGAGCCGGGAACAGCAGAGCGGGTATCCCGTGGCTTCTCTTCTGCCAGGCAGTGAGCCTGCCGCCGGTGCTCTCGATTCCCGCGGCAACGCGGATGCAATGCGCGCGTCAAACGCCGGTAACGAGTGCAACGGCGACCTTCAATACCGCGCTGGTGGCCACAGTTCTCCGATTACGTATCGTCGGCTCGGGTTATCCACCGTCGTTTGATAGGTCGCTTGAGCGCCCTTAGCTGGGCTATGGACGGCGACCAGAGCTTTGATGCAGCAATGGAACGTCACATCCCCACCGGGGTAGTTAGGGGCGGTCTTGTATGGTTCGCCTATATACCGAGCGCAAGAGTCCGACGAATTATTGACATAGCTCCACACGGTAAGGGGTACCGGTGACGAGTCCGGACCCCAAGCGACCGCGCAAGTATAGCAGGGTGATGAAGAAGTCCGTCCGGCCTATTGCATAGGCTAATGATCA
>CAZCDK010000058.1:13854-14434 GCA_964497285.1 uncultured Anaerolineaceae bacterium | reverse complement strand
GGCGGCGGATGGCATCGCTGAGGGCGGCGATGGCCTGCTGCTGGCCGATGACGCGCTCGTGCGGGTGCGCCTCCATCTTCAGGAGCTTCTAGTTCTCGGTCTCCTCCAGGCGGGAGACGGGGATGCCGGTGATCTGGCCGACGAGGGCAGCGATGTCCTCGACGGTGACGCGCATCTCGATGTTGTGATCCTTGGCCCACTCGGCGCGGAGAGTCGAGTACTCCTCCTGGAGCGTGAGGACCTCCTGCTTGATGCGGGCGGAGGCCTCGTAGTCTTCCTTCTGGATGGCGGCCTCGGCTTCGAGGGCGAGTTCGTCGAGGCGGGCCTTGAGGTCGCGGACGTTACCGGGAAGCGCCTGGGAGTCGATGACGTGCTTGCTGGCGGCCTCGTCGATGAGGTCGATCGCCTTGTCGGGCAGGTGGCGGTCGGTGATGTAGCGGCTGGAGAGGCGCACCGCGGCGAGAATCGCCGCGTCCTGGATGCGGATGCCGTGGTGGACCTCATACTTCTGCTTGAGGCCGCGCAGGATGGCGACGCTGTCCGCCGCCGAGGGCTCGCCGACGAACACCGGCTGGAAACG
>CAZCDK010000058.1:0-13844 GCA_964497285.1 uncultured Anaerolineaceae bacterium | reverse complement strand
CGATCGTCGGCTCCTCGACGTAGACCGGGGAGAAGCGGCGTTCGAGCGCAGGGTCCTTCTCGATCCGCGTGCGGTACTCGTCGAGGGTGGTGGCACCAATGGCGCGTAGTTCCCCGCGGGCGAGGGCCGGCTTCATGAGGTTGCTGGCGTCGATGGCGCCTTCGGCCCCACCCGCGCCCATGACGTTGTGCAACTCGTCGATGAAGAGGATGACTTCTCCGTCGGACTGCTTGACCTCCTCCATGACGGACTTGAGGCGCTCTTCGAACTCGCCGCGAAACTTGGAGCCGGCGATGAGAGCGCCGATGTCCAGGGCAAGGACGCGCTTGTCCTGGAGGTTCTCGGGAACGTCCCCGCTGGCGATGCGCTGGGCAAGCCCCTCCACGATGGCGGTCTTGCCGACGCCTGCCTCGCCGATGACGACGGGGTTGTTCTTCGTGCGGCGATTGAGGATCTGCATCACCCGGCGGACTTCGACGTCGCGTCCGATGACGGGGTCGAGCTTCCCTTCACGGGCGAGCTGCGTGAGGTCGGTGGAGTACTTCTCGAGCGACTGGTAGCGGCTCTCGGCGGTGGGGCTGGTGACGCGGGACTTGCCGCGGATCTCCTGGAGGGCGCGGTAGATGCCCTCCTTGGTGACGCCGGATTCGGCAAGGATGTGGGTCGCGCCGCTCTCCTCGTTGTCGGCAACGGAGATGAGGAGGTGTTCGACGCCGACGTATTCGTCCTTGAGCCGCTCGGCCTCGGCGTTGGCGACCTCCATCATGCGCACGACTTCGGGAGTGGTGTAGATCTGGACGACGTCGTGTTGGAGCTTCGGCATCTCGCCGAGCACCTGGCCGACGCGGTCGCGCAGACGGTTGGTATCGACTCTTAGGCGGGCCAGGACCTGCTGGGCGAGCCCACCCTTGAAGCCGATGAGGGCCGCCAGGACGTGGGGCACGCCCCACTGGCTATGCCGCTGCTGGCGGACGATGTCCTGGGATTGGGCGAGCACCTGTTGTGCCTGCTCGGTGAACCGGTCTTGTCGCATCATGGGAGTTCCTCCGGACGAAGTGGCGAGGTACGAGGCACGAGGTACGCGGCACGAGTGGCGGAGGTCATGCCGATGACCGATCCGCGGCGCGTTGCCGGGCGACCGATGCCCGCAAGCCACCGACGATCCGGCTGACCTCTTCGGTCTGGCCGCGGAGCCTCGTGAAGGTGGTGTTGTCGATGTCGGCGCAGGAGCCCTTGGCGATGGACAGCATGTGGTGGAACTCGGCGCGGCTGCCACGATCAAAGCCCTCCGCGATGTTCGACATCACGGACACAGCCGCCCGCCGAGTTTGATCGCGAAAAGCGTACTTCTGGGAAACGGGCGGCTGTTCGACCAACACCGTGATCTCGCGACAGAGGGCACGCGCTTTCTGCCAGGCAACAAGATCCCCGAAGCGGGTCACGGCTGCCACCTGTCACTCCTCTCGTTCCTCATCCCTCGTGCCTCGTGCCTTCCCGGTACGGCGCCGGGAGGCGGGTGCTGCGGAGGCGGTCGAGTTCGGTGCGGACGGCCTGGAGTTCTTCCTGGAGGAAGCGGAGCTGTTCGCTCATGCGGAGGATGACGTCGACGCCAGCGAGGTTCACGCCGAGATCGTCGATCAGGCGCTGGGCCTGGCGGATGCGCTGGATGTCGCTGTTCGAGTACATGCGGATGTTGCCGGGGGTGCGCCGGGGTTCGATGAGCCCGGCTCGTTCGTAGTAGCGAAGGGTCTGCTGGTGCATGCCGACCAGGTGGGCAGCAATAGAGATGACGTAGCAGGGCTCGTCCTCGGACATCCCGTCACCGGGGCGCGGGTCACGCGGCTTGGCCATGGGGCGTCACATCCTTGGTTCGCTACTGGGGGAACGAGGCGTTCGCCTCGTCCCGGGCGGTGCGAAGCTGCCGGAACAGCTCTCGCTCGCGGTCGGCGAGGTGGTCTGGAAGCTCGACACGAACGCGGGCGAAAAGGTCGCCACGCTTGCCGGACGTGCCGAGCACGGGCATGCCTTTTCCGGCAAGACGAAACTGGCGCCCGTTCTGAGTCAGCTCGGGAACGCGCAGGGCCACGCGGCCATCGACGGTCGGCACTTCAACCTCGCCGCCGAGGACAGCCTCGATGAGGGGAACGCCGACCTCGACCGTGAGGTCGTCGCCTTTCCGTTCGAAGCGAGCGTGGGGCTGGACAGTGACAACGAGGTAGAGATCCCCCGGAGGACCACCCCCGAGGCCGGGACGGCCTTCGCCGGCGACGCGAACGCGCGAACCCGTCTTCACGCCGGCAGGGACTTTGACTTCGAGACGGCGCGGCTTGAGCACCTGGCCGATGCCGTCGCAGCCATGGCAGATCGCGCCGGCGATCTGGCCGGAGCCGCCGCAGGTGCGGCACGACTCGGCAGCCTGGAGCTGTACGGTCCGGGCCGTTCCGTGAAAGGCCTCCTCGAGGGAAACGTCGACCGGGGTCTCCACGTCCTGACCACGGCGGCTGGCGGGTGCACCGCGGGGGCCGGCGCGCTCGCGCCGGAAGAGGCTATCGAAGATAGAGCCAAAATCGCCGCCCATCTCCTGCCGGAGACCGCCATCGGCCGGGCCGTAGCGGGCCCAGGACCCCGCCGACTGGCGGCGCTGGGCCTCTTCGATCTGGTCGGCCTGTTCCCAGCGGTCGCCGTACTTGTCGTACTTCTTTCGCTTGTCGGGGTCGGAGAGGACATCGTTTGCGATGTTGATCTCCTTGAACCGCGCTTCGGCGGACCGGTCGTTGGGATTCACATCGGGGTGGTGCTTGCGCGCGAGCTTGCGGTAGGCGGAGCGGATGTCCTTGTCGTTCGCCCCACGGGGGACTCCAAGCAGGTCGTAGAAGCTCTTGGCCATCGGCAGATTCCACTCTAACAGGGCTGGAGGAGGCTCGCAACGAGTTCGCTGAGGGAAATTGATAAAGCTATTGTCAGATAACTTGCATTGCCAGGAGTGAATTGATGCGTTCGATCGCGGTCGGCACCCATGTAAGAAGAATCACGATGTCCGCATCCAACCTCATCCGTTGGGACCCGTTCGCCGAAATGGCCGGGGTCCGCAATGCCATGGACCGGCTCTTTGACCAGAGCTTCGGCCGCCTGCCCTCCTTGCGAAACGGCGAGGACCTGGGCCCGCTCATGCTGGGCCTCGACGTCTACGAAACGAACGAGGAATTCGTTATCAAAGCCGCAATGCCGGGCATCGACCCGAAAGACGTCGACATCTCGGTGGAGGACGACGGCCTGACCATCAAGGGCACATTCGAGCACGAAGAGGAAACCGACGAGCAGGACTACCTGCGCCGCGAACTCCGTTACGGGAGTTTCCAGCGGACGCTGCGGCTGCCGCCGACGGTCGACGCCGAGAACGCGAAGGCCGAGTTCGCCCACGGGCTGCTGCGCCTCGCCCTGCCGAAGAAGGTCGAAGCCCGGGCGCGAACGATCAAGATCAGGCCCGCGGGCGTGATCGAGGGCGACGCGACGCACTGACGAACCGCCGAACGGGCGTTCGGCGGCCTGGGGTCCGGCTCGCCGGCCATTCAGACGGGGCACGAGGTGAACGCGAAGGCGTTCCTCTCGCGTCCCGTTCCTTGTACCAGGCAGCCTGCGACCGCATGCGGCTCTCCAGACTTGGAGCCGAAAGGCGTCTTTCCCTTGGCCTGCGCCCGGCGGAACCAACGGGCGGTCCTTCTCGTCGGAAAGAACAGACACCGGAGAGGGAGCATTGGAAATGAGAAGCGCACGGATCATCGCCGGGATGGCGATCATGGCACTCATCGCATCCGTGGCCGTCGCGGCGTGCGGCGGCGATAGCACCCCGGACAACAGCAGTCAGGACGGCATCAGCAGCATCGCCCCGTTGGGGCCACAGGATGCCGACACCGGACAGCGCGACGCCGGACGCACGATTGGGATCGGCGGCATGGCAGAGTCGAAGGGCGGTGCGCCGGTGGCCAGCGCGACCCAGGCGGCAAACGGATCCGCCTACAGTACGACCGCCGGTGGGGGCAACGACACGCAGGGCTCGGCGGCAAATCAGCTCGAACGCAAGATCATCTTTAATGCGAAGCTTGATATCGCGGCCGGCGATGTACACGCCGCCTTCGCCGAGGCGAGTCGCGTGGCGCGGAATGCGGGCGGGTTCATCGACAGGTCGAGTGTGTACGCGAAGAAGGATCTCGCCGGTGTGGAACGCACCTACGCCACGCTCACCGTGCGTGTGCCTGTCGCCGCCTACCAGGACGTGCTGCAGAACCTGCGCACGTTGCCGGGGGGCAAGGTGATGAAGGAGGAGTCGGGATCGCGGGAGGTGACAGACCAGTACACCGACCTGCAGAGCCGTCTCCGAAACCTGCAGCGGAGCGAGTCGCAATACCTGACTCTCCTCGGCCAGGCGAAGACGATCCAGGAGATCATGACCGTCAGCGACCGGATCGACAGCATTCGGCTCCAGATCGAGCGCATCCAGGGCCAGATGAACATGCTCGACGACTTGAGCGATCTGGCTACGATCGACATCACGATGGCGCCGCCGCCGCCAACCAGGGAGAAGCCGGGCGAGGACGGACCGCCGAGCCCACGGGAGTCCTTCATGGACGCCTGGGAGTGGACGCTCGACGCGGGCCGCTACGCGGCGGCCGCCGGCGCAGCGGCCGCGGCTGTGGCCATCTGGCTTGCGGTGCCCGCGGCTGTCGTGCTCGCGGGAACGCTGCGGGCGCGGCGGCGGGCGGGAAGAGCTTCGTAGCACGGAACGGGGCGCTGAGCTCGTGAGACGCTGAGGTCGTCCCCCGGGGGGCGACCTCAGCGTCTCGGTCTGCCCGGTCGGCCATGCCGGCCTGCAGATGTTGTCTGTTTCCTGTTCTTGGGCGCAGGCGTAGCATCACAAGAGCCTGGCGGAGCGCCCCCGCTTCCTCCTCCACGCGGTCAATCATGCGCACCGCCAACTACGCGTTCTCCGTGATCTCCATCATCCTGGGCATTGCGCTCATCTTTTTCATGCTCACGCAAACATCAGCATGGAATATCGGCACAGCCATCGGTATCGTTCTCATCATCAACGGTGTAGTGCGGCTGTGGTTCGCTCAAGACGACCAACGATGATCCGGCGCGGCAGGGCAGGATGACGCAATTCCGCTCGCTCCTGGTGCCAGTGACGAATTCGGCTGCGAGCCTGGAGGCGGTGAGCATGGCGTGTCGGCTCGCGAAGCCCGGGAAGGGGAAGGTCGCGGTCGTGCACGTGATCGAAGTCCTGCGATCGCTGCCCCTGAACATCGAGATGGACAGCGAAGCGAGGCGGGGGGAGCAGCTGCTCCGCCATGCGGAAGACGTGGCCGCCAGGGCCGACTACAAGGTCACGGGCGAACTCCTCCAGGCGCGGGAGGCGGGTCCGGCCATTGTCGACGAAGCACGCGACCGCGGGGTGGACGCGATTGTCCTCGGGATCGGCTACAAGCGACTCGTTGGGGACTTCCAGGTGGGACGGACCGCAGACTTCGTGCTCAAGCATGCGCCGTGCCAGGTCTGGGTGGTGCGGCAGGCTGTGGCGCAGCCGGAATAGGAAGCGGAAGATGTCGGCAGGGGTGAGACGATGAATGTGGTGATCATGGGATGCGGCCGGCTCGGAGCGCGCATTGGGACGAAGCTCGACGAAGTCGGGCACCGGGTGACGGTGATGGACACGAACCCGACAGCGTTCCGCCGCCTTCCGCCGGGCTTCCGCGGCACCCAGGCGGTCGGTAATGGAATGGATGGTCCAGCGCTCGAAAGGGCCGGAATCCGGGAAGCGGATGCCTTCTTTGCGGTAACGCAGGGCGACAATCGAAACTACTTCGCCAGCCAGATGGCGCGCGAGGTCTACGGCGTGAAGCGGGTCCTGTGCCGCATCTACGACCCCGTTCGGGAGGAGATCTTCCGCGAAATGGGCCTGGAGACGTTCAGTCCAACCAGCCTTGGGGCGCAAATCATGGTGAGCATGCTCGTGGGCAGCAGCGAGGGCAGGGACTAGCCATGTATGTGATTGTCGCCGGCGGCGGAAAGGTCGGGTTCTATCTCGCCCAGGAGCTGATCAGGGCCAACAACGAAGTGCTGGTGATCGAACGCGACCAGTCCCGGGTGAATGCCGTCGCAGAGGAGCTTGGTGACAGCGTGGTGTGCGGCGACGGGTGCGAGGCGACCGTTCTCGATGCCGCAGGAGTCTCGCGAGCCGACCTCGTGGCAGCCGTAACGGGCGACGACGAAGACAACCTCGTGGTGTGCGAGGTGGCGCGACGGCGGGGAGTGGCCCGCACAATCGCGCGCATCAACAACCCGAAGAACGGGCTCCTCTTCAAGGAGCGCGGAATCGAGACGACCATCTCCGCGACGACGGCCGTCCTCGCCCAGATTGAACAGGAACTCCCGACGCACGAGATGATCCCGCTCCTCCAGTTGCACGGCGGTCTCGAGATGTTCGAGATCCGGCTTCCCGAAACATCCCCGGCGGTGGAGAGGTCGGTGCGGGAGGTGCTGCTCCCGCCAGAGTCGCTGATCTCGTTGATTGTCGATCCTGGTGGTGTGCCGCGAATCCCCAGCGGGGACACGCGCCTGCACGCGGGCGACGTCCTTGTGGTGGTGACGCGCACGGAAAGCCAGGGCATGTTGCGGGAGGCGTTGATCGGCTCCACCCACGGACTGGACACTTGAGGCGGTGAAGCTGGCCTTCCTGGGGCCACCGGGGACGTTCGGCGAGATGGCAGCGATGGGGTTTGCGCCGGGGGCGGAGATGCTGCCTTGCCCTTCGCACGCCGCGGTGGCGGCGGCCGTGGATTCGGGCGTGGCCGATGCGGGCGTCGTCGCGATCGAAAACTCCATCAGCGGCTCGGTGGCCGAGACGCTCGACATCCTGATCCATGACACGGCACTCCAGATCCTGGCCGAGCTTGTGGTGCCGATCGAGCACAACCTGATCGTGAAGCCGGGCACCCGTGCGGCCGATGTGCGCGTGATCTACTCCCACCCCCAGGCGTTTGGCCAGTGCCAGAGGTTTCTGCAGCGGGAGTTCCCGGCAGCGCACGCCGAAGCTGCGCTTTCGACTGCGGAAGCGGTCGGTCTGATGTGGAAACGCACCGGCGACGCCGCCGCCATCGGGACGGCGCGGGCGGCCGAGCTTCAGGGCGCCTCCGTGCTGGCGCGGGGCATCCAGGATGCCGCGAACAACGCAACGCGATTTCTCCTTATCGGGCACGGGACCCCGCCGCCAACGGGGCACGACCGGACGTCGATCGCGTTCACTTTCGCCGTCGACCGGCCCGGTTCGCTGGCGGGCGTCTTGAACGAGTTCGCGTCGCGAGCGATCAACTGCTCGAAGATCGAGAGCCGACCGACCCGGCTGGTATTTGGGGAGTACGTGTTTCTCATCGACTTCGATTGCCATCGCTCGGAGCCGCTCGGAGCCGGCGTGCTGGAAGCGATCCGGCCGTTGTGCGCCGACCTCAAGGTGCTCGGCAGCTATCCGCGCTGGCAGTAGCGCGGCCTATGGCCCGGAGACCTCGCAGCGCGAGAACGTGTCGCCAACGTCACCGCCGCCGAAGCACGAGTCCGTGCCGCCACTGCCATCGAGGTCGTCGATCCCGCGACCGCCGTAGAGCCAATCGTCGCCACCGCCGCCGCGAAGGCGGTCGTCGCCGGGACCTCCGATGAGGACGTCGGTCCCGGACCCGCCGGTCACCAGGTCGTCGCCGCCACCGCCCAGGATGCAGTCGGCGCCACCGCCGCCGTTGATATCATCGCTGCCGCCGCTGCCGAGGATCAGCTCGGAACTGTTCGTACCGTTGAACTTCCCTGAACCCAGGACAAGGCGCGTGACGGTGATGACAGCGCTGCATTCGGCGGGAGCGAGGCTGCCAGGAGTGATGGGCAGCGTGGCCATGCCCGCCCGGGAAGGGACGACCGTGTTGGCGGCAGCGACGGCGCTGGCCAGGCCCGCAAGTGAGAGCCCAAGCAGCGCCACAACGGCGATCCGGTGAGAGCCCGGGAGCCTCACGCCGCGGCCTCGCTCCGGCGACGCCGTGGCACAGCATCGACGACTGCGTAGCGGTAGACCACCGCCCCCTCCTGGACGAAGTAGGCATGGAAGCCCGGACGGGTCTCCTGAAGGATGAGACCGCCGTTGCGCAGGGCGACCTTCGCCAGATCATCGACAGAAGCGACATCGATCACTGAGGCGCGGGTGACAGGAACACTGCGAACCGTGACCACCGCGAGGCCGTAGCGGCTGTTGAATCGTGCCGCCGAATCGCCGGCCGGCGGATGGTGCCGCGTCAGATCCAGGACGAAGAGGCCCGCGCTGACGATGATGATCCCAAGACCCAAGAGCGCGACCCACCTCGCCGTCGGGACATCGACTTCGGTGATCAGGAGAGCGACCGAGTTGGTCTCGGTCCGGGTACCGCGGAGGACGCCACCGGCGGCGGGCGCGACGGGATCGGTCTCGGCGGGGTTGCGCCGGGCGAGAGAGAGCTGGAACTCGTCGAGCTTGAGGACGAGGAGCGGCGCGAAGGCATCGCGGAATTCGCGGCCCCCAAGGGTCCCGGCCACATCGACTTGCGGCGCGATCGCGAGGGTGTAGGACGGGCTATGGACGCCTGTCTCGCCCTCCAAGCGCCTGATCATGGCGTCCACCTCCGCAAGCCGAAGGACGCCTTCTACGCTGGAGGCCGCCCCCTCAAAGAGCCGCGATGGCTGAAGCTCGATTGTCCTCTTCCACCCGCCGACGTCGCTCACCTCGGCGACCAGGCGGTGCGTGCCGCCACCGGCAAAGGAGCTCCCGCTCGCGAATGAGTAGTCGAACCGGACGGTGATGCTGTCGCTCAGCCGGCGAAAGACCGGGTCGCCAGTGACGGCGGAGGGGGTGTCATAGATGGCGCCATCAGTGGATGGCGCCGAGTAGGTGAACGCGCCCGATTGAGTGTAGACGATGTCGTCCGGCACCTGGCGCGTGGCCGGGCGACCGAATGCGAACAGGGCCAGGGCGAGGAAGACCAATGCGGCCGCCCCCAGCGCAACCAAGCACTCCTGAAGGTTCTGGTTGGTAGAGCCCATCACCGGCCTCCGTCTGGCGGTGCGGCCATCCGGGCCGGGCACCGTACCGTCTTTGTGCTTCCGGGCCGCCGCGCGGGACCCGCCGCCAAAGGTCGCCAGGGAAACGGCGACGAGGAGGAGGATGGCATTGCGGCGTTGCTGGAACGGGGTGATCAGCCGCCCGAGAGCGGGAACATGGAACCAGAGCTTGCCGACAATGTCGGCCTGGGCCGGTTCGAAGCTGTCGAGGAAGCTGTTGTGGTCGCCTTTGAGCGTGTAGCGCTCGCCGTTGCGGCCAACGATGCGGTGGATGACGGGTCCGATTCCGGGGTGGCGATAGGTGACGACGTCGCCTTCGGCGTAGGCGTGGGAGCGCCGGACCACGGCGAGGTCGCCGCGGTGCATCCCTGGTTCCATGCTGTTGCCATCGACAATGACATAGGCGACCTGGCCACCCAGCCTGGTGGGCGCGAGCGTCACCCAGGCCACGATGACCAGTGCCAACGTCATAGCCGAGACCAGCGACGCGACCACCCGCCGCTTGTTCATCGTCTTCCCCGTGTGAGAGGCCGGGCGGCCGCCGGACGACCGCCCCCGACTCTGGCTCTAGTCAGCGACCACGACAGTCAGCTGGTCAGCGCTCACAACGGTGGCGCCGGGCGTGTTGCAAGTGGGCGAGGCAGCCACGGGGCAGGTGAACCATGTGCCCACGGCCGCGAGCCTCACCTTTATCGTCGACGAGGCCGCCGGAGCGGAATCAAGCGTGAAGGCAACGCTGTCGATGTTGGAAGGGTCGGCGGCGTTGAGGTTGTAGTGGACTGCACTCACGGCGTAGCCAGTGATCGTCCCGGAGCCATCACCGGCCTTGGTGTTCGGGACGGTGTTGCCGGCGGCAAAGCCGAGCGAGGCGACGGCAATGATGGCGAGAACGGCCACGGCGGCAAGCCTGCGGGCGCGCCTGGTGGATGTGGGCATGTTTCCTCCTGTGCTGGGGCCTGGCGGTGTTGTTGCCAGGAGTGTGGTGTGAGCTGCCCGTTGACCGGGTCGCTCCGCAGTTACTTACGG
This sequence comes from uncultured Anaerolineaceae bacterium, assembly GCA_964497285.1. Classification (GTDB taxonomy): domain Bacteria; phylum Chloroflexota; class Dehalococcoidia; order Tepidiformales; family Tepidiformaceae; genus UCB2. The sequence continues at coordinate 3,692 of CAZCDK010000058.1, read as the reverse complement.
ATCTCATGCTGATCCGCAATAGGACAAGGAGGCTCCCGTTCACCGGATATCCACCTTTTTCCGAGGGATTTCCCCCTCAGAAACCAGTGGATCTGCCGAATAGGGGCAGGCGCGCGACATAGGGGAATTGCCGAGGGCTGCGCCGGTCGTTCACTCACGATTCACCGCAGTTGCAGCCCGCGCCCGCCATCTGCGACGATCGAACGGCAATGCAGGACGAGATCTACCGGACGATCGCCACCGCGATCGAGCAGGGCGAGCCGGTGGTGCTGGCAACCGTCGCGCGCACGCGGGGCTCCACACCAAGGAAGACGGGGGCCAAGATGGTGGTGCACCGGGACGGGTCGTTTTTCGGCACCATCGGGGGCGGGTGCGGCGAGGCGGAGGTGTGGCAGGAAGCGATGTCTGTACTGGAGGACGGAGTGCCGCGGATTGTGACGATCGACCTGACGGAGCCGACAGATGCCGACGACAAGATCTGCGGCGGCACGATGGATGTCTTCGTCGAGCGACTCAGCTGAGCGCCGGTGAACACAACGCCTTTGCGCCCGGGCAATATCCTGTACCATGAGACAAGGCCTCCCCGAGGGAGGCCAAAGAGAGATGGCTTATGTTTGGTTCACTCGGCGCCCCTGAGTTCCTGATCATCGGCGCGGTGATCATCCTGCTGTTCGGCGTCGGCAAGATCAGCGGCCTCGGCCGGGAACTCGGCGGATCGATCAAAGAGTTCCGCCGGGCGGTAAAGGACGAAGACGCAGAGGCAGCGAAGAAGGCGCAGCAGGCACCTTCGGCTGCCTCTCCCGTGCAAAACACGCAGGTGCAGCAGCCCCAGTCTGCGCCACCTCCTCCTCCCGCAGCCGCGGCCCCGGCGCAGCAGACACAGGCAGCGCCTCAGCCGCCTGAGAAAGACCTCTTCTAGTCTGAGCTTTGCGCACCACGTCGATGGCCCCTCCCGATTCGGGAGGGGCCGTTTTGTTACAATTGCCCCATGGCTATCCAGACACGCATGACGCTGGAAGAATTCCTCGCGATGCCGGACATCGACGAGCGGCGGCTCGAGCTCATCGACGGGGAGGTGTGCGAGAAAGCGTCACCACGATGGGGTCACGGCAGGCTCGCCCTGCGTATCGGTCAGCTCCTCGACCAGTTCGGCTACGCGGCTGTCGAGCCGCGGGCGGTCATCCGGGGCTCGGCCAACCTCGGCCCGAGTTCGCCACTGCCCGACGTCGCGTTCTACCGGTCCACGCCGCCCGCGGACGACGAGTGGATGACCCGGCCGCCGGACGTGGCGGTGAAGATCCTGTCTCTCGGCCAGAGCCGGCGCGAGATGCGCGCCAAAGTGGACCTGTATCAGGCGTTCGGAATCCCCTCAGTATGGGTTGTGGACCTTGGACGGCGCGAAGTCGAGATCTACGAAGGCGGCTCGCGCCGAATCCTCGCCGGGACCGACCTCATCGACTCGCGACACGTCCCGGGCTTCGCGATCACGGTTGACGCTCTGTTCGCCGGGCCTCCCGCGCCACGGGCCGGGCACTAACCGCCGGCGACAGCAGGCACGATGCTCACCTCGTCGCCATCCTTGAGTGGGGTGGCGAGGCCATCGATGAAGCGCACGTCGTCGCCGTTCACGTAGACGTTGACGAAGCGGCGTAGCTGGCCGGTATCGTCCATGAGGCGCGCGCGCATGCCGGGGTAGGTCGTCTCCAGGTGATCGATGCAGGCGGACAGGGTCGAACCGCTGCCAGCCACAACGGACTGGTTGGCGGTGAGGCCGCGAAGCGGCTGTGGAACGCGAACGTTGATTGCCATGAGCTCTTCCTACTCCAGGTTGCATTTGACGGTTGCCGGCGAGGACTGCCCCGGCAACCGGAAGCTGACGGGATAGAGGCGACTGATCCTAGCCTTCGACGATATCGCCCATCACCGGATCGACGCGCACGCCCTTGTTCTGCGCCCAGGCGATGCTGCGCTCGATCTCGCTCGGGTCGCCATCCACTTCGAGAACCACCCAGCCGGTGTGCTCGTCGACGTCGGCCATGCGGATGTTCGTGACAACAGCGAATTCACGGCCAAGGAGGTAGATGATCGGCTCCTTGATCATCTCTTCGGGGAAGGTGAACCGCACGCGCTTGATAGCCATCAGGTGAGGACCTCCGCCTTCTGCAGGGTCTGGTAGGCATCTTCGAAGCTCTCGATGGTCGCGTCGACCTCCAGGGGCGGCTTCAGCGAATCGGCGACGGCTTCGACCGTCTTGAATCCGGCGCCTGTGATGAAGGCGACGGTCAACTCGGCGGGGTCGATTCTACCCTGCGCGACGAGCTGCTTCAGGCTGGCGACGGTGACGCCGCCAGCCGTCTCGCCGAAGATGCCCTCGGTTTCGGCCAGGAGCTTCATGCCAGCCACGATCTCGTCGTCGTTGACATTGCCACAGGCTCCATTGGTGTCGCGGAGCTGGACAAGGCTGTAGTAGCCGTCGGCGGGATTGCCGATGGCGAGTGACTTGGCGATTGTGTCGGGCCGCTGGGGGCGGAAGTTCATCGAGCCCTCTTCCCAGGCGGCAGCCACAGGAGAGCAGCCAGTTGCCTGGGCTCCGCTCATGCGCGTCTTCGGCGGGTCAATCAGGCCCACCTTCGCCAGCTCATCAAATCCCTTGCGGATCTTCACAAACAGCGAACCGCTGGCAATGGGGACAACGCAGTGGTCGGGAGCGCGCCACCCAAGCTGCTCGGCGACTTCGAACCCAAGCGTCTTGGAGCCCTCGGCGTAGTACGGGCGGACGTTCACGTTGACAAACGCCCAGTTGTAGTTCCCGGCCAGCTCAGCGCAGAGGCGATTGACGGCGTCGTAATTGCCGCGGACCTTGACCAGTGTCGGGCCGTAGATGCTCGAACCGAGGACCTTGCCCAGCTCCAGGTCATGCGGGATGAAGACGACCGCCTCGAGGCCGGCCGCGGCGGCGTGGGCACTGACGCTGTTCGCAAGGTTGCCGGTACTGGCGCAGGCGAGCTTTTCGTAGCCCAGCTCGCGCGCCCGCGTGCTCGCTACGGCGACCACTCGGTCCTTGAAGGACCAGGTGGGGTTTACGGTGTCATTCTTGATGTGGAGGTTCGGGAGGCCGAGGGCCCGGCCGAGGTTGCGCGCATGGATGAGGGGCGTGAAGCCAGCGCCAATATCGACGGCTGCGCCGGCATCGCAGGGGAGGAAATCGCGGTAGCGCCAGAGGCTGGCGGGGCCGGATTCGATTGAGCGGCGGGAGACGTTCGCTCGGATGCCGTCGTAGTCGTAGGCGACTTCGAGCGGGCCGAAGCAGAAATCGCAGACGTGAAGTGCTGCGAGTGGGTATTCGCGGTGGCATTCGCGGCACCGCAGGGCAGTAGCGAAACTCATGCTCCAACTCCGGATGCCCCTTCGAAGCGAAGGGCACTGGGCGCAGGTGAGGGCTGCGCGGGCGAGGCGGTTGAAGTGGGGGCCCCTCGCTAAGGGGCTAGAGCATGCACATTCGGCCCGGGAGGAACACCATCGAACATCTCCAATTCCGCGTGGGCCGTGAACTCGTGAGCGCAGGCGCTCTCATCTTGCTTCCGGTACGCCGGGAGCCCGGACTTGGCACCTTGCCTGATGATGGCAGGTTGCCGGGGTTTCGCAGGGCCGGTCCCTCCACCCCGTCTTGATAAGTGCGGCCACGTGTGCGG
>CAZCDK010000057.1:7749-14478 GCA_964497285.1 uncultured Anaerolineaceae bacterium | reverse complement strand
AACCTCGGAACTGCATTCCTGCTCCTTTCGCATTGCATGCGAATCCCCAGACCAAACCCCTGCCGCGCGGTTGCGATTTGACGCGGCACAGATTCAGTCTAGCGTGGAGGCACTTCTGGGCAATCGCACCCACGGCGACCGGGCATCACTTAACCGTATAGCCGCCCACAAGCTTGCAGCGGCGGTGAGCGGGTGCCGCCCTCGTCGCACCCACGCGTGTTATCGTCCGGGCGAAGCGAGGATGACCACCATGAAGACGGCCGAATTCCGCCACCACGCCCACGCACTCGTGGACTGGATGGCCGACTACCTCGACACCGTGGAGCGCCTCCCTGTGCGCGCCCCGGTGCGGCCCGGTGAGATCGCGGGGCGCCTGCCCCTGGCACCCCCGGGGGAGGGTGAACCAATGGAGCGCATCTTGGCGGACTTCCGCGCCGACGTGCTCCCGGGGATTACGCACTGGCAGCATCCGTCGTTTTTCGCCTACTTTCCGGCCAATTCGAGCCCGCCATCCGTCCTCGCGGAGATGGTCACAGCTACGCTGGGCGCCAATTGCATGCTCTGGCAAACCTCGCCCGCGGCGACGGAGATGGAAACGCGCATGATCGAGTGGCTCCGCCAGATGACGGGTCTCCCCGAGGGCCTGGAGGGAGTCATCCAGGACTCGGCATCGAGTGCTTCGTTGTGTGCCATCCTGACTGCACGGGAGCGGGCGACAGGTTGGCGGGCGAATGACGCCGGCCTGGGGGCGGTTCCCGGGCTCACGGTCTACGCGTCGGCCGAGACGCACGCTTCGGTCGAGAAGGACGTCAAGGTCGCTGGACTGGGCCGGAACCAGCTCCGAAAGGTGGCGGTCGATGACCGGTTTGCCATGCGCGCAGATGCGCTCGAAGCTGCTATCGAGGAGGACCGGCGAGCTGGCCTGGTGCCGGCCTGTGTCGTGGCCACTCTCGGATCCACCGGCGTCGGGGCGGTAGACCCGCTGCGGGCGATCGGAGAGGTTTGCCAGCGGCAGGGCGTGTACCTCCACATCGACGCCGCGTGGGCGGGAAGTGCGTTCATCCTGCCCGAGCACCGCTGGATGCTGGACGGAATCGAGCTGGCCGATAGCTACGCGTTCAACCCGCACAAGTGGCTGTTCACCAACTTCGATTGCACCGCCCACTTCGTCCGTAATCCGGCCGAGTTGGTGCGGACGCTGGAGATCATGCCGGTGTATCTGCAGACGCGGGAGGGTTCCCGTGTGATCGACTACCGCGATTGGAGCGTGCCCCTGGGCCGGCGATTCCGGGCGCTCAAGCTGTGGTTCGTGATCCGGTCCTACGGTGTCGAGGGGCTGCGACAGCGAATTGCGGCCCACATTGACCTGGCCCGTGAGCTCGAAGGCTGGATCGCGGCGGCGCCCGGCTTCGAGTTGCTCGCTTCGCGCAGCCTGGCACTGCTTAACTTCCGCTTCCACCCGGATGGCGTCGATGACCCCGAGACCCTGGATCGGCTGAACGCTGAGTTGCTCGAAGCTCTGAACGCGAGCGGGAAGCTCTATCTGACGCAGAACCGAGTTCGGGGCGTCTTCAGCATCCGGTTCTCGATTGGGCAGACGGCAACCGAGCGCCGGCACGTCGAGGCGGCATGGGAAACGATCCAGGCGACCGCGCGGGGCATGGTCAAGCCATAGGGAGGGCTCCTACGCCGGGGGCGCAGCCGCGCCTGCCGGGCCCTCGCCGCCGGCCGCGCGCCGCATCTGCTCGAGCGCCTCGGTGACTCGTCCGAAGATGGAAGCCGGAGAATACGATCCCGAGGGCGACCGCTCGCCAGCCGGCAAGCCGGTCAGCAGTTCGAGGCCCTCTTCCACGGTTGAAACCGACCAGAGGTGGAAGCGCCCCTGGGCGACGGCCTCGACAACGTCGGGGCGAAGCGTGAGGTTCACAATATTGGTAGCGGGGATCATGACGCCCTGCTCTCCCGTGAGCCCCACCGCGCGGCAGACATCGAAGAAGCCCTCGACCTTCTCCGTGACTCCCCCCACGGGCTGGACGCGCCCAAACTGGTCAACCGAGCCGGTTACCGCCACATCCTGGCGGAGCGGCACGGAGGCGAGCGAAGAGAGGATGGCATAGAGTTCTGCCGACGAAGCGCTGTCGCCCTCGACCTCGTCGTAGCTCTGTTCAAAGGTGATGCTGGAGGTGAAGGCAAGTACGCGATCGCGCCCGAATGTGCCGGTGAGGTAGCCGCTGAGGACGAGCACGCCCTTGGTGTGGATGGCGCCGCTGCGCTCCACTTCGCGCTCGATAGCCACAACGCCCCGGCGGCCGTTGCCCGTCCTGCAGGAGATGCGAACAGGGGTCCCGAAGGCGTGGCTGCCGACCTGGAAGACGGCCAGCCCGTTGACTTGCCCGACGACCGCGCCCGCCGTCTCAATACGCAGGGTGCCTTCGGCGATGAGCCGGCGGAGCCGGTCCGGGACGAGTCCGGAACGGCGCCGCTTCCCTTCGATGGCCGCGAGCACATGCGAGGGGCCGACCTCGGCCGCGCCGGCGACGCGGGCCATGTGGCTGGCCTCCTGGCAGAGGTCGCCCAGGGCGCCGTAGCGGGTGGTCAGACGGTCCTGCCGCCCGGCAAGCCGGTTGCCGTAGTAGACGACCTCCGTGATCGCCGCGCCCGAGTATGGCAAGAGCCCGTGTTCCTTCGTTATACGGCGGATGAACGCCGCATAGGAACGGATTGTCGCTGCATCGCAGTCGCTGTCGGGTTCGAACTCGGCTCGCACCTTGAACAGCTCGGCGAAGTCAGGGTCCAGGTACTCGAGCGCGCCCACGACCGAAGGCTGGCCAATGAGGATGACCTTGATCGAGAGCGGAATGGCCGCGGGCACTACGTTGACCGCCGGGAACGGCATCATCAGGTCTCCGATCCCTTCGACGCGGACCTCGTGGGTCTTCAGGGAGCGCTTGAGCATGAGCCAGGCGCGCCCGTCGGCGAGGAGCTCTTCCGCCTGGAGGATGAGGTAGCCTCCATTCGCGCGGTGGACTGCCCCGGGACGGATCTGGGTGAAGTCGGTCGTGAGGGCGCCGAAGTGGGCCTGGTAATCGATACGACCGAAGAGATTGAAGTACGTCGGGCTGCGCTCTTCGATCACAGGCACGCCTGCTGCGGGCGCGTGCTGCGAGACGAACACATTCACTCCATAGCGCCGCAGCAGCGCCGCCCGCTCCTCCGTCGCCTGGGCGACCATGTGGGCCGGGAGTTGCTGGACGACCGCCTGGGTGAATCGCTTGTAGGAGTCGATGTTCTGGAGGATGTCGAGTTCGATCGCGTCGAAGTGATCGGCCAGGCCGTATCGACCGTAGCGCTCGCGAAGCTCGTCAAAGTGGTGACCGACGACGAAGCGCGTGACCTCCTGGTCGAGTGCCTCAATGGCCTCGCGAGCCTGGCCATCAAGCTTTCTCAGCTCGCGGACCGCCGCCGTGACCGCCTGCTCGACGGTCTCGCCCCTGTGTTCGATGGTCGTCCGAAGCTCGGTGGGCAGGCTCGCGAGGACCTCGGGCGAAAGGGGCCTGCCGTCTTGTCCCACCGGGACAGCGACGAAGCCCATGGGCGTGACGTTGACCATGTAGCTCTGCGCCGCAGCTGCGCGCTGCATCTCCTCGAGGAGGGCCTCGCGTTGCGCACCGAAGGGTTCCAGTGCCCGGGCACTGCGTTCCTGATAGGTCTCACTCTCGAACGCCTTCGGGATCTCGTTGCTGCAGGCATCAATCAGCCGGGCAAGGTCGCGCTGAAGGGCAACGCCGGAACCGGCCGGGAGCGCGGCAGCGCGCGGGTTGTAGGCGTTGCCGAAATTGTAGAAGTAGCACCAGTCGAACGCCGGGGGCCTGGACGCGGCGAGTTCGGTCACCTGGCGCCTGACGACGGTGGTGCGGCCCGAGGCCGACAGGCCGGAGACGACGATGTTGTAGCCTTCCGCGTCGATGCCGAGGCCAAAAGCGATTGCCTCCTGGGCGCGGGCCTGGCCGTTCATCCTCCCATTTGGCGCGGCTTCATCGGCCGGCGCGGCCGTGGGGTCCGCGGGCAGGGGAGCTCGAAGCTGCTCGACCGAAAGCCGCCGGGCGGTCACGCCTCGGCACCCGGGAGACGGCAAACGGCAGGAATGGCGCAGAGCATGGCTCGTTCCCCCCTCTAGATGATGTATCGGTTCTTGATGACCTGCCGTTAGGCAGATCGGCGAAACGAAGGATAAGGCATCGCCCGCCAGGGGGAACGGGAAGCGCTGCAACGCCGCGAACGGCAGTGAGAAGACGCCGTCCAGGCGCCCTTTCAGCCCGATTGGCCGCGATGGATGTACCCGATTGGCCCCTGCGGCAGGCCGTTCTAGCCGCTAACCTACCCCGACTGTATACAGTTACACGCGAAGACCAGACACCTGGCAGTCGCAAGGAGAGAAGAGATGGGCAAGGAGACACTGACCGTCACGGACAATCGTACGGGGAAGACCGTGGATGTCCCGATCGTAGATGGAACGGTGAGGGCGATGGATTTCCGCCAGTTGCGAACGGCGGACGATGACTTCGGCCTGATGGTCTACGACCCCGCGTTCACCAACACGGCCTCATGCCGGAGTTCCGTCACGTTCATCGATGGCGACGTCGGCATCCTGGAGTACCGGGGCTACCCGATCGAGCAGCTGGCGGAGAAGTCCACCTTCCTCGAAACCGCGTTTCTGATCATCTTCGGTCACCTCCCAACCTCGGCCGAACTCGCGGAGTGGACACACAACGTGACCTACCACACGTTCGTGCACGAAAACATCCGCAAGTTCATTGATGGGTTCCGCTACGACGCCCACCCGATGGGCGTGCTCATCAGCACGGTCGCGGCGCTCTCGACGTTCTACCGCGACGCAGCGAACGTCGACGATGCCCAGTCACGGGAGATCCAGACAGTGCGGCTGGTGGCGAAGATGCCAACCCTGGCCGCGTTTGCCTACCGGCAGCTTCACGGCCTGCCCCTGGTCTACCCCGACAACGAGCTCTCGTATCCCGGGAACTTCGCGAGCATGCTCTGGAAGATGTCGGAGCCGAAGTACACTCCAAGCCCGGTTCTCGAACGGGCAATCGACATCCTCTTCATCCTCCATGCCGACCACGAGCAGAACTGCAGCGCCAATGCCATGCGGGCTGTGGGGAGCTCACGCCCCGACCCGTACTCGGCCACAGCGGCGGCGGCTGCCGCCCTCTACGGCCCGCTCCACGGCGGCGCCAACGAAGCGGTCCTCCGAATGCTCGTCGAGATCGGCGACAAGAAGAACGTCCCGGACTTCGTCAAGCGGGTGAAATCGGGGGAAGGCGGGCGGCTGATGGGCTTCGGCCATCGCGTCTACAAGAACTACGACCCCCGCGCCAAGATCATCAAGCGCACCGCCGACGAGGTCTTCGAGCTCACCGGCCGGAATCCTTTGCTCGACATCGCCCTGGAGTTGGAGCGAATCGCTCTCGAAGACGACTACTTCATCCAGCGCAAGCTCTACCCGAACGTCGACTTCTATTCCGGCATCATCTACCAGGCGCTCGGGTTCCCGGTCGAGATGTTCCCGGTGCTGTTTGCCATTCCGCGAACCGCCGGCTGGGTGGCGCAATGGCGCGAGATGATCACGGACAACGAGCAGAAGATCGCGCGGCCGCGCCAGGTCTACACGGGAGCCCGCAGCCAGGACTACACACCGATCGACAAGCGGTAGTCGCGCCTGGCGACGACCCCTGCGCAGGGCGTGAGCTGCAAAGAACGTCGGCTCACGCCCTGCGGCTGCGTTCTATGCCCACGAGCACCGCGACCCGGCGGGGCGTAAGCCGGTCGATCGCCACGACGAACGCGAGCGAACCGGCGAAACCAACGGCAAAGAGGCCGTTCATGAGCTCGAAGTAGTCATCGCTGAGGGCGCTGCCCGTGACGTAGCGGTTGGTCACATATCCAACAAAGAACGGCATATGGACCAGGTAGATGGCGAACGCGTAGCGCGAGAGCCATCTCAGGGGAGCCACCACAGCGGCGCCCAAGCGCGAGGCGCCCAAGCTGTGTGCGACGGACGGGTAGACGACGACCGAAAGCGAGCTAAAGAGGAAAGTGGTGACGCCGAAATAGCTCACGGGGTAGTAGTCAAAGGCCTCGCCCAACACGAGATAGGCCGCCAGGACACCAGCCATGGCGAGGGCCCCGGCAGCGACGAGGCGCCCGGGCAACTCCAGCTTTCCGCGGCTCCGGGAAAGGTAGAGCCCCAGGGCGAAGAAGAACGCCCAACTGAGCGGGTTCCGGTAGGCGAAGGTCGCGAACGTTCCGCTGATCTCACTGGCCTCGTAGTAGAGGACGGTCGCCAGATTCGCCACGAAGCTGACGGCCGCAAGCCACGCCAGCTTCTGCGCGGGCCAGCCGCGGACAAAGAAGCCAGCCGCCAGAAATATCCCGAGGACGAACAAGTAGTAGTACTGGCCGCTGACATCGAACAACAGGAACGACCGGATCAGGGGCCAGGTCACGCCATGCTGGTCCCAGGCTCGATAGGCCAGGGCCGCGATCATCCACACCAAGAGCGGGAGACCGAGCACCGCACCTCTTCGCCGGGCGAACTCCGAGAACCGGGCAGGCGGTTCGTTCGCAAGCAGGAATCCGGAGACGAAGAGGAACACCGGGACGGCTGCATGGGCGAACAGGTGGATGGTATGCATCGCGACTACTTCGCGC
>CAZCDK010000057.1:3376-7739 GCA_964497285.1 uncultured Anaerolineaceae bacterium | reverse complement strand
GAGTCACTTCCCAGGCACTAAAGTAGGCGTGGAGGTAGACCACGAGGACGATTGCGGTGCCGCGCAGCACGTCGAGTTCGGGGAAGTAGGCCCTCGGGCGCGGGCGCTCCGATTCAATTGCCGGTCCCGGAGCCGCAGTTGTCACAGGAGGACATGCTACCGGGCTGATGAGCCGGGCACACGGCCCGTTCACAGACCGCCTCGCGGTGGCCCGGAGGTGCGACGGAATCTTCGCGATTGCCCCCTCTCGCAACACGATCGCGCGGCCGATCCTTGAGGTGACAGAACGATTGCCCGGGCGTGAACGTTTGCGTGTTTTCGTGGTCTCTGACCATGCCGGCACGGTTCTCGGCATACAATCGGCCAATCCCGACGAGGAGAACGATGTGCGCCTGCCTTTTCGCCGCCGAGCCCGGCCCGCTGCGATCAGTGCGGCGCCTGCCCCCGATCCGACCGAAACCCCTACCGCCACTGAACCGGCCACGCTGGAGGCTGAACAGGTCATGACCGCACCCGAGATGCTCGCTCCCTCGCCAGTACCGCTCGCCGAACGCCCTGGCCGGCTGGCAGGGTCCATGCGCACCCAGCTGGGCAGCAGCGACCTGCGTGCCGAGCGGCTCGTGCGACAGCTCCGCGGGCAACTTGACGAGCTGCGCGAACGAATCGACGGCCGCGCCGTGCCCGAGTTCCTGACGCGGATTGACCTCGCTGCCGTGAAGGCAGACCCGGAAGCGGCGATGGAGCTGCCGGCAGGGCTCCTGGTGCGGGCCCTCGTCATGGCGCACGACGACATCGTTTGCCTCGAAGAGCGGGTGGCTGATCAGCGCACGAAGATCGGCGCGCTCAGTGCGCGCATCCGGGAGATCGACGCGGAGCGGGCATACAACCGCGGCAGGACTCAGACACTCGATGAGGTCATCGCCGCTCTCCATGCCAACCTCGAAGATCTCCGCCTCCAGCGCGACAGTGCCCGGCTGCTCCCCATCTCATCTGCCCCTCGCGCGCTGCGACCGAGCGATCAGGCGACGGTTGAGGCGCTCACCGGGGTCGAAGAGGCTTGAGCAGCGGGCACGACTCGGTGGATGTGGCCGCCCGCGCGGAGCGGAGCGCCATGGCGATTGAGGCGCGGACGCTGCGCGAAGAGGCGCAGGCCCGCTATGGCGAGGTCGACCTGCTGGTAGCGGCGCTGCGCGACCACATCAAGGATCTGCGCATCGAACGCGACCGGCTCCTCACGGAGGTAGCGCGCCTGCGCGACGATGCCCGCCGGTCGGGGTCTTCGTGGCTGTCGCGAGGGGCGAAACCAAACCGGGATCAGTAGTCGGTATTCGGTGGCCAGTGGCCGGTTGGCGGGCCCGGCCCGGCGCGTTCCCATATGAGTCCGCTGGTGACTGCCTGGCCGCCAACGGTGCGGGGCAGAGCCAGGAGGCCGTCGCGGAATCCGCAGGTTCGGACATGGTTGTTGCCGATCCAGTTGGGGAGCAGGCTTCCCTCGACGCGGGTCACAAGGACCGCGTTCGCGACCGGGCACGCGAGGAACTCGCTCGCAACCGGCACATGGGCCAGGCGTTCGAGGGGTGTTCTGGCTATCAGGGGGTTGCGATGGGGCTTGTCATCACCGCTATACTGCTTGGCGTGCTGATCGCTGCCGCGGGCTGAGGCGCCGCGGGCTGATCGGTCGAGGGGCCGTGTGCCCCTGGGTTTCTTGGCGCCGGGCAACACTGGCTGCCGCCCTGCGCCGCACGATCACGGGCGCGGTCCCCGCGCGGGACCCAGGAAGGAACAGGTAATGGCTCTTGGCGGCTATGCCGGCCGTATCGCCCACATCGATCTCTCGTCCCGCAGTGTTGACTACAGGCCCATCCCCGATGACTGGGCGCGCAAGTACGTTGGCGGGCGCGGCCTGGGCGTGCGCTATGTCTTCGAAGCGGGAGCAAACGTCGACGCCCTTTCGCCCGAAAACCTCCTCTGCTTCATGAACGGCCCCCTGACCGGCTCGGAGGCAACCATGAGCGGCCGGATGGCGATCGTCACCAAGAGCCCCCTCACCGGGACCGTCACAGACAGCCATCACGGCGGTTGGAGCGCCGCCCGCCTGCGCTGGGCCGGGTTCGATGGCCTCGTCGTCAGGGGCAGAGCATCGGGCCCGGTCTACGCCTACGTCGCCGACGAGAAGGTGGAAATCCGGGACGCGGCGGACCTCTGGGGCAAAGGCGTCCACGAAGTTGTGGGCACCATGAAGGAGCGCCACGGCGCCGACGATCTCAGCATCATCGCGATCGGTCAGGCCGGCGAGAACCTCGTCCGCTTCTCCTGCTGGGTGAACGAAAACGACCGCGCCTCCGGACGCGGCGGAACCGGGTGCGTGGGCGGCAGCAAGAACCTCAAGGCCATCGTCATCAAGGCGCCGCGCAACTACCCAAGGGCCGCGGACCGGGACGCCTGGCGCAAAGCGCATGCCGACGCCCTCGCCGAAATCATGGACGAGTCCCACATCACTTCGCCGAAGAAGGGCGGCCTCTCGGTCTTCGGCACCAACATGTTGATGAACGTGGCGAACACCATCGGCGCGCTCGGCGGTCGCAACAGCCAGGACACCACCTTCGAACATGCCGACCGTATCGGCGGCGAGTACGTGAACGAGCACTACCTGATCGACGATCCCACCTGCCACGCCTGCCCGGTCGCGTGCAAGAAGGAGGTGGAGGTCAAGGAAGGTCCATTCAAGGTCAAGATGGAGTCGGTGGAGTACGAACCTGCCTGGTCGTTGGGCGCCAACTGCGGCAACGACGACGTCGCCGCCATCGCCTACCTCATCGACCGTGCGAACGACTGGGGATACGACGCCATCGAAATCGGCCAGGCATTCTCCACCCTGATGGAGGCCACCCAGCGTGAGTTTGTCCCCGCCGGCCAGGGAATGGCCTGGGGCGATACCGCGAAGATGGTGGAAGTCAGCCGGATGGTTGCCTTCCGCGAAGGCATCGGCGCCCAACTCGCGGACGGCATCGACGCGTTCGCGAAGTCCATTGGCCACCCCGAGCTGGCGATGACCGTCAAGGGCCAGGCCACGCCGGCCTACGATCCCCGCGGTCTGAAGGGCATGGGTTTGGGCTATGCCACATCGAACCGCGGCGCCTGCCACCTGCGCGGGTACAGCCCCGCAAGCGAACTCGGCGTCATCGGCCTGAAGACGGATCCCCTCGCCTGGGAAGGGAAGGGCGCCCTGCTCAAGCTCCTCCAGGACCTCCACGCCTTCTCGGACAGCCTCGACCTCTGCAAGTTCAGCGCCTTCTCGGAAGGGGCCGAGCACTACGCCGAGCAGTACCGCGTCATGGTGGGGCTGGACAGGTTTGAGGTTGCTGACGTCCTCCAGGTCGGCGAGCGCATCTACAACCTCGAACGTCACTACAACAACCTCGCGGGTTGGGGCGAGGGCTCGGACTACCTCCCGAAGCGCTTCACCGATGAGCCTTCGACCAGCGGCGGCTCCAAGGGCCACGTTTGCGAGCTCGACGCCATGCTCAACGAGTACTACGCGCTCCGCGGCTGGAACAAGGGCGTCGTCCCCCAGGAGAAGCTGCGAGAGCTGGCCGTCCCGTAGGAGAACGCGGGGTCCCCGGGGACCCCGCGTTCTGACTCATCCGCCGCCGCGCATCGCTTTGGCCGCCAGGAATTCGGAGACCTCCGCGGCCCGCTCGCCTTCGAACTCCACGAACAAGACCGGCACCAACACCAGCCCGGCCCGCTGTGGCGTTCCCTCTGTGAAGCGCGCCGCCCACCCGTCGCCCGTTACCGATCGATCCGCCTGCATCGCGCCGCCGAACTCGTCTACAAGGTAGCCCCGGAACAGATCGGCTTTGAGCCCGCGGATCTCGATCCGGTTCATCCGCCGGCGGACGGGGGAAAGACGTCGACCGTTGCCTCGGCAGGAACCGGGGTATCGAGCCCCTGGAGGTTCCGGATCTCGCGGCCGTCAACGAACACCTTGATGAAATCCGCCAACTGTCCGTTCCCTTCCCAGATGAGCGGCCCCAACGCAGGGAACACATGCGCGGCATGCCGAAGGAGGTCGCCGGCAGTCGAGCCGGCTGGCAGATCAAGCGACACGCGCCTTCCGCCGACGCACTTGCGCAGGGTGGCGTAGAAGTAGACGTCCATCCTGTCCCCGTCTCCATCTTAGCGGGCCCACATAGAAATAGAGCACGCCCCCGAGTGCCCTACGTGGTACCCTACATCCATGAAGAAGACGAGCGTCTACCTCACGGAACGGGAAGTCGAACGCCTGAAGCGCCTCGCGAGCGAAGAGGGTAAGTCCGAATCCGAGATCATCCGATCTGCGATCGGGTCCTATCATCCGGCA
>CAZCDK010000057.1:0-3366 GCA_964497285.1 uncultured Anaerolineaceae bacterium | reverse complement strand
GGGTTGCGTCGATCGGCCCGATGTGTCGGCCTCTGAGATCTCTGAAGAAGAATTCCTCAAAGGGTTCGGGGAGTGACGCTCATCGTCGACGCGGCGCCACTCGTGGCCCTAGCAAACGACGGCGATCCACAGAACGGCCGTGTCGTTCGCGTCCTGCAATCGGAACCTGGCATCCTCATCCTTCCCGCTCCGGTGGCCACCGAGATTGATTACTTCCTGGCCATGCGCTTCGGAGCTGTGGCGTCACAACGATTCCTGGCCGATCTGGCGAACGAGGCCTACCGCGTCGAGTGCCTTCTGCCCGACGACTACCGCGCCGCCGAACGGCTGAACCGCCAGTACGCAGCACTCAACCTTGGCCTTGCCGACCTTTCCGTCGTCGTGCTCGCTGCCCGGTTCAACACCCTCCGCATCCTCACCTTCGACTACCGCCACTTTCGTGCCGTGCGCCCGCTCCAGGGCGGTTCGTTCGTCCTCCTGCCCGCCGATGAGAATCCGGGAGACGCCTGACCCGCCTCCGCCGGAAAGCGTGCTACTATGGCCTCTATGGCGCCCCCGGCGACCCCTCGCACGGTGATACACCCCCCGCGGCAATCCCGCGGGGCTGCGATTTAGCCCGCCCTTCCCCCGAACCCTTGTCCGGCGCCCACCCGTGGGCGTTGCCGCCTCGCTCGCCGCCCCGGCCGGCGCCTGAAGATCGGAATCACGGAACTCCTGCCATGCCTACAGATCGCGTCCAGCTCTACGACACCACCCTCCGCGACGGCAGCCAGATGGAGGGCATCTCGCTTTCCGTCGAAGACAAGATCCGCATCACCCGCAAGCTGGACGAGCTCGGAATAGAGTGGGTGGAAGGCGGCTTTCCGGGCTCAAACCCCAAGGATGCCGAGTACTTCCGCCGCCTTCGAGATGTGAAGCTGCGGAACGCGAAGGTCAGTGCCTTCGGTGGCACGCGCAAACCCGGCACGACCTGCGATGCGGACTCGAACATCCAGAGCATGGTGGGCGCGGAAACCCCCGGCATCACGCTCGTCGGCAAGGCGAGCATTTACCAGGTGCGCGAGATCCTCGAAACCAGCGCCGAAGAGAACCTCGCCATGATTGCCGAGACCGTCCGCTACTTCAAGACGCTCGGCAAGACGGTCTTCTTCGACGCCGAGCATTTCTTTGACGGCTTTGGCGACGACCCCGACTACTCGCTCCAGTGCCTGGCCACCGCCGCCCGGGCCGGCGCCGACGCCCTGGTGCTCTGTGATACGAACGGCGGCATGACCACCTCCGCGATGCTCCGAGCGCTCGCCGCCGTCCAGCAGCGGCTACGGGACACCCGGCTCGGCATCCATTGCCACAACGATGCCGGCCTCGCCGTCGCCAACTCCATCGCCGCGGTCGAAGCCGGCGTGTGGCAGGTCCAGGGCTGCGTCAATGGCTACGGTGAGCGCTGCGGAAACGCCGACATCCTCACGGTGCTCGCCAACCTGAAACTCAAGCTTGGCCTCGACGTGATCGAGGACGAACAGCTTGCCCGCCTGACCGAGGTGTCTAACTACGTCAGCGAGCTGGCGAACATGGTCCCAAACCCTCAGGCGCCCTACGTCGGCGCCAGCGCCTTCGCCCACAAGGCCGGCTACCACGTCGCCGGGATCATGAAGGACGAGCGCGCCTACCAGCACGTCGAACCGGCGGCCGTCGGCAACGAAAGCCGCGTGCTCGTGAGCGAGCTCGCCGGACAGCGAAACCTGCTCATGAAGTTGAAGGAGCGCGGCCTCGACTTCCCCCTCAGCCAGGAGGAAGTGAAGCGGCTGCTCGAAACCGTCAAGGAGAAGGAGAGCCAGGGCTACCAGTACGAAGGCGCCGAGGCGAGTTTCGAGCTGCTTGCGCGCCGAGCCCTGCCGGGGTACCGCTCGCCTTTCGAGCTCGAGGACTTCGTCATCGTTGAACGGCGGCGGCAGAGCCACGATGCCGAATCGCTCAACGAGATGCTCGCCGAAGCGATGGCGAAAGTGCGCGTCGACGGCGTGCTCACCCACACGGCCTCCGAAGGCAACGGTCCGGTCAACGCGCTCGACAAAGCGGTGCGCAAAGCCCTCGTTGAGTTCTATCCGCGCCTCGCCGACGTGAAGCTGGTCGACTACAAGGTGCGCATCCTCGATAGCCGTGCGGCAACGGCTGCCACGGTGCGCGTGCTCATCGAGTCGACTGAGGGCAATGTGTACTGGACCACCGTGGGCTCCTCCACCGACATCATCGAGGCCTCATGGCTCGCCCTCGCCGACGCGCTCGAGTACGCACTCACGCTGGACGCCGGCTGATTCGGCGGCTTCGGCCGATTTCACTTGTCAGCCCGCCTCCGCTTCCGGTAGCATGCGCAGCCTCATGGTCTTCAACATGCGCGTCGCCAACCCCGTTACCGGTGCGAGCATTTGCTCGGACCACGGCGTCGCATGGGCCAGACCGGGATAGCCGCACCAGAGGCAGGAATTCCGCGAAGGCCCACCCACACGGTGGGCCTTCTTCGTTCCCCTGCCACCAACCCAACCGAGGAGGGGCAACACCATGCAATCGCCGTTCGAAGGCAAGCTCATCCGCCTGCGCGCACGCGAACCCGAAGACGAACCGTTGTTCTTTCGGTGGATCAACGACCCCGAGGTCACCGAGTATCTGGGCGCTCGTTACCCGTACTCGCACGCCCAGGAACGGGAGTGGATCGAGCGGACCGGCCCACCGGGATACGCCCATGCGATCCTTGCCATCGAAACGCTCTTCGACCGGACGCTCATCGGCAGTTGCGGCCTGCGTCCGTCAGGCCCGGAGCACCGGTGCGCCGTGCTCGGCATCGCCATCGGCAACAAGGAGTACTGGGATGGCGGCTACGGCACGGATGTCATGCGCACGCTCTGCCGCCTTGGGTTCGAAATGATGAACCTCCACCGCATCGAACTGGACGTGATTGCTCCGAACGCCCGCGCGAAGCGCGTCTATGAAAAGGTCGGCTTCAAGGTGGAGGGCATGAAGCGCGATGCGTATTTCAAGCGGGGCCGCTACTTCGACGTCATCACCATGGGCCTGCTCGAGGGCGAACTGCGCCTCGACTGAGCGACAGACAAGGAGAAGGCAATGCAATCGCCGTTCGAAGGCAAACTCGTCCGTCTGCGCGCCTGGGAGCCCGAGGACGAGCCAGCGATCTTCCGCTGGATCAACGACCCGGAGGTGACCGAGTACCTCAATGCCCGGTACCCGTACTCGCACGCTCAGGAGCGGGACTGGCTCGGTCGCGCGGGCACGCCTGGCTACGGCCAGGCCAGCTTCGCCGTGGAGACGCTCGCAGGATCGAGGCTCATCGGCAGTAGCGGCCTCTTCACATCC
>CAZCDK010000056.1:9550-14505 GCA_964497285.1 uncultured Anaerolineaceae bacterium | reverse complement strand
GTGGCGTGCCGTCGTGTATAAGTGAGCAAGCACACACTTATTTCCAACCTGGGTTATGGCAATCCACATGACCACCAAGTCCTCGCCGAACCTCGGATACCACTGGATCTGGACCTACGGGCACCTGATCCCGGCCACCGCTCTTGCCGCCGGCGGCGCCGTCGCCGCGATGCTCGGCGCCCCCTGGTGGGTCTGGTTCCCGCTTGCGCTGATCGCCCTCTGGGCGTTGGCCGGGTTCCTGGTGATGCGTTTCGGCGTCCGCATGAATCAGATTCCCAGTCTTCCGGTGCAGGGCTTCCTGCCCGGCGACCGCGGCACCGTCCTGGATGTCGGTTGCGGTTCGGGACGCCTCAGCATCTCTATTCTGCGGTCAAGGCCGAATGCCCGCATCGTTGGCCTCGACAACTTCAGCGCCGGCTACATCCGCGGCCATGGAGCATCGAACACCGAGCGGAACTTCGAACTGGCCGGGATCGCGGGCCGGGCCACGGTCCAAGCCGGCGACATGCGCGACATGCCATTTCCGGACGCCTCGTTCGATGCCGCCGCCAGTTCGGCAGCCGTTGACCACTTGAAGCCTGACGAGATCCGGCAAACACTGCGTGAGATCCGGCGCGTGGTCGTGCCAGGCGGCCAATTCCTGCTGCTCGTGGGGGTGCCCAATGTCTGGCTGGCCATCGCGTTCGGGCCATTGATGGTCGGGCGGATGAAGCGGCGGAGTTACTGGCGGGAAGCCCTCCGCGAGGCGGGGTTTTCACTCGAACGGGAGGGGACGGCGCGCACGAGCGCGCTTTTCCTGGCCCGGGTTCCCGGATTGGGAGGCGCCCACTGACCGAGAGAACAGGACGCACCGATGGGACGTAGGAAGCGGCTGGAAGATGCCGAGTTGCTCGCGATCGCCCGCAACGTGTTCGTGAGGGATGGATTCGGGGCCTCCACGCGCGCGATTGCCCACCTCGCCGGCGTCTCCGAGGCCGTCCTGTTCCAGCGTTTCCGGACGAAGCCGGAACTGTTTTTCGCGGCCATGGTTCCGCCAGCACCGGATATTCACTCCATCCTTCTCTCGCGGACGGAGTCCGAAGAGCCCTCCCTCCGGCTTGAAGAGATCGCCCTTCGGGCCTTGACATACTTCCGAGACATCACCCCGGTACTGCTACCGCTCATCGCGCATCCTGGCTTCAGCTATGAGAGTTTCGTTGAAGGCAATCCGGACTCCCCCCTCAATCAGCTCGTCGCCGGCCTGCGGACCTGGCTGGGCGGACTGGAGCGCCAGGGGGCCGTCGCTCCGGGCGCGGCGGACACCATGGCAATCACCGTCGTCAGCTCAATGGCCAGTCTCGCCATGTTCGAAAGAATGGGTGTGCACGGTGGGGAGATCGACGAGAGGCTCGTCCGGCGGATGGCCTCGCTCATCTGGAGTGGAGGAACCACGACGAAACCGGAGTGAATCCAGGAACGGCGCGTCCGGGGAGCCTCGGACCTGCTTCGCGCTTGAGCAGGGGGTTCGGCTCGTCCACGGTGACAGGAGGCGACAATGAGACCATCGAGTCGACAGCAGTATCAGCCCAGGACGTTGCAGCGAAACGCACCGGCAGTCGTTGGCACTTGCCCACTTGATGCATCCGGACTGGCGGGGTTCTAATCGGCCCATGGGTGCACTTCATGGTCGCGACCATTCACACGCAAGCCCCCTGCGATCATCATCCACAGCAGAAGGCGTCCGGGCGCTTCGGTTCGGTGTTGCTGGCCTGGGCCTTACCACTGCTGCGCAGGTGGTCCTCCTCCTGCTCAGCGGCTCTGTTGCATTGCTTGGCGACACCCTGCACAACGGTGTGGACGTCGCCGGGACGGCGGTAGTCTGGGTCGCTTTCGCGCTTTCCCGGAAATCGGCGTCTGACCGGTTTGGCTACGGGTTCCATCGCTTCGAAGACCTGGCCGGGCTGATCGTGGTTCTGCTGATCGCTGCGAGTGCCGGACTCGTCATCTTCGAGTCGATTCGTGCCTTTGGCGACGCGGCTGATTTCAGTCGTCCTGGTCTCGTGCTTGCCGCAGGAGTGGTGGGGTTCATCGGCAACGAAGCGGTGGCTCAGTACAAGCTGCGCATCGGCCGCAAGATCGCGAGCGCAGCCCTCGTGGCCGATGGCCAGCACTCCCGGGCAGACGGTCTCACGTCCCTCGGAGTGATCGCGGCCGCGATCGGCCTGATGCTCGGCGCCGCCTGGTTCGACGCCGTTGTTGGCCTTGGGATCGGCCTGATGATTGCCTGGGCCGCAGTCGAATCGGGTCGTGAGGTGTTCCTGCGACTCCTCGACCACGGTGATCCCGAACTCCGGCATCAGCTTGGGCATGCGGCCGAGGGGGTGGAAGGCTTCGCCCACATCAGCGACTTGAGAATCCGCCACCTCGGTCGCACTGTCCACATCGTGGCCCATGTATGCATGCCGGCCGAGTACAGCCTGGCCAGGGCGCACGCGGTTTCCGAGGAGCTTCGCCATGCATGGTTGCGTGTGGCGCCCGAGGACTCGGTGGTTGACATCCATGCCGACCCCTTCGAGCCGGGCATCCCTACCCCTCATTCCGCTCTGCCACTTCGCCCCCCTTAGCGCCTCGGGCAATCCTGCGCCAACAAGCATGGCCGGCGGCGGCTGGATGGTGGCGTGTAGCTGGCGATGAACTCAACGGACCCCGTTGCGGGCCACCGGTTCGAGTTCCGCGGGCGATGCCAAACTCGAACCGTTCGTGGACCGAGCTTCAGCTACGACGTACACTCGTAGGTGCAACCGGGGCCGGCGACCGAACGGCCGATCCGGCTGGCTGTGACTTGGAGGCGTTGGGAAGATGGCTGTGTCCGTGAAGCGCGCCGTGCGCACGGCCGTTCTCCCAATCGGTGTCCTCGGGTTCGTTGTGGGCGCTCTCCTCGCCTTGAGTTGTGGTGGGAGCGACGACCCGCCAACAAAGGCAGATCCGGTCGCCATGGCTGGCATCCGCGTCGAGATGCACTACAACCCCGGGTGAGACTGCTGTTCCGGCTGGGTGAGCTACATGCGCACCCGCGGCGCGACGGTCGTCGCGATCACCGAACTCGACATGGACGCCTACAAGGTGAAGAACGGCGTCCCCGACGCCGCGGCAAGTTGCCATACCGCCAAAGCCGGCGGATATGTGGTTGAAGGCCATGTGCCTGTTGAGGCCATCAAGCGGCTCCTCGCCGACCGGCCGGATGCCATCGGTGTCGCTCTGCCAGAGATGCCCGAGGATGCGCCGGGCATGGGTGGGAAGCCCTCGGACTGGGCGAAGCTTCCCGTGCTTCTCATCCAGCGCAATGGGCACCTGGTTCCGTTCGAGTACTGACCCGCCGGCAGGCAAAGTGGCCTTCGAACCCCGGTGACCGCGGCACGCGAGGTGCCCCGGGCGCTCCGTTCTGGCCCCAATAGATGCCTCCGCTACCAACCTCCGCGGAACAGCACCGGCAGCCCTTACGCTCGGGCTCGGGATGTCCGCTGTCCGGTCACGCGGCCGGGGAGTAGACTCCCGGCTTGCTGTTGGTCGCACATCCTGACCATGGAACAGAGCGGTGCGAACGGCGGGGGGTTTGAGAGCACGATGATTGAGCCAGTGGGATCCCGGGATCCTTTGTACGACAGGCCGTACGTTGACATCGACGAGTGGCGGGACGAGCCCGTCCACTATCGCTATGTTCATGGCGGGTTCGAAGGCACCGAGTGCCGGTTCTCGTTCTACTTCCCGCCGCCAGAGCGGTACGAAGGACGCTTCTTCCAACCCCTCATGGCGGTTTCGGGCACCGAGAACGCCGCCCTCGCGCCCGCGATGCAGGGCTTGATGATCTCGGGAACGCTTCCCTTCGCGATCGCGAGCGGAGGCTACCTCGTCGAGTCGAACCAGGGCCGGACGGTCATGTTCCCCGGCGAGGATCCGACAATCGTCGGGTATCGTGCGAGCGCCGCGGCCGCCAGGTACTCGCGAGTGCTGGCGGCCGAAATGTACGGTCCCCATCGTCCCTATGGCTATGTCTTCGGCGGCAGCGGCGGAGCTTACAAGACCATCGGCTGTGTTGAGAACGCCCTTGGCGTCTGGGACGGCTCGGTGCCGTTCATTCACGGGTCTCCGATGAGCCTTCCCAACCTGTTCACGGTGCAGGCTCACGCCATGCGAGTGCTGAGCGACAAGTTCCCCGCCATCGTTGACGCGCTGGAGCCGGGCGGCAGCGGCAACATGTACGAGGGCCTGAACACCGAGGAGCGTGAAGCGCTGGCTGAGGTGACCCGGATGGGGTTCCCGCCGCGGGCGTGGTTCAACGTCGAAAGGATCGCCCTCGGGTACACCGGGGTCTTCACGAGCCTCGTTGACAACCTGGTGAACTGGGACCCGGGGTACGTCGACGACTTCTGGACCGTTCCGGGCTACCTCGGCGCGAACCCTCCAGAGTCCCTCCTGCGGGCAAGAGTCCAGCACCGGACGACCGTCAGCAAAGTGGTCATGTCCAGAGAGGCCGCCGCCCTGGGCCTGCCGATATCGATGCCGGCCAAACTCGCGAACAGCGAAGTGGAGATGCCGGCCGCGATCAGGATCACGGCTGTGCCCGAAGGGAACCTCCGGGGGGCTGCCCTGACCTTGACAACCGGCGCAGCCGCCGGGCACCTGTTCCATATCTCCGGAGTGATGGGTGACCTGCTGATGATCGGGTTCGGCGAGGCGCACTTCCAGGCGATGACCGGCATCACCGCTGGCGACGAGGTCACAATCGACAACTCCGTGTATCTCGCCTCCCAGACCTACCACCGCCACCAGGTCCCATCGCCTGACTACTACGTCTGGGACCAGTTCAAGGCCGCGGGCAAGCCCGTGTACCCACAGCGGCCCGGACTGCTGGGCCCGCGCTATGCCCGGGCAGGAGGTGGCTCCGTTCAAACAGGCCGGTTTGCCGGGAAGATGAT
>CAZCDK010000056.1:4837-9540 GCA_964497285.1 uncultured Anaerolineaceae bacterium | reverse complement strand
AACGTTCAGTTCGGCGAAGGGGGTGCCGGGACCTTCTCCGACGGGAAGCTCACCATGGCCCTGGACGTCGGGGGGCAGCTCACCGCCTATCTGTCCGAGGGCGAGGTGCAGGCGCTGATGGACGAGGCCGCCTATCCCTGGCAGGCAGACTGGTACCGGACTCTCGTGAAGGAGGCGCTGGGACCGCGCCTCGATGACCACTACCGGCTCTGGTTCGTCGATAACTCCCTCCACACGACACAGTCCGTCTGGCCGGGCGACCGCCCACCCGTGGTGACCACCCGCGTCATTAGCTACGTTGGCATCCTGCAGCAGGCCCTGCGCGATCTGAGCGACTGGGTCGAAAAGGGCGTGGCCCCTCCGTCGAGCACTACCTACGAGGTCGTGGATGGCCAGGTGTTGGTTCCGTCAACCGCGGCGGAGCGCAGGGGCATCCAGCCCGTGGTCGACGTGAGAGCCAACGGTGGACAGCGTGCCGGCGTCGCGGTCGGCCAGCCAGTTGAGTTCACCGCCTGCGTCGAGGCGCCGCCCGGCAGCGGCACTGTCGTGGCCGCGGAATGGGATTTCGAAGGTGCCGGCGACTATCCGGTCGCCGAGAAGTTAGACGACACGAACTCGTCCTTTTCTCGCGTCACGCTCCACGCCACGCATTCCTTCGCCAGTCCCGGCACGTACTTCCCGGCGCTGCGGGTCGCGACGCAGCGGCAGGGCGACTTCAAGACGCGCTTTGCCCGGATCCAGAACCTCGGCCGGGTCCGGGTTGTCGTTCACTAGGAGCTACGGGGCCGGAGTCCTTTGAAGCTGGCTGCGTCGTGCCGCCGCCACGACTGCGGTTCCGGCTCACAGAGCCGCTAACTGCCGAACGCAGCCTTCAGCACCGTGCAGGCCCGGAGCGTGACCCACTTGCTCGGTGCTCCTTGCTGTTCGAAGTCCACCCACGTCTTCCCGTTGTAGGCGTACTCGTTCTTCCACCGCCCATCGCCGTCCTGCTTCTGGAGCACCAGCTCGATGGCGCGCGAAAGCCGGGAATCGTGCCCCTGGCCAAGGGCGCAGAGCACTTCCAGGTTCTGGAGCAAGTCGGTCACGTAACCGGATGGGAATCCCAATTTGAACCAGGAGCTGTTTGGCTTCGTGCTCCCGCGCGGCATCGGGTAGTCGGCGATTGCCGGGTCGCGGCTCAAGAGGAAGGCCAGACCGGTCTCGATCGCCCGCGTTACAGGCGGTGGACGTTGCGTTGGCGGGATCGCGGCCAGCCCGCGGAGCGCCTTGACGGCTCCCCACGCACAGGATTCCTTGTCGTTTGCAGCGCAGCAGAATCCCGGCCCTGACGTCCCGGACTGGTAGAAGCCGTCGAAGGAGTCGCCCGTAATTGACCGCGCCTGCCAATCGACGGCACGGAGCACGCGCTCGTCACCGAGGCGCCCGAAGCGAATGAGCGCGTGCAGCAGGTTGCCGTTCAGGCAGTGGATGACACGAGACGGAGGCGGCGGTAGCGGTCCTGTGGTCCCGGAGGCGCCGAACCCGCCGTTGGCAGTCTGCGCGTGGTCAAGGACGTAGTCGCAGGCAGCCTGGATCCGCGCGTCGCTGCCATCAGCACCGAGCTGTGCCAGGAACAGGAGCTGCCAGATCGTGCCCCGGTACTTGGTCGCGTAACCTCCGCCGGGCTTCTCCCAGTAGCCCCCGGGTGATTGCGCGGCCAGGATGGCCGCGATCGGGTCGGCCGTCATCGCCCGCTTGCGCGCATCCCGTGCTTCGGCGGAGTCCTGCGCCATGTCGAGAAGGTTCCGGAGCGCGAGGTGTTGCACAGCCGGGTCGCGGTCTTCCAGCAACCACGGCAACGGATCGGCTCTGAGCATGCGCAGCCATCTGTCCATGGCAGTTCCCGGTTGTCGCATCGCAGCGGCGCGGGGCAATCGCCTCCGTCACCAGTTCCGAGTCCAGGACGATACCAGCGCCCCGGCCATGCCTCAACCGCATTCAGCCCGGCACCGGCGCGTGTAGAACCGGAGCCACGCCCGGCGAGGGTGTTGCCCGCCGGCTATGCCGCAGGTGCCGAAGCGCCATTCCTCGCGAAATCACGGTCAGTCGGTCCCGGCCCCGGGGGCTTCCGGCCGTATGATTGTGAAGGACTTCACGTGAACATGCGTACAGGCGAATATTCCAACATCGCAAGAGGCTGGCACTTTGATGAGGCAGTTGCTAGTACTGGGCGCCGGGACCGCCGGCACCATGGTCGCGAACAAGCTGCGGAGGCGGCTGGACCGGGCCGAGTGGGCCATCACCATCGTCGATCAGGACAACGAGCACCACTACCAGCCGGGCTACCTGATGGTGCCCTTCGGCATCTACGACCCAGCGAAGATCGTGAAGCCGCGGGAGCGCTTCATCCCCGATGGAGTGGAATTGAAGCTCGGGGTCATTGACCGGGTCGAGCCCGCCGAGAACAGGGTCGTGCTCACCGGCGGGGCTGAGCTTCCGTACGACTACCTCGTCATCGCCACGGGAACGACCCCCCGGCCCGACCAGACGCCGGGAATGATGGAGAAGGAGTGGCGCAAGACAGTCCACGAGTTCTACACCTACGAAGGCTGCCAGGCGCTGGCCGGGGCACTCGCCGGCTGGCCAGGCGGCAGGCTCGTCGTCCATATCGCCGAGATGCCGATCAAGTGCCCGGTGGCACCGCTCGAATTCGCCTTCCTGGCCGATTCGTTCTTTCGCAAGAAGGGTATGCGCGAGCGCGTCGACATCGTCTATGTGACGCCGCTCGACGGGGCCTTCACGAAACCGACGGCCGCGCGGAAGCTCGGCGGAATGCTCTCGGCACGAGGGATCCGGCTCGAACCCGACTTCGCTATTGAACGAGTCGACCCCGAGGCGAAGGCAATCGTGTCGTATGACGAGCGCGAGATCCCGTTCGACCTGCTGGTCAGCGTCCCGGTCTACATGGGGGCCGACTTCATCGCCAGAAGCGGCCTGGGCGATCAGCTCAACTACGTTCCCTTCGATAGGCACACGTTCCTGTCGAAGGCGTGGCCGAACATCTTCGCGCTGGGCGACGCAAGCGACATCCCCACGTCGAAGGCCGGGTCGACTGCCCACTTCGCGGTCGATGCCTTCGCCCACAACTTCCTCCGCTATGTCGAAGGCTTGCCGATGGAGGAGGAGTTCGACGGGCACGCCAACTGCTTCATCGAATCGGGCGACGGCAAGGCGCTGCTGCTCGACTTCAACTACGATACTGAGCCCCTTCCCGGGAGGTTCCCGTTGGCCCGCGTCGGGCCGTTCAGCCTGCTGCGGGAGAAACGGCTCAATCACTGGGGCAAGATGCTGTTCATCTGGGTGTACTGGCACTTGCTCCTGCAGGGCCGCCCCTTGCTAATCGGCACGCGGATGAGCAAGGTGGGGAAGGTGCAGAACCAGCCCGGACGCGGTCCGGTCGGTTCACCAGGCACCGCGAACCACGAACCCGAACAGGGGAGATAGGAGGGAGCCATGTCTGTGGCAACGCTTTCCGGGCGGCAGGTTCACGTCGATGAGGAGGGGTTCCTCACCGACTACGACGAGTGGGATGAAGAACTCGCCAGGTCGCTCGCGGCCAGCATCGGGATCGAGCTGACCGAGACGCACATGCGAGTCATCCGGTTCCTGCGCGCCGACTACAAGACAACGGGGGAGACAGCCACCTTGCGCCGGGTGACGAACCTGGGCGGCTTCCCGACAAAGGAGCTGTTCGAGCTCTTCCCGAAGAAACCGGCCAAGAAGATGGCCTACATCGCCGGGCTGAGCAAGCCCGTCGGCTGCGTGTAGCAGCGCCAGGAGGCGACGAAATGACACAAGCCACGGCCGAGGCAGCGCCGGTCCCGTCGTTCGAAAGCGACGCCGAGGGAGAGCGAAAGCTCTGCATCATCTGCTCCAAGGGCTCGTTGGACATGGCCTATCCGGGGCTTGTGCTGGCGAACGCCGCCCTGGGCGAAGGGATCGAGACGCATCTCTTCTTCACCTTCTGGGGCTTCGACATCATCAACAAGAAGACCCTGGCAAGCCTGAAGTTCACGCCCGTGGGCAACCCGGCGACGCACATGCCGCCCATGCTCATGGGGCTCCCGGGGATGACGGCGTTCGCCACCTACATGATGAGGAAACAGATCGAGGGGATCGACATCCCCGGGGTGCCGGAGTTCCTCGAACTGATCACGGATGCGGGGGGACACCTCTGGGCATGCCGGATGTCGGCTGACATGATGCACCTGACCGCAGACGACCTCTACGGCCGCGTCGAGGGGATCATCAGCGCCTCTGACTTCATCACCCTGTCGAAGGGCGCCCAGATCATCTTCATCTGACGGCGACAGCGCACCGGCGGTCGCGGCCGGTCGCCCGGCCGCGACGACACCGCACGAGGGACCGGCAATGGATGCACTCACCGAGGCCATCTACCTGCTCCACGCGCAGATCCTGAAGACCCTGGCTCAACCCAAGCGGCTGATGATCATGGACTTCCTGCACTCGGGCCCGAAGACGGTGGGCGAGATCGTGGAGGGGTTGCGGCTGCCGCAGTCCAATGTCTCGCAGCACCTCGCAGCCCTGAGGGCACAGGAACTGGTGACCACCCGGCGCGAAGGCAACACCATCTGCTACTCGCTCGTGAGTGAAAAGGTTGTCGAGGCGTGCGACCTGTTCCACCAGTTCCTCCAGGAGCGGCT
>CAZCDK010000056.1:0-4827 GCA_964497285.1 uncultured Anaerolineaceae bacterium | reverse complement strand
ACCTGAGGCGCTTTCGAGAGCAGAGTCCTGGAGCAACATGCAGGGGCAGGCTCTGCCGGGAAGGCCACCGGCTCCAGACCCCGCCTTCGTGGCAACGACGGCTGCTCAGGCCACCGAAAGCGCCCCCACGATCCGCACCATCGCCTCCGTGTCCCGGCCGCAGTACGCAAGGAGGTCGGCCCGGATCTGCCCACGGCGCTCGGAGGATGTGCGCGGGTCGATCGATTCGAGGAAGGCGAGCGAAGCCACTTCGCCACCCTGGATGTCCAGATCCCCGTAGCCAAAGCCCGCCACCAGCGCCGGCAGCACCGCCTTGATCGAGTACGAACCGCGGAACTCCCGGTGGTAGTAGTGGTTGCGGACGACCTGGAGGAGGTCGACCCACGGGCGGTCGAGGATCTCCTGGATCGGCGCGCGCAGGTCCGGGAAGACTACCTGGAGCTCCTTCAGCCGCGATGCTTCGTAGCCGCTGTACACGACGATGGTCGCCGCGCCCGATAGCCGGTCGACCAGTGTCTCGGCGAACTCCCGGCGCGGGTCTTCGCGGCCATCGCCGAGGAATTCGTAGTGCTCAACGCTCCCATCGCGCTGCTGCACGTGGTCTGACCACTGGAAGGGCTGCACTTCGAAGGGGCGCGTCCCCGGGTAGACCGGCAGGACCGGGGCGATGGTCTCGAAGTCGATGAAGTGGGCGGGCGCGACGATCCCCGCGAGGGCGCTCCTCAGGCCCGGCGAGACGTGCGCATGGCCGGTGGACACCGCCCTGCGCACCATCTGCTGCGCGGCCGTCAGCCGGAACGTCGCGGGGATCTCCGGGATGGAACGCACTCCCAACGCCCGGAGCGCCCGGCGGCGCGCGTCGTCGATCCGCGGCAGGTCCTCGATGCTCCACTCCGGCTCGCGCTGGCGGCAGTGGTCGTAGAACTCGCAGGCGTAGGGCTTCTTGCAGTAGCTTTCGAGCTCCATCTGCGGTGGCTCGTTCGCCGACAACACCTTCCACATCGCCGCGAGCCTGTCCGGGACTTCCTCAGCGAACGAACGCGCCCGGTTCGTGATGTCCTTCGCCACCAGCAACTCATCGGCGATGTGCTCGCCGCCCTGGTAGACGGAGCCGTTGTTGATGTGGGCGACGCAAACCCGCTCGACGCTGACGCCCGCCCGCTCCAGCGTCACAAGCTGCACCGCCGCGTCCGGGACGTGCTCGTCCTTCACCGAGGTCGAGGACTTCACCTCGATCATCTCCCACCCGCCGCCCGCCCTCGCGAGGATGTCGGCGCGCACCCGCACGCCCCCTTCCGTGAACGCCGCTTCGTAGAGCGTGTTGTTGGCGCCATTGGAAAGTAACGATCGAGTCCGCCTGACCGCGTCTTCGTGCTTGAACGCGGGCTCGTTGATAAGCGTGCCGCCCGGCCGAAGCTCCCGCGCGATCTCCCCCACGCGCGTCCCCGCGTCGAACCGCGCCTGCGTGGCCGCGTCCGGCGGCGTCGCCAGTTCGCGCTGGTAGCACTGCCGGTAGAGCCGCCCCGGGCACTGCAGCCCCGCCGTCAACCGGCTCTTCGAGAGGAGGGGAAGCGAATCGCGGGGCACGAGAGCAGCATACGCGCGAGGCGCGTCACCTGTTGTCGCGATGCGAACCCGCCGCGTGCCCCTCAGCTGCCGCAGGTCTTCCGCCAGGCTTCGTGCTTGTCGAGCTCAGCGGGCGGAAGCCTTCCCCCTATCGCTTCGGCGAGGTCACGCACGAGGTCGATTTGGGAGTGGCCATCCTCGGCTGCCCGGTGGACGTTCATGGACAAGTCGAAGTCCTCCGACCGGACCCCTTCCGCCAGCAATTTGCAGGCTACGGCGAGGACGGTCGGTCGGCTCGACTCCGGCCCATGCGCAAATCGGTAAAACGCGCACTCGAGGAGCAGCGCATCCTCGTTTGGTCGTGTTGCCCGGGCCTCGGCCTTGTCAAGCGAGTCGAACCCCTCGGCTGAACGACCGACCGCCAGCCGGAACCCGGCGTAGTTGCCGAGGTTGATGGCGTCGTTCGGGTCTGCCTCCAGGGCGCGCCGGTAATGCTCCTCGGCGCGGTCGAAGTCCTTGCGGGCGTTCTTCAGGAAGGTGGCGTAGTTGCCGAGGTTGATGGCGTTGTTCGGGTCTGCCTCCATGGCGCGCCGGTAATGCTCCTCGGCGCGGTCGAAGTCCTTGCGGACGTTCTCCAGGAAGAGGGCGTAGGTCCCGAACATCTCGACCGACCGTGGGAAACGAGTCGCACCTTCTTCCAGGATGGCCTGGGCGGCATCCGGATCGCGCTCCTGAACCGCATTCGCACGGAGTACGACTTGCCACCACCCGGTCGACGCCTCCACCGCTGTTTCGACGGCTTCCTTCAGGATCGCCGAAGTGGCCGGCGCAGCAGTCAGGGCACTCGAAAGGCTTTGAAAGTCTTCGCGGTACGCTGCGAGAAGTCCATCGAAGCGGTCGCCGGTCGGATGGGCCAGGTCGAACGCGTCCCGGGTCAACACCATCAGTTCCTCCCAACTGACGTGCGGTACGTGGAACGCGTAGGGATGCCGTCGCAGCCACTCGCCCAGCGCCCCCTCTGGGATTCGCTTGTTAACCCAGTAGACCCCGTGATGCAAGACATCGTCCGGGAGCGAGGCGAAAAGCCTGCCAACTCCCACGTCGTTTCCAGAGTAGCCGCAGAAGATGATTCCCCGTCGTTGCTCGAGCTGGCGTTCGAGGGCCTGCCGGAGCGATTCGGCTAGAGCAGCAGTCTCGTCGTCCAGGTTCATCGGGCTGAGCATGGCGTCTCCATGCAGCTTCACGACCAGGGGACGGGCTATCCCGCTTTCAGCGAATGCCGCCAAAGACTCATGGACGATGACCAAGGGCTTCTTCCGCGTGTAGAGGTACAGCGCGTCGGCGATCAAGTCGTCAAAGTTGGTCGTGAGCACGAGGTTGCAGCGGGAGCCGAATTCTGCGTTTGCAAGGAGCTGCGCGAACACGGCGTACCCGAACCCGGGGTCACGGCCGGTGACCAGTCGCTCGATTTCTCGCTGGCGATTGGCCGGCAACGGGAAGAGTTTGTGCATGACTGCCGCATACGACGCGCCCTGGTTGCCACTGTCATACTCCGCGAATTCCGACTTTGCCCACTCATCAATGGGCATCGGCGACCGGGAACGGGAATGAAGCGTCTGAAGCCACCGCTCGACGAGTGTTGCAGCGCCAGGAATGCCGGATCTAATCGAACAGCCAGCACCCAGGAACCAAGAGAGTCCGAGTTCTTGGCCGAGCGACTGCTTCAGGTGGGCGACGAAGTCCGGTAAAGAGAGTTTCCGCATCGGCTCCCCAACATACGCTCATACGCTCCGGCAATCGAGTGACGCGTCCGCCGGTCTCTCGGGAGATCTTCGTTCTCTTTCGGCCTTCCGAGCCCTTGCCGGGGATACCCCGCGCATTGCCCCACCGTCCGTCCCGCAGCTTGAACGTCGCACCACGACCTGCTATTAATTCCCCCGCCCGGCCGGCCGCGCCGCTCCCGGCACTTCTGGACGCCTGAGGGACGACAATGCGCAATCCACAAGCAAGCAGACTCCTCCGAGCCGCAGTAAGCGCGGTGTTGGCCTTCGCCTTCGCCCTGGCACTGTTGCCGAACGGCGGCGCCTCCACTGCCGCCGCGGCTCCGACCTTCGTGCCCGTCGCCTGCCGCGATGCCGCCTGGAAGAAGGGCGACCCGACCTTCACCGCGCTCACCGGGGCCAAGGCCTACTTCGGCGAGTACCCCGGCGGCCTCTACCGGGTCGAGATCCCCGACAAGTGGAACGGCGAACTCGTGCTCTACGCTCATGGCTACGCCGGCGAAGGCGAAACCGTAGGGGTCCAGAACCCCACCGCGATCTGGCGCGCCCACCTCATCGACCAGGGATTCGCCTGGGCGGCGTCGAGCTACCGCTGCAACGGCTACGTCCCGGGCATCGGCCTGCAGGACACGCTCCTGCTCACCGGCATCTTCAACGACCTCAACGGTGGGAAAGCGCCCACGCGGACCTACCTCACGGGCACCTCCATGGGGGGCCACATCACCAACCTGGGCATGCAGGAGTTCCCCACAACCTTCGCGGGCGCGCTCTCCATGTGCGCCTCGCGTCCTTCGCTCTTCGACTATTTCGGCGCCAACGCCGCCGCGGCGGAAGTGGTGACGGGGATCAAGTACTCGTCCGCGGAGGCCTCGAGTGCGACCTTCGCGAAGATCCTGGCCGTCCTCGGTACGGCCCCCAACTACACGACGAAGGGGCTCCAACAGGCGAGCATCATGATCAACAGCAGCGGCGGGCCACGGCCGTTCGCCTTCGAAGGTCTCACGGCGTGGTTCTCGGCCACGATCTCGGGGTCGAAGCTCGCGGGCGAGAAGGGCTCTCTGCTGACAGCCGCCGCCAGCAACCAGGACTGGGTCTATGGGATCGACCCGGGACGCGACCTGACCGCCGGCCAGTTGAACAGCGAGGTCCGCCGCCTCGCCGGCGACCCCGCCTATCGCACCGATGCGACGCCCTACAACGAGCTGAAACCCTTCACCGGCAAGATCGCCCGCCCGCTCCTCACAATGCACGGCACGGGCGACATGTACGTCCCCATCTTCCTCGAGCGCGACCTGCGCGCCGCGGTCGAAAAGGCCGGCAATGGCAACCTCCTGGTGCAGCGTGTCTATCGCATCGGCGCCCACTGCCAGTTCAACGGCGACGAGATCAACCAGTCGTTCGACGACATGGTGGCCTGGGCCCGCGGTGGCGCGAAGCCGGCCGGCGACGACATCAATGCCAGCTTCCAGAACGCAGGGCT
>CAZCDK010000055.1:0-14535 GCA_964497285.1 uncultured Anaerolineaceae bacterium | reverse complement strand
GCGGACGTTGAGGGCATGAGCGGGACCCTCTCTGTCACTATCCAGGCCCACCAGTGGAACGAAGCTGCCGACCCCACCAAGTAGCGAGAGCGCGCTGCCAGGCCATCCAGCCTGCCGGTCAACCCGGCAGGCCGGAGAAAGGAACAAACCGTGAAAGGTCTCGGCGACAAGCGCCCGGCCTGCAACGCAAGTTCTAACAAGGAGAACACTTCCAAAATGAGCAAGGCATTCCGCCATTCCGGCGTCCTCATGGTTGTGGCAACCGTGGCCCTTGGTCTCTTGGGCGCTGCCTACACCCTCTGGTTCGAGAATCTCTCCCTGACCGCCACCGTCAGCACCGGCACGTTCAACGTCGACTGGTCGATTGAGCAGCAGCCGCTCGCCGTTGTCTCAACAGACCTCGGCGAAACCTATCGCCCGTTTTCCGCCGCCGAAGCGCTCAAAGTCACGCAATGCACCGCGAGCATCGCCACCAACAACACGACCGGTCAGGCGAACGATGCGGCTGACAACAACGTCCTGAACGTGACGGCTGCGAACCTCTACCCGTATGCCGGCTGCGAGTTCTGGATTGATATCCACAGCATGGGGTCCGTACCCGCCCACGTGGCGATGACGGCTCTCACGGGTCTCGGGCCCGACTACGCGCTCTACCCGGGCTGCTACCCGGCAGAGACTTGCGAAGCAAGTCG
Organism: uncultured Anaerolineaceae bacterium; assembly: GCA_964497285.1. Classification (GTDB taxonomy): domain Bacteria; phylum Chloroflexota; class Dehalococcoidia; order Tepidiformales; family Tepidiformaceae; genus UCB2. Next base: position 13,843 of record CAZCDK010000055.1, on the reverse strand, counting down.
CGCCTTCACGATTACCGTCCTCAACGCGGCTGGCGATCCCGCCAGGCCATCCTGCGAGCGGCTGGCCTACGGCCTCGGCATCGACGGGTCCTTCACGCCCGCCAACCTTGGCACCCAGCTCCACTCTGGCGAGAAGCTGGTTTGCGGCCTTCGCTTTGCCTTGAAGCAGGTACCCAACGTCGAGGGCATGTCGTTCAGTTGGCGCATGGACCTCAAGGCGCACCAGTGGAACGAGACGGTCCTCCCGTAACGGCCCATACCAGGACCTGCCGGCCCGTTCACAGGCAAGCAGGTAGAAGGAACAAACCATGAAAGGTCTTGGGCGCAAGGTGAGCTTCCTGGCAGTGGCCGCGGTCATCGCCACGGCCCTCCTTGGCGCCGCCTACACCCTCTGGTACGAGAACCTGACCCTCAACGCCACCGTTTCCACCGGCACGCTCGACGGGAAGATCATTTGCTCCATCACGGGAGACAACGATGAGTTGGCCGGCGGGGCAATCATCGAGGGCTATCCCGCCCCGGTTCCCCTGAAGGACATCGGCGAGATCGTTTCGAGTGCACCAGATCCCGCAGGCAACAACCACGCGTGGCTGATCAGCGTCACCAATGCCTATCCCGGCTACGCGTTTGACTGCGAGTACACGATCCGTAACACCGGGTCCGTTCCGTGGCACGTCGAAGTCGAGCAGCTCGTCGTCACCCGCGACGATGGCACTCCGCTTTTCGGCACCTGTACCGGCTTCCGGTGCATCTACGGGGAAATAGCGCCGACAGACCCGACCAAGTCGGAGGTGTTCGTCGATGCGGGCAACTGGCAGGGATGCCAGTTCCACGCCAACGAATACGATCACGATTCCTTCATCGTCGGGATAAACCAGGCGGCGAAGGAGCACGCAATCTACAAGATCCAGCTGAAGTTCCAACTCAACCAGTGGAACGAAAGTGGTTGGTCTGACTGTCGCACCCCGGTGGGACCTCCGGTCCTACCGCCAATCTAGCCAACATCCCCCGTGGAGGGCGGGCACGCCCGCCCTCCACACCACCCTTTCCGCCCCGCATGGGCGCCCCGGTCCCATGCCCCACCCGCCCGGAAGCAGGAATGATGGCCACGATGGTCCAGCGCCTCGCCCCCCGGTTGGCCGCCCGGCCCGCGCTTGTGGCCGTCTGTGCGGTCATCGGCGCGCTGGTCGCCGCCCACTTCTGGTCGTTCGAGGTCATTCCCGGCCGCATCTACTCGCTCTGGGGACCCTACTTCCTCGGTCCACTGGGCTGGACGCTGGCGGCCGTGTGCGCGGGCTACTTCTACCGGCGGCTGGACGCTGCGCCCACCACCGAGCACGCGGTCGAAGCGCGCATGGTGCTCGGCATCGCCGCCCTCGTCGGCCTCTTCCTCGTTGCGCTCCAGGTCATCGTGGGCATGTTCGCCAACTTCGGCACCTCGCCCTTCGCCCACTCGCCGCGCTGGCTCCTGACCAACCTCTTCTTCGCCGGATCGACGCTCGCCGCCGTGGAGGTGTCGCGCGCGACGTTGCTGCGCGCCCTCGGCCGCCGCAGCCTGACGCTCGCGCTCGTGACCTCGACCATTTTCCTCGTCGCCGTCCAACTGCCGCAGTCCCAGTTTGTGAAGCCGGGCTTCACCGCCCAGGCGCAGTTCTGGGGCGGCATCTTCATCCCGCTGGCCGCGACCGGCATCCTCGCCGGCTTCTTCGTGCTCTACGGCGGCATCCGGGCCGGGTTGCTCATCGCCGGGCCGCTGGTCGTCTTCCAGTACTACTCGCCCTTCCTGCCGGTCGCCGAGTGGCCTGTCCTGGCGCTGGTCGGCGTGGCCGGGCCGGCCATGGGCCTCTGGATCGCCGAGGGCCTCTTCGCTGCCGAAGACGAGAAGGAGGAAGAGAGCGGGGGCTTCGCCCTGCCCTCGATCGCGTGGGTGCTCACCGGGGTCACGGCGCTCGTCATCTTCTGGTTCAGCTTCGGCTTCTTCGGCTTCCGGCCAGCGTTCGTGCCCAGCCACTCGATGGAACCGCGCATCCAGCAGGCCGACATTGTGCTGCTGGGCCCGGTCCACGCCTCTGAGGTGAAGGTCGGCGACATCGTGATGTACGAGATGTCGAACCGCCAACGCGTGCTGCACCGCGTGACCGAAATCCGCAAGGGCGAATCGGGCGCGCGAGAATTCATCTTCAAGGGCGACAACAACAACGCCGAGGACCTCTACCCGGTGCAGGACAAGCAGTTGATGGGGGTCTATGCCGGGCGCGTACCGATGCTTGGCTGGATCCCGATCAAGTTCAACCAGCTCGTGGGGAAGGCGCGATGAAAGCGCTCCTCCGCGCGTTTGGCCGGAGGCAGGTCCGCCGGGCGCGAGCGGTGGCGCTGCCGGCGCTGCTTGCCGTCTCGATGATGGGCCTGGCCGTCGCGCGCCTGCCAGCAGCGACAACCCTCTGGTACGAGACGCTGACGATGACGGCCAGCGTGGACACAGGCGAGTTCGAGTGCCGTCCGCTCAGTGTGACCGGGGGTGTCGCGGTCGAAGAGGGCGGCAAGACGACGTACAGCTACACCCTCAGCGGGGGCGGCGCACGATGTAAAGACATCTCGTACGTCGCTCTGCCTGTGTGCTTCGACCCGGAGCTTGCGCCAGCGGGCCTGGTGTTTGCGACATCGCAGCCCCTGACTTTCAGCTATGACCCCCAGAGCGGAGGGCCCTTCGGGAAACGCGTGAAGTGGCAGGCAGGGGCGGGCGCAGGCAGTGGCTGGTTCAACGCCGTGTTCAGCTTCACCATCAGCGGCGCCGGCCTCCCGACGGTGACGGTCCAGGCGCAGACACACCCGGACGTCGCGGCGAGCGGCAGCCAGGGCGGTTCCACACCGACGGACTCCGGCGCGGTGCAGGTCCCGTGGCCGGCCTCCTGTGGCGCGATGCCGGCCAGCGCCATCCGCGGCATCACGACCTTCGGCGTGAGCAACACGACGGGGGCGGGTTCGCACCCGGCAATGCTGCCGACACCTACGCGTACGCCGCGGGCTGCCCAGCCGGGCCCGGACGTTCCACCCGCGCCCGCGCCGGCCGGCTCCGGGGCCCAGCCGGGCGGGTTCGCCGGGCCAACGCCAACGCCGACCGCGACGCCGCTCGGCATCTTCAAGAAGCCATGAACGCACCGGACGGCCGACCCCGGGTGCGGGAGGGACTCGACACACCTCCCGTTGCCCGCGCTTCGCCCGCGGGGAATGCCCGCCGCATTCCCCCGGGCGAAGACCCCCGCGGTGCCCGGTGATGGCCGCCCGTGCCCGCGTGGTCATCGTGCTCGCTGTCACCGCCATGGCGGCGCTCATGCTTGGCGTCCGGGGCGGCGCGGCCACGCTGGGGGCCGAATGGTCGCTCTTTGGGCGCGCCGATGCGGCGAGCTTCGCTCCGGGAACCGTGGCGCTCACACCCGGCACCGGCGCGGAAGGGTACGAGATCGTCGGGTTCGGTGCCGCGGGGCCGTCAGCGGGGCTTTCGTCGTTCACCTACGGCGGCGCCGACGCCCCGGCGGCGCACGGCGGACCTGTCCCGGCGATCGTCGCGTGCGACGCCACGTTCACGGCGACGTCGATGACGATCGGTGTGACGGGCGCCTACCCCTACGCGGGCTGCGTCTTCTTCCTCGGCGTGACGAATACCGGCGACGTGCCGATCCGGGTCGACCTCGGGTCACTCGACAGCAGCGCACAGGTGACATGCAACGTCCCCGGCTGTGCGAAGGCGGACATCGATATCGTGGCGGGCGGGCCCGACCTGGCCACGATCTCGGCTCTCTGCCGCAGCGCCGGTGGCACGGCTGAACACGTCAGCGGGTCGGCGTTCGCCGTGCCCGCGGGTGCCGCATTCGTGTGCCCACTGTTCGTCACGGTGCTTCAGTCGGCGTTGGAGGGCACGATATACGTGGTGACAATCACTCCGCCACCGCTCGAGCAGCCGCAGCCGACGCCTACACCAACGACAGGCACGCTGCTGATCCAGGAATCCACGCCACCGGCACAGGGGCCACCTCCATTCGACGGGCCCCGACCCCGATCGACAGTGGTGGTGCCTGTCGCCACGGCGACGGAGCTGGTCGCAGGAGCGCGAACGCCCGGGGCTCTTTCGACGCCGCTGGCGCCCGCCACAGGTTCGGGTTCCCTTGTCCAACACGGTGCGGGGGATGAAGGGGCAGGGTTGCCGGGATTGGCCGTCCTGGCGGGTGCGGCAGGCGCCCTCCTGCTGCTATTCTCAATGGATCGCAGGCGGTAGCCAGGGATGGGCCAACCACGAATACCGGATCTTGATGCGGGGGCCGAGCAATCGCCGATGCTCGATGCCATCCTTGCACCGCTGCGCGATCTGCTCCACCGCTACGATGAGGCCGCGGCCGTCATCGCGGATGTCACGGCGGGACTCGAGGACATGCTCGACGCGCGGGAACAGGGGCAGGCTCCGGGAACCACGAGTGCCCACGAGGATCGCCGGCCGGCGGGGGCGGCGAACCAACCCGGCTCCCTGTGGGTCGAAGTTGGCGCGGCAAGTCCGGACGCGGTCCTGGCGTTCGTTGATGGCCTGCGGTCGCTGCCGGGAGTCCAGCACGTCACGGTGGCTGGAGCGACGAGTGCGCGCACAAACTTCCTTGTGGAGCTCCAACATCACGAGCCTGCAGAGACGGCACTCGAAGGAAGCCTGGAGCCCGCGGGCGGAGGTCGCCACGCCCTGGTCTGCGTCCACTGCCTGCGGGTCATCGTGCCGGGCGGACCGGACGTTTCGCACGGGCTGTGTCCCGATTGCCTGGAGCCGTTCATTTCCCAGGCGGCGCGCCCGGACACGATCGCGGAAGGCGGATCATTCGCCCTGCGGTGATACCGGTGCGGCGATGGCTGCGGTTGATGCGGCCCATGGCGATGATCGCAAGCCATGAGCTGAGGCTGATGAGGACGACGGCGAACAGCGCTACGTTCGCCGGCGTGGTGGGGAATCCCAGCAGGCCCGAGCCCGCGCTCGGCGGCCCTGGTGTCTTCGCGCCGGCCACGGTTTCGGACGCGGTCGGGCTACGGAACGGCCCTGTGGTCCCCGTCCCGGGCGGTTGCGGGGTTAGCGTCCCGGGGATGACAGTGCCAGGGGGGGTAGGAGTGAGGGCGGGGTTGGGGAGCTCCCCGAAGTTGTTTTCGATCCCATGCACCCCTGCCGGGAGCCGGATGGCATGGAGACGGTCGTTGGCGACACTCCCGCCTTGCGAACCGATCGTGTCCTTCCCGTCGAGCCAGCCGGCCGGTTGCGTCTCCAAGACCTCGTAGGTGCCCGCGAGCAGATCGTCGAAGCGGTAGGACCCGTCCGTTGCCGTAGTAGTCGTGCGGCTGACCGACGCGCTCGCGGCGTCCGTGCCAGAGAGCGCAACGCGGACGCCGGCGATCGGCGGCTCGCTGGCATTCCTCAAACCGTCGTTGCTGTAATCGACGTAGACGAATCCGGAGAGGCTCGCGCCGAGTTCGCCGAAGTTGTTGTTCGGCAGGTCACTGGTCCTGAGCTGAACCGTGATGCGGTCTGTGCCGGAGCTGTTGGGGAGTGGGGTCACATTTCCGGCAGTTTCCCGTCCGTCGGCATAGCCCGCCGGCTGAGCCGTCTGCAGGATGGAGTAGTCCCCGGGTTTCAGGCACACCAACGGCAGGTAGCGGTATGTGAGCGTCGCCTGGCCCCCGGCGGTGGTGTTGATCTGGTTCAGTACATTGCCCCCACCGGACGTGCGGGAGCTGGCCGCGGTGGAAGCCGTGAGTGAGACGGTGCCCGTCCCGACATAGGCAGGCAGCCCGGCGCCCGTGACCACGAGGGAGTTGGAATCCGTGGCGGAATGGGAACCGAAGTCGTGCCCGCTCGGGCCCGCGAAATCGGCGACGCCATCGAAGGCCGAGGCATCGAACGATCCCACGTCGACTGCAGGGGCTTCGGCGAGCGTGCGCCCACCCGGGAGGGCCAGGATGACGGATCCGCTCACTGTCGCCCAGAGGACTGTTGCATCGCTGTCGAGGCTTTCGGCCTTGATGCCACTCGTGATGGTGGCGCTGCCGGCGAGATCGACCGCCGTGAGCGTGCCAAGGGCCGGGTCGAACTGCGGGAGCGACCGGGTCACTGACCAGTCGGTCGTGGCAGTGGGAAATGAGATCGTGTGCACAACTGACTCCTCGGGCGGTCGCGCCGCGGAGTCGTTGGCGAACTGGTAGAAGCCGGAGCTGTTGGTAGTGGTGCTTCCGACCACGGTTCCGGCGCCGTTCCGGAGTTCGATCGGGCTACCCGGGATGACCGGTTCACCGGAGTCGAAGAGCCCGTTGTTGTTGGAATCGACGTAGACATACCCGCTGATGACCGGGCACCCGGCGGCGCCGGCCGGCGGCGTGGCCGAACCGGGCCAGCCGGCGATGGCGATGGCGCAGGCGAGAAGGGGAAGGAGACGCCGATGTGGGACGACAATTCGAGGGGGGCGAACCGGACGGCGGTCGAGCGCCAAGACGAGGTCCCCTTTCGGACCCCTGCGCGCACCCCACCAGACGCATTCAGGGAGGCTGAAGGAACCGCCGCCTCTCGACTGGCGGGCGATTCCCTACTCCTACTCCTTATCGGGGAAGGCGAGGCTAAGGTCAAGGGAGTGCTCGGAGCCGCTCATGGGAAGGCGGAGTGCCGGGTTGTGGGGCGTGGTCAGGCTGGTTCGCCCTCCTGCAGCAGGACCAGTGCGTGCGCCACGTCCTGAGGGCTGACACCGGGGGCCTGGACACCGGCGTCGGAGTAGAACTCATCGATGGCTGCCGTCAGGCTGGCCTCGTTCAGCCGCTGGCCACGGAGCGCGATCTCGAGCTGCCCGAGCAGCGGCGCAGGGTGGAAGGTGAAGTCGCCAGAGATGGACACGTCGTCGATGTCGCCGTCTTTCAGGCGGGCGGTCACGCGGATGAGGCCACCAGGCGCTTTGAATTCGGCTTCGGCGACCGTCACGCCGCCCTTGATCGTGATCCCGCGCCGGGCGAGCCCGCCCTTCTGGTGGAGCCACCGGGAGGAGGTGAAGCGCCGATTGAGCCGGTGGATGGCCTTGTGCTCTTCGGCCGTCAGCGCTCCCGGATCGAGCTGAACGCCGAGCGACTTCTGGAGATTCGCGACGAGCGCGGCCTTCACCTGGTCGCGCGGCGGGGCGGTGCCGAGTTCGCGGGTCATGGTGGTCATGTATTCCTGCAGGCTCTGGTAGACCTTGTCGCGCATCTTCTCGGACGAGACCTTGAGAGCGCGGGACATCGTCTCCGTGTCGAAGTCGAACATCACGCTGCCCGCCACGACGGTCGCCTGGCCAATGGAGGCGATGCCGGTTCCGCCGATCTTCCGGCCCCCCACGACGATGTCGTTGAGCGGGCGGTGTTCGGCGGCGATACCGAATCCGCGATACGTCGAAACGATCGGCCCGATGAAGAGCTTGTAGAGTTCCTCCACCTGCCGGGGCAGATCCTCGCGGTGGAAGACGAAGTGCATGAAGAGCTGACCGCTATCGAGGTAAACAGCGCCACCTCCGACCTCCCGTCGCAGGATGGGCAAGTCGTGGCCGTTGCAGTAGCCGACGTCGATCTCCTTTTCGAGCTCCTGGTGAAAGCCGATGCAGACGTATGGGCTTTCGGGGCTCATGAGGCTGATCGTGTTGGGGCTGTCGTCAGTCATGGCGTAGGCGATGCCGTGGTAGATGGTCTGGGATTCGACAAAGGGAACCAGGCCAAGGTCGAGGAGCCTCACTCGCATTCCCGTTCCTCCTGGGGCTTCAGCTTGCCGCCCTCCTCGTACTCCTTCACTTCGCTCTCGAGCCACGGCTGGACGCCGTCTGCGTGCGCGAGATCGGTCAGGTCGTCGGCGAGGTTCGAGGGCGCAATGACCACGAACCAGCCCTGGTCGTAGTGGTCCGAGTTCGCGAGTCGCGGGTTGTCGAGCACCGCCTGGTTGTGTTCGGCGACTGTCCCGCTCACGGGGGCCTTCAACGGCCCTACATACTTGCCGGCTTCCATGGAACCGAACGGCCGGCCCTTCTGGACCTGGCGGCCCTTCGGCAGGAGTTTGATGTAGGCGAACGTTCCGGCCGCGCAGGCCCCGAAGGCGTCAAGGCCCGCGCGCACGCCGTCGGCCTCTACCCGCGCCCAGATGTGCTCCTTACGATCGTAGTGAAGGTCGTCGGGGAGGAAGAACTCCTTTACCTGTGCCAAGCGGGCTCTCTTTCCTGAACGGCGCCGATTGCCGGGGTCGGGTCCACGAACGTGCCGAATTCCAGCGCCAGTTCCGCGATGTCGAGCGCCTGGATGTCCGAACCACGGCTTTCGAGCCCGCGCTGGGTGACGCGCTTGCACTGGGGGCAGCCCTGCACCAGGATGCCCGCCCCGCTCTTCACGACCGCGTCTGTCAGCAGGTTGTTCACATCGGAGACAAGCTCCGGGTCCCACATCTCCACGTCGCCCCCGCCGCCGCAGCACATGGCGGCTTCGCGGGAAGGAGACAGCTCGATGTAGTCTGCAGAAGCGAAGCGCTTCAACACGTCTCGCGGCACATCGTACACGCCGAGGCCGCGGCCAAGATCGCAGGGATCGTGGTACGTCACAGGCAGCGAGCCCGACTCGAAGACCAGCCTGCCGGATTGCACGAGCTCGTTGATGATCTCCGTGGAGTGAGCAAGCCGGACACCGCCGGCTTCGGCCGGATAGTATTTCTTCCACGTGTAGTAACAGGACGGGCAGTTGAACACCACCGTCTTCGATCCAAGGCGGCGGAGTTCCGCCATGTTGTGCTCGATGAGCGCACGGGCATCTCCCCCCAGGCCACCCATGATGAGCGGGAACCCGCAGCACCGTTCCTTGCCTGCCAACAGGGCCACGTCCATCCCAGCCTTGAGGAGCACCTGGAGGAACGCCTGCGGGATCTCCTGGACTGCCGGGGAGAACGACGACACGCAACCGACGAAGTAGAGCACATCGGCGTGGTCCTTGCCCATCAGATCGGGGGGGATGTCATCGAGAAACTCCGCCCACATGGCGCGGTCCTCGTTTGGGAAGCGGAAGACGTTGCCTTCCTCGACCACCGCGTCGCGGGCGATGCCCATGTTCCTGGGCATCATGCAGCGGGCCGTGGCCAGCTCCTGGCGCAAGGCCATGGCCAGCGATCGCGTCTTGATGCCCACCGGGCAAACCTCCTGGCAGCGCCCGCAGAGCGTGCAGGAGAAGACTCCGGTCTGGAACCGCTCCCATTGCTCCACGGTGACGCCGCTTCGCCCGGGCAGCACGCCGGCAAGGGGCGCCAGGCCGTCAAACAGGTACCGGCGTTGCCGAATCATGCCCACGAGCGTCGCGCCCTCATCGCCTTTCGCCTGGAAGGAACTGCAAGCACGCATGCATTCACCACAGCGAATGCATGCATCGAGTTCAAGCAACTGGCCCGCGGTCAGGGATGTTCGCCTGTTCGCCTCACTACCTGCCGGGGCCAGCATGCCCGCGAGACCCGCGACCGGGGCGAGGACCGGTGCAGACGCAGGGCCAGCGTTCCGGACGACCGTCGCGGGGGCGGCGAACATGTGGAACAGCTTGGAGTACGGAATGTAGGCCACCAGCCCAAGCGCGAGCAGGGCGTGTGTCCACCAGAGCCCATCGTGGAGGGCCCCAGGGTCGAGACCTGCAGGCTTGATCGCGCGGGAAACGGCGTATCCGGCGTACGAGTAGCCGGCAATCGAACCGGGCACAGCATCGTCGAGGTAGCGGGCGGCCTCAAGGAAGAAGCCTCCGAGGGCGAGAAGGCCGATCACGGCGAGCGCAAGGCCGTCATCGAAGGCGGCGGTGGGGTGTGGTGTGGCAGGGAACAGGCGCCTGGCGGCCGCAAGGAGGACGCCGGCGAGCAACGCCAGGCCGAGGGTGTCGTTGAGCGCCGCAAACCAGCGATCATCCTTGCCAAGGGGGACGCCGAGACTTGCCGTCATGTCGCCGAGACTGCCAATGACGAACAGGCCCGCAAACGACCAGGCCAGGAGAGCATGGACCAGCCAGCGGTAGCGGCTCACGCGCCAGAGGCGTCGAATGAGCAGGCCGTCAAGTGCGAATGTGCGCAGGGCGCCAGAACTCGCGAACACGGCAGCGCCCTGGCGGAGAGCAGAGCCGAGCCGGATCCGGGGGCCTTCTGACTCGCCTGCTGTGGCGCCGAGCCAGAATCGAAGCCGCCCCGCTACGCCGCCGGCGAATACCAGCAGCGACAGTGCGGCCAGGCCGTGGAATACCCATGTCCCCATGCGGGGTTGCTAGTCCGTCCGTTCTATGCGAAGACGCCAACGGCCTTCGCCGTCGGCGATGGTCTGGAAGGGGTAGCCCTTCTTGGCGCAGAAGTTAGGGATGGTCATCATGGCGGCCGGCTCGAAGTCCACGAGCACCTCCAACACCTCGCCCATCGTCAGGTCCTTGAGCTTGTCGCGCGTGTCCATCAGCGTGTACGGGCACATCTTGCCGGTGATGTCGAGCTGGTGGTCAACCTTCGTAAGTGCCATGCGTTTCCCCCTTCCTGAACGGCTCGTCAGGCGAAATTCACAACCTTGTGGTCGACGATGAGGTCGACGAGCTCGTCGAATCCGATCGGCTTGACCGAGTTCGCGAGCCGTGAGGCAAGGCCGCGCCGCTCAATATCGCGCGCGATCGCGTACACCTGTCGGCCGTTCTTGCCGAGTCCCGAGAGGTCAGCGTAGACGCCATCCTGCATGAGGACAACGATGGCGTCGCCATCCTGGGCAGCCAGTGCCAGCGCGCCGCTCGCAATCGGCTGGTCAATGAGATACAGGTTGCTCATGTCGTTCCTCGCTTCCCTAGAAGTCGATCGTCAGGTCGGCTCGCCTGACGAGTTCCAGCGCCTCGGCGCGGGTGACGATCTCGGCGTCGTCCGCGAGATCCGCCGGGGTGATGCCGCGGGCGTCCAGCGATTCGCGTTCGACCTTGAGCTTCACCCCTTGCTTGGCAAGCGTCACAAGGTACCGGGCGGAGTCAGTCCGGTCGACGTCTTTGGTCGCGTAGTGCACCCCATCGCCGAGGTAGAGAAGGTCGACAGTGTGCTCGTCGATGCCAGATGTGACGCCGACAGCGGCGCGCAGCCCTTCCGAGTAGTAGATCGCCCCATAGGGCAGATGATTGAAGGTGATGAGGACGTGTCGCTGTGTCATTGCGCTGCTCCTAGAGAGTGACGAGCCGGTCGACTTCGCCGACGATTTCCGCGAAGTCGGGGAGGCCACCGACGCGCACCCCGGCGACGTAGTCCTTGCCGCCCTGCAGGCCGCGCGCATTGACGCAAACGCCGCAGGCGATGAACTCGGCCCCCTTTTCGGCGAGTTGAGCCACCCGGTCTTTCGGGAGGACCTTGAGGTCCGGGAATGATTGCTGCGAGATCGGGTTGTACACGCCGTCGAGGTAGAGGAAGTACTTCACCTGGTGCCCTTTGGCGAGGGCGGCGTCTCCGATGTCGACTGCTGTCTCCCAGTTCTCAAACTGGAACGGTCCGCCGGTGAGCAGGATCCCGAGAGTGGCCATGATGCTTCCCCTCCGCTGGCTTCTGGATAAAGTTGACCTATTTAGTAGAGATAATGGTTAGAGCCCGCTCTGTCAACCGAGGCGGGCGTTACAGTAGAAAACACAGGTAGTAAGCGCCAAGCAATCATCGCCCTTCCGACCACGTACAATCGGGCCGTGCATGCACTGCTGCTCGAACGGCCCCGCCCCATCGGTGAGGCTCCCCTCCGACTTGCCGAAGTCGCCGATCCGGTGCCCGCCGCTGGCGAGATCGTGATGAGAGTAACCGCCTGCGGCGTATGTCGCACTGACCTCCAACTGGCAGAAGGCGACCTCGCGCCGCGCCGCCTGCCAATCGTCCCGGGGCACCAGGCTGTGGGCCGCGTCGTCGCGGTCGGGCCCGGGCCAAGCAAGTGGCGCATCGGCGACAGGGCGGGTGTCGCGTGGCTGGGAGGGACCTGCGGTTCCTGCGCGCGCTGTACCACGGGTCGCGAAAACCTGTGTGAAGAGGCCCGGTTCTCCGGCTGGGACCGCGACGGCGGCTATGCGCAGGCAATCGCCGTCAGGGGCGAGTTTGCCCTGCGGCTCCCTGATCGATTCGACGACCTCGAGGCCGCACCGCTGCTTTGCGGAGGTGTGATCGGCTATCGCGCGCTCAGGGTGTCGGGGATCCAGCCCGGGGGTCGGCTCGGGCTCTACGGCTTTGGGGCTTCGGCATTGCTCGCAGCCCAGGTCGCGCTGGCCAGGGGCTGCGACGTCTTCGTTTGCACCCGCTCGAAAAGCGAGCGGGTGCGGGCCCGCGCCGTGGGCGTTGCGTGGGCGGGCGGGTACGATGAGGCTCCCCCCGTGCCGCTTGACGCCGCCATTACTTTCGCACCGGTAGGCGAGGTGGTGGTTGCGGCTCTCCGGGCAGTCGACCGTGGCGGCACCGTCGCGATCAACGCGATTCACCTCGATCGAATACCCGAGTTCCCGTATGAGCTGCTCTGGTGGGAGCGCAGCGTCCGCAGCGTGGCGAACTTCACGAGGGACGACGCCGCCGAGTTCCTGGCCCTCGCCGGCGAAATCCCGATCCGCACGGAGACCGAGGTCTTCCCTCTCGACCAGGCGAATATCGCGCTGGCGCGACTGTCCGAGGGCCTGATCGGCGGTGCCGCCGTGCTGCGCGTGTGAGTGACCGGCCCGTCCGGCCCCCGGGCTACTCGTTCCTCAGCGCGGTGATCGGATCGAGGCGGCTGGCCCGGACTGCCGGGTAGATGCCGCTCACGACGCCGATGCCTGCAGCGACAACAAAGGCGGCGCCCACGCTCCAGTACTGGATCACTGTTGTCATTTTGTCACCGCCAATGTCGCGCCCGTTCACACCAATTGCTATTCCAACGCCTACGGCTATCCCAAGGACTCCGCCGCCGGTGCAGAGCGCAATGGCCTCGGTCACAAACTGGATGATGATGTCGCGCCTCCTGGCGCCCACCGCCCGCCGAATGCCGATTTCTCGCGTTCGCTCGGTAACGCTCACGAGCATGATGTTCATCACCCCAATGCCCCCGACAACCAGCGAGATGCCCGCAATGCTCCCCAGCAGGATGGAGAGCGTGCGAGCCACAGACCCGGCTGCCCCGACCAGGTCGTTCTGGCTCTGGACAGTGAAATCGGGTGTGGCCGAAGTGTGCCGCTGGAGCAGCAGGTCCGTGATCGCCTGCATCACGGCCGACTGATTGGCCCCGGGTTTCGCCTGGATGTTGATCTGGTCGACATTGATGGCACCCGTGGGATTCCGAACAAATGCGATTCGGGTCTGCAGCGTGGCCACCGGCACGAAGACGTAGTTGTCTGCGGAGCCGCCCGCCGAGCCACCTTTCGGCGCCATCACGCCCGCGACCCGGAAGTTGAAGTTGATGCGGCCCTGGGCAAACGAGACGCGGACCGTTTCCCCCACAGCGCTCCCTTCCGGGAAGAGGGTCATTGCGATTTCCGAGCCGAGGACCGCGACGAGGGCCTTCCTTTCCACGTCGCTGGATGAAATGAACTCCCCTTCCGCTACGTTGGAGCTTCGAACGATTGGGTACTCAGGCGTCGTCCCGATGATCGGCACACCCTGGTTGATGCTGCCAGCGATGACCTGGGCTGGCGCGGTGATCTGCGGCGCCACGCCGGCAACTCCCGGAATCTCCGCCGCGGCGATGGCCTCGGCATCGGCGTAGGTTAGGGTGATCGCGCTTCCCTGGCCGCCGCGAGCTCCGGCGCCCGTGCCCGTGGCAGGCGCCGCTCCCGGTTTCACGAAGATCAGATTCTG
>CAZCDK010000054.1:0-14733 GCA_964497285.1 uncultured Anaerolineaceae bacterium | reverse complement strand
TAATGTAGACGAAACATAGCTGAAACATTACGTGAGGACGAACGATGATGGCATCTGTGCAGGCGGAGTCGGCGGAGGCGCGGTTTCACGAGGCGAGCGAACACCTGTACAACGCGCTGCGGGATGCCTTCGGCCGGAGCCTGAGTGCGGACCAGCCGATCGTCCGGGCGATCTCGGAGTATGGCCAGGCATGTCGAATGGGAGCGGACTGGCACGAGGCAAGCGAGCACGTCTACCGGGCGCTCCGCTTCCATCTTGGCGGAACGTGGGGGGCACACCAGCCTCTGATGAGGGCGCTATCGGAGTACGGGCAGGCGTGCCGGGATCTGAACAGGAAGGCGGCGTAAGACCATCCGGGCTGTTGCCCGGATCGATGATAGAGGGGGCGTCCTGACCGGCGCCCCCTCTTGGGTGTCGCCAGAGCGGGGTTTAGGGATCGCCGGCGGGCTTGTTAGCGGCGCGGCGAATGGCGAACCCGGCGGCCTCGACCCGGCGAGTGAGGCTAAGCTTGCTGAGGATGTCGCTGACATGGTGTTTGACGGTCTTTTCGGAGAGGTAGAGCTGCTCGCCGATCTCGCGATTGGTGAGGCCGTCGGCGATTAGGTCCAGGATCCTCAACTCGCGCTCGGTGAGCTGCTGCGCGACGCGGTCCTCTTCAGTCACGACATTGCCGCGCCGGATCTGGTCGATGATGGCTGCAGAACTGGCGGGGTCGAGGATCTTGCCGCCGCGGCCGACGATGCGCATGGCCTCAACGAGGTCATCGGTCTGGACTTCCTTGAGCATGAAGCCGGCGGCGCCAGCGACGATGGCGGACATGACGGCCTTCTCGTCGGCGAAAGACGTGAGCATGAGCACATTGGCGCCGGGGAATTCCGCGCGGATGTCGCGGCAGGCTTCGATGCCGGAAAGGCGCGGCATGCGGACGTCCAGCACGATCAACTCGGGGCGGAGCCGGATGGCCTCGTGAACGGCCTCTTCGCCGTCGCGTGCTTCGCCGACAACGCTGAACTCGGGATGGTTGCGAAGGGCTGCCTTGAGCCCGCCTCGAACCAGATCGTGGTCATCAGCGAGCAAGACGTGGATGGTGTCAGTCATCTTTTCTCCTGGGGATCTCGACGCGCACGGTCGTGCCCATGCCGGGAATGCCGAGGACGGTGATGGTCCCGCCGAGGCGCTCGGCGCGCGTGCGCATCGTAACCGTACCGAGGCCGCTTCTCACGTTTTCGGAATCGAATCCGACGCCGTTGTCCTGGATGGTCAGGGCGGTGACGTAGGGAGACTGGCGGAGGTCGATGGCGATCTTGGAGGCTGAACCGTGGCGAACGGCATTGCTCAGCGCCTCCCGGGCGATATAGAGCAGGTCCTCGGACTCTCGCGTGCTGAGTTCCTGGAGGGCAGCAGCGGTGATGTTGACGACTGCATCGGTGCCGATCGGGACGATCTGGCGCACGACGAAGGCGAGGTCGCGGCCGAGCTCAGGCTGGGCGGCCGGGGCCTCGGCTTCGAGCATGGTGATGTAGGTGCGGATGTCGCCGATGAGTTCGTTGATCCTTGACACGCCGAGCGCCAGGGAGATCCGGGCCTCGGCGGTGATGTCGGGCCGGCCCCGGAGGGCATCGAGTTCGAGGCCGAGGGCGTAGAGCGCCTGGATGGTGCCGTCGTGGAGGTCGTGGGCGATGCGTTCGCGTTCCTCAAAGAGGAATAGGCGCCCGCTTCGGTCTTGAGCGAGGGCGGTGGCCACGCTGACGGCAGCCTGGAGGGCGAGGGTGGCGACGGCGAGCTGGTCGACCTCGGTGAAGGGCCGGCCAAGCTCGGTGCGAGTGAGGTAGATCGAGCCGATTGCGCGGCCCCCCGCCCGGATGGGAACACCAAGGAAGGAGGCCATCTCTGGATGGCCTTCGGGCCAGCCGGAAAAGGCAGGGTGATCCCTGACGTTGGCCAGCAGGACGGGACGCTCGCTCCGGGCGAGCTCGCCGAGGAGGCCACGCCCGGCATGGGGAGTGCCGAGGCGGCGAGCCGGGGCGTCATCGATGCCGGTGAAGACGAAGCGCCCGATGCCGCCTTCCTCGTCGAAGGTTGTAATGGCGGCGTAGTCGGCGCTGGTGAGGTCGCGGGCGCGCACCGCAAGGCGTTGGAGGATTTCGTTGAGGTCGCTGAGGCCGGCGAGGGTCTCAGAAGTGACGGACATCTGTTCGAGCCGGGAGGCTGTCGCCGAAGGCTCATCCGCCATCTGCGTTGCATGCATACGATTATCTTACCGAATTCGCCGGTTGCGGGGGCGTTGCTCGCACCCGAGCAAGTCCCCGGTCCCGGCAACTGGGATCCAAAGGACCAAGAACGTCTCACCGATCGACCATCATCGCGGATCCGCAAATGGGGCACGCTTTTTGCATGTCGGTTGCGGTTCATGTGGTGACGTCGGATGCGGCCCTTCAGAGGGCGCTCACGGCGCGCCTGGAGCGCTCGCCGAGGCTCGTGCTGACAACCGAAGACGGCGACCAGGATCCTATCAACCGCGCTGACATCGTGGTTACGCCCGCGTCGGAGTGCGAAGTCGAGCGCTGCGCGCGGCTGGCCGCGCACGGGCTGACAGTCATCATCCTGGCCGCGATCCCTCGGGGCTTCGAGAAGGAGCGCTATCTGCGTGCCGGAGCGGCGGCCTACATCCCGATGGCGATTGACAGTGAGCAGCTTCTGGCTGAGATCTACCGGGAGATCGACGAGGTCGACGGCGAGAAGGAAGACAGCAGGAGCAGCCGTGCCCGCCAGGTCCGCGCGGCAAGCGACGAGGCGGTGAACTAACCAGGGATCCGGGCGGGCAGTGGCCGGTTTACGGGGCAATGGCCTCGCGTGCGAGGTCCCACCAGGTGGAATCGGCATGGCGCTGACGTTGAAGGAGCCACCACTCCGCACCCCAGAGATACACCCGGCTGGCGCCCACACGACGCGCATAGTCGATGTTCTTCCGAAACCGCGCCGACGTGAGGTTGGGCGATGGGTGCGCGGGGGACAGGGTGCGCATGTCGCCATCGAACCAGGGTTCGGCCTGCATTTCGGTGATCCAAAACTGACGCTGAAGCTCGGCGGCGCGTCGGGCCTGGGCGCGGTAGTTGGGCGCGAGCGGACCGATCTCGAGAATGGGCACGACGAAGCGCCAGCCGAGGAGCTCGTAGTTACGCCACGGGTAGAGGCTCTGGGCGAGGATATCCGAGTCTGCGAGAGCATCACGCCAGCGGTGATCGAAGACGAAATGCTGGCCGTGGTTTATGGAGATCGGACGGGCGGCGGGATCGTTGCGCCGAATGGTCTCAACCTCGGCGCGGACAAATGCGGCGCCAAGCTGCCAGCCGTGTGACCGCCCGGAGGGGACGTAGGGCTCGTTGTCGGCTCCCCAGGCATCGATCGCGGGAGAGGCGGCGAAGTGGCGGACCGCGGCCTCGATCACAGACAGGGCACGGGAACGGAGATATGGGTCGGTCGAAATGTCGGTGTCCGGCTTGAGATTGATATTGGCAAGCGCCCAGGGGGGAATGTAGTACTCGGGGTGGCGCTGGGCCTTGACGCCGACGGTGAGCATGACGCTCGCGCCGTGACGATCGGCCTCGGCGAGGAGGGCATCGATCAGCGACCAGTCGAACGCGCCGGGGTTCGGCTCGACCTGGGACCATTCGACAGAAAGGCGGAGATACCGGGCATTGAGACCGGAAAGCAGGGTGCCGAGAGTCTGTGCGCACCATTCGACACGCCCCGGGCGGTCGTCGGAAAGAGACGCCCCGGGAGCAGGGGATTCGAGCAGAAGGTACTCGGCGTGGTTGCAGCTGAAGTTGATGCCGAACGCCGGTGAACCGAGCGCCTCGGTGTGGGGCCAACTGAGGCGGATGAAGAGGAACAGCATGAGGATGAGGAGGCCGAGCGCTCCCACGCTACCGGCACCCAGGGCCAGGAGGCCGCCGAGGAAGCGACGACAGGGGGATGTGCGAGTTGCAGGCGCAGGCCGGAGGGCGGGGTGCACGGGCAGAGCGTAACGCGCCGACTTGAAACGGTAGAGACGCACGCGCGGCGCGCTTCGTCGCGGGACGCTACGCTGACGCTGCGCCAATCGTGGGCGACGATCAGTCTGGACGAAAGAGGCACCGGAATGCTTGGCACCGAGCAACAGGACGCGTTCATCAACAAGAACAAGTGGGGTGTGGTTACGACGCTGCGGCGCGACGGTACTCCGACATCGTCCGTGATCTGCTTTGCACGCGACGGCGACGACCTGGTCTTCAGCACAACGAAATCGCGGCTGAAAGCGAGGACGCTGGCTCGCGATTCCCGGATTGCGCTTTGCGTGCTCGATGAAGGCGCCCCGTTCGGCTATGTCACGGTGGAGGGAAGGGGCACGGTGGAAGAAGCCGACATCGTCCCGATGCACGTGATGATCAACCGGGCCATGAGGGGCCAGCCGGACTGGACGCCGCCAGAAGGGTTCGAGGCGCGGCTGCGCAGCGAAGGACGGGTGGTGGTGCGGGTGGGGGCCGAGCGGGTCTCGGGCGTGGTTGGCCGAGGGTAGAAGGAGATGGCCGCCGACTTCGGGCGAACGGCAACCGACTACGGCCGGCACCGGGTTGGCTTTCCTGATGTGCTCTGGGAGCGACTGCGGCCGTTCGGGATCGGTGTACCGGGCCAGTGCGTGCTGGACCTGGGGACAGGTACGGGGACGATTGCCCGCGGATTCGCGCTCCGCGGCTGCGCCGTGACCGGGCTCGATCGCTCGGGAGAGATGGTGGCGGAGGCCCAGCGCATGGATCGCGCAGCGGGCGTGACCGTGCGGTACACCGTGGCGACGGCCGAGGAGACCGGCCTGCCGCCGGCGAGCTTCGACGTGGTCTGCGCGGGTCAGTGCTGGCACTGGTTCGATCGGCCGCGAGTGGCGCGCGAAGTACGGCGGGTGCTGGTTCCGGGTGGGTGGTTCGTGATTGCGCACTACGACTGGATCCCGCTTCCCGGGAACGTCCTCGACGCAACGGAGAGCCTCATTCTGAAGCACAACCCTGGCTGGAGGTTTGGCGGGCGCACCGGGGTCTACCCGGACTGGCCGACAGACGTCGCGGTGGCCGGGTTCCGTGAGATCGAGACGTTTTCCACCGACGTGCCCGCCACGTACACACATAGGGACTGGCGCGGACGCGTCCGGGCCAGCGCCGGCGTGGGCGCGACGCTGTCTCCAGACGAGGTTGCGGCATTCGACCGGGAGCTGGGCGCGGTCCTTGAGGAGCGGTTTCCCGGTGACCCGCTGGAAGTGCCGCACAGGTTGTGGGCGCTCGTTTGCCGGGCGCCGTGATGGGCCTGTGGCGCGGCACGCCGCGCCTACCACGCTGTCTACCTCCCCAAGATGCTCGTCGGCCTCCGCCTCGGGCATCCTCTGCCCTCGGGCCTGGCGGGGCCCGGGAAGCCGAACGAATCAGGGGCGAGGGCGCTTGCGGGCCAGCTCCGCTGCGCGCACGACCGCCCACTCGCCGAAGCGACCCCTCAGCCCGGAGACGGTCTCGGCGAGCTGTCCCGCTTCGAGCGATTCGCCGAGATGGAGTTGCCGGCCTCGTTCCTGCAGGTTTGTCACGCCCACGCCGATGAGGCGCACGGGCTGGAAGCCGTGCTCGCGCCACACGCGTTCGAGGAGACCCGCGGCGGCTTCGAAGATCTCGTCCGCGAGGTCGATGGCCACTGGCGCGGTCCACGAGCGGGTGGACGTTTCGAACGGAGGAAACCGAAGCTTGAGCGTCACCGTGCGGGCGCTGCGCTCGTTCCGGGCGAGGTCGGCGGCCACTCGCTCGGCCTGACCTCGAAGCGTGGCCCGGATCCGATCCGCATCGGGCTCGTCGACGTCGAATGTGGTTTCGCGGCTGACCGACTTCGCCTCTCCGCGGCCCGCGTGTACCGGCGCGTCGAAGATCCCATGGGCCCGCGCGTGCAGCTCCGCACCGTGCGGCCCGAAGCGCGCTTCGAGCGCGCGCAGCGGGAGGCGCTGGATGTCGCCAATCGTCTTTACCCCGATCGAGGCCAGGGACTCCGCCGTCCGGGGACCGATCATCGGCAGATCGCGGATGGGACGAGGGGCAAGGAATGCGGCCTCCCCGCCGATTGGGACCACGAGAAGGCCGTCGGGCTTGGCGGCGTCGCTGGCGACCTTGGAGACGAGCTTGGTCGCCGAGACGCCCACGGAGGCCGTGGCCGCGATTTGGCCATGAACGCGCGCGCGGATTTCGCGAGCGATGCTCTCGGCGTCGCCGAAGAGGCGTTCGGTGCCCGCCACGTCGAGGTAGGCTTCGTCGCTGCCAGCGGGTTCCACGCGAGGGGTGAATTCGCGAAGGATGGCGTGGAACTGCCGCGAGGCGGGCCCGTAGAAGCTGTAGTCCGACGCGAGGATGACGGCCGATGGGCACAATCGCCGGGCCTGCGACACGGGCATCGCCGACCGGACGCCGAATCGGCGCGCTTCGTAGCTGCAGGTGTTGACGACGCCGCGGGGACCGAGGCCACCGGCCACGATCACGGGCAAACCTCGGAGCTCCGGGTGCCTGAGGAGCTCCATCGACACAAAGAACGCATCGAGGTCGACATGCAAAACGGTCGGTGCGGCCATGGCGAACCTTTGTTCGCATTGTACTCGCTGGCGGATGCACTTTGTCGACCGGGCGAGCGGCAGGGGTCTCAGGTGCTGAGCCGGAAGGGAGTGGGATGCATGTCGAGTGGTGTGGCCGTGGTAAGAAGGTCGGCAGGGGTGAGGGCAAGCACGGGTACCGGGCCAGGGCAGATCTCAGAGAGCGGCACCAGCACGAAGCGGCGGTCCGCCGCCTCAGGATGGGGGATGACAAGCTCTGGTGTGGCGACAACGAGGTCGTCGTAGAAGAGGATGTCGAGGTCGATCGGGCGGGGTCCCCACCGGCGCGTGGGCCGGCGGCCAAGGTCGGTTTCGATCTGCTGGAGGACTCTCAGCAACGGCAGGGGGTCGAGGCAGGTTTCGACCTCGACAGCGGCGTTGAGGAAGGGTGGTTGATCGGCGGGTATCGGAGAGGTCTCCCATACCGACGACGCCCGCTTCACGACGATACCCCGCTCCGCCATCAGATCGACGGCGGCGAGGAGGTTCGCCGCCCGGTCGCCGAGATTGCTGCCGAGGCCGAGGAAGGCCCTGTGCACCGCCTGCGGCTCGTGATGCTCGGCGGTGGTGGTCATGGTGTCCACCGGCCGCGAACGGCGGCATCGGCAACGCGAACCACGCGGCCCATTTCGCGAACGTCGTGCACGCGGACGATGTCGGCGCCCGCCGCGATGGCGATGGCGACTGCCGCGGCCGTTCCCTCGAGGCGATCCTCGGCCGGGGCGTTGAGCACAAGGCCAATGGTCGATTTCCGCGAAGGCCCCAAGAGCAGCGGCAGTTGGAGGTCCCACAGCTCCGGGAGGCGGCGGAGCATCTCCAGGTTCTGGCCGGGCGACCAGCCGAAGCCGAAGCCGGGGTCGAGGATGATCTTGCCGGCCTCGATCCCGGCTCCCTCGGCGAGCGCGAGTGTCGCTTCGAACCCGGTACGGATGTCGGAAATCACGTCGTGGTGTTCGCGCCCGCGCTGGTTGTGCATAGCCACCAGGGAGGCGCCGTGACGGGCGGCGACGCCGGCCATGTCCGGATCGTGGCGCAGCCCCCAGATGTCGTTGACGATGTCTGCGCCGGCGGCGAGGGCGGCGTCCGCGACAGCCGCGTGGCAGGTGTCGACCGAGATAGGCAGGGCTGAGACAGCGCGGACCGCGGCAATGGCAGGGACAACGCGCGCACCTTCCTCGCCCGGCGGAAGCGGTGAGGCACCCGGGCGGGAGGACTCGCCGCCGATGTCGAGGATGTCCGCACCGTCGGCCTCGAACTGCCGTGCGAGCGCGGCGGCAGCGGCGAGATCCGTGGCAAGGCCGTCGCCGCTGAATGAGTCGGGGGTGACGTTGATGATGCCCATCAGATAGGTGCGCTCGCCCCAACAGAATCGCCGGCCCCGCACCTCCGTCACGGGGGAGCGGTAGTGCCGGGTGAGGGGCCATGCCGGCCCCCGCGGGCCGTTGCGAGGACCGGAATCGCTCAGGGAATGACCTCGAATTCCTGTTCGGTTGCGGTCGCGTGCTCGATGAAGAACGCACGCGCGATGGGGTGATCGCGGTCCGCGACGCCGATGACGAAGTGGACGTAAGGTGGGCCGAAGAACGTGTTCATCATGCGGATGTCGGTTGGGCTGGGGCGCGCCTCGCTCCCTGTGTGCGAATGGTAGAAGCCTGCGAGCGTGGCGCCGGCTTCGTCGATCGACTCCTCGATCCGTCGTTGATCGAGGCCGTGGATGCTGAACCGGTATGGGCTCGCCTCAGCGTTCCGCGCCGGGTGGACCGAGACGACAACGCCGTCGATGGCGGCGAGCAGGCCGCAGCATTCGACCGGCGCGTCGGCGAGTGCATGCCGGATCATCTCGTCGAGATGCCCCTGCCGGAGCGTGATGGCAACTCCCATGAAGGCGTCTCCCCTGGCAACTGTCTCAAGTCCATTGTATGGGCGAACCAGCGGGGGCCAACTCTGGCGGAAACGAGAAGCCCCCGTCAAACGGGGGCTTCTCGATCGGTGTTGCCAATGCTTGTGCTAGGGACACGAGTCGCTGTTCTGGTCCGGGAGGAACGGGGACGTGACCTGGGAGGTCATGAAGACATAGACGCCCGAGAAGCGCGGCACCGAGACGATGCCGCCCACGCTCTGACCGTTGACATAGTCAGGGACAGCGCGAAGGTAGTGTTGCCAGCGCTGGCCGCCCTGTCCCTCGGGCCGGTTGTCCCAGACGTAGACTGCGGACCAAGAACTCCCGAGGCAACTCACGAATTTGGCCGGGGCCACGTCGCCCTTCAGAGGCCCGCCAACCACGTTTTGGCCGACGAGCAGCGGATCGGAGCGTGTGCCCGCGGCGGCGAGGCCAAGGGAACCACCGAGAATGGCCGCGAAGGCGAGCGTGCTTGCCGCGACCAGGGTGCTCTTGCGAGTTATCCAGCTCATTGTTCGTCTCCCGGCCGGCAGTGGGCCTGTGTGGAAAGCGTCGAAGCTACCGTAACAAGGGCGTCAGGTACGCGCACCAGCGAAACAGCGGCGTCCTGTGGCAGGGCCGCCAACTGCGCGTAAAACGTTAGTAAAAAGAGGGTATCAGGGCCCCACAACGCCCATTGTGACGGACGGACCTACACTCCGGAATATGACCACGCGTGTATTCGTCGTCCGGCACGGCCAAACCTACGGCAACATCGAGGGCCGCTTCTGCGGCCATTTCGAAACCGAACTCACGCCGCTTGGTGTTGCGCAGGCGCAGGCGCTTGGGCGCAGATTGCGGAACGCAGAGATCGATGCTGCCTACAGCAGTGACCTCTCCCGGGCGGTAGTCACGACCGAACACGCTCTCGAGTACAAGCCGGGCGTGACGGTTGTGACCGACGAGGACTTACGGGAGATGCACTACGGAGATTGGGAGGGCTGCGAAGGCCGCGACCTCCGCGAGAAACACCCGGAACTCATGCGCGACTTCTTTCTCGGACGCGCCGAGGGCGCTCCGGGCGGCGAGACGCTCGCGGAGGTCCGGCGCCGGACGAGTGCCGCAGTCCTGCGGGCGGTGGAGGCCAATCGCGACGGGACGGTGCTTGTCGTTTCCCATGGAAACGCGATCATGGCCATGCTTGCCGAGTTCCTGAGACTGCCGCTGGAGTCGACGTGGTCCTTCTCGTGCGACAACACGTCGATCACGCGCCTGCAGTTCTCGAAGAGCGGGCGGTTCACGCTGTTGGGTTACAACGATGCAACGCACCTTGAGCAGGTCGGGAGCGCCCAGTAAGCGGAAGGCGGTCCGAGCCTGTCGTTGCGGTCCGGTCAGCGCGAGACGGGGGGCTTCGTGGGGGTCGGCGTAGGGGGGGCGAGCTGTGGTGTTGGAGTGGCATAGCGCGTGGGCGATGCCGGGACTGGCGGGGGCGTTGAGGTCGGGGCGGCACGCGCCGGTGTCGGCGTTGCTGCAGCGCGCGGATCATTCGTGGGCGAGCCGGCACTACCGCCGCTCCCGCTGGCGGAGCGGCCGGGGGGTGTGAGAAGGCCGCGGGAGTCGGCCCACCAGTCCCACGAAAGGGGGGTGCCGGGGGCGATCTGGAAGTCCAGGTAGTCCTCAGGGTTCACGGGGACTCCCTGCCAGCGGATCTCAAAGTGGAGGTGCTCTCCCGTTGAGAAGCCTGTGGATCCCGACGCGCCGAGAACCGTTTCGAACGTCACGCTGGCACCGACTTTGACCGATGTCAGTGTGAAGTGGGCGTAGAGCGTGCTCCAGCCGTCACCGCAATCGACGAGCACGTAGTGGCCATAGGCGCTCGAGTACTCCGCAGCGGCGACGGTTCCGTTGCACGCCGCGAGCACCGGCCAGTGGTGATCGGAGTCGAGGGCGAGATCGATGCCGCCGTGAATCAACCCCTTGCCGCGTTTGGCCCCGTAGCGATCGGTGACGGCGAACCACGACTTGAGCGGCATGGCGAAGCGACCATTGCTTGCCGCGACCCGGTGCTCGTCGGGTGGCTGGGCCTCCTCGGGAGGCGCGGCGATGGCGCCTTCCTCCATCAGGGCCGCGATCGTGGCGTCAACGGGGTCCGGTCCGGGGAGCGAAGCAAGGGGATCCGACCAGGCGGCCGCGCCGTTCGTTCCGGCGGCCGGGTCGCTGTCGGCACTCGAGGGGCCGTAGAGAGCGTGGCCCGCACCTGCTGCCAGAACAGCAAGGGCGGCCAAACTGCCCAACAGCATGGCTGTCGTCCGGGGAAGGCGAGTCCGGATCCCGCCGACAAGCTTCATCGCCTTTAATGTCGACCGTTCGCTCCTTAGTCGCCACCCGGAATGGAGGTTACTCGGCCGCGGGGGCGCGCCGAAGCCCTGACAGCGAACGCCATGGCGAGGCCAGCAGTAGCTGCGCGGACATCCAGGCGCCAGCCGCGCAGGCCACTACTACCGCCCAGTCCACGGCGGAGATGGGCTCCAGCCCGAGAGCGTTTCTGAAGCCGGGGAGATGCATCGCAACCACCAGAAGCGCGCCGGAGATGGCCTCCCCGACCCAGAGGCCGAGACGAGAAAGACGGGCCTTGAAGCCGGCAGCGGAATGCACGTCGATGAGGAATGCCTGTCCCACAAGGCCAAAGGCCAGCGAGGCGAACACCATGGCCTGCGTGTGGCCAGCGGACTCGCCCCAGCTGGTGCTCGCCAGGAGCGCCGCGAGACCACCGAGTGAAACAGTCGCGGCCCGGACGGCGATCTCCATCCAAATGCGGGAGGAAAAGAGATCGCCTGTGGGCTGCGATGGCGCGGTGCCCTCTTCGCGGCCGATGGAGAGAGCGAGCGCAGGGAAGATGTGGACCACGAGATTGAGCCAGAGGATCTGGAGCGGTCCGAGCGCCAGTTCGTCGGAAACGCCCATCGACAGCGTGATAAGGAGGATGGTGCCGAAGCTCGCCGTGAGCAGGTAAACGATGGCCTGGCGCAGGTTCCGCGCAATCTGACGCCCTTCGCGGATGCCCTCGACCAGTGAGAGGAGCCGTCCATCGGCGACGATGATGTCAGCCGCTTCCATGGCCACATCGGTCGCTCCCGGCCCAATCGCCACGCCGACGTCGGCCGATCTGAGGGCGGGAGCATCGTTGACGCCGTCGCCGGTCATGGCGACGACCTGCCCCTGATCCTGGAGGGCGGCGATGATCGCCTCCTTGGTGGCGTGTGTGGCCCGGGCGACAACAGCCACCTTCGCCAGGCTGGAGAGGTCGAGGTCGGCGCCGCGGACAACGTCCTGCCCTTCGGCAAGGATGCCGGTTTCGCGCGCCACTTTCGCCGCCGTGAGTGCCTGATCCCCGGTGACAAGCATGAGCCGGATCCCGGCGCTGCGGCAGGCCGCCACCGCCGTGGCAGCATCGGGTCGCAGCGGGTCTTCAAGCACGACTGCCCCCAGAAGCCGCGTTCGAGCATCACCGTCGCCTTCGGCCACCGCCAGGACGCGGTAGCCCTCGTCGGCAAGCTCATGCCCTGCGGCAGCAAGGGCGCGGTGATCGCCCTCGGTCAGCGACGCAACCTGTTCCGGTGCGCCTTTGATCGCGGTGATGATCGCCGCGCTCCCGGCGACGTGGTGGACCGTACGCATGACCCGCGTGGCGGATGTGAAAGGTTGGGTCTCGATCCGCGGATAGTCAGTCTCCAGCGTGCCCGTGCCATACCCGAGGCCGGCCGCCGCGAGAGCGATGGCGCCCTCGGAAGGGTCCCCGTGCATGTGCCAGCCCCGGTCGTCATCGTGTTCGACAACGGCGTCGTTGCAGAGGGCGGCCACCAGCAGCAGCCGGTCGATCGCGGCGCGATCGGCCGGCTGCGTCTCGCCGGGCGCGGGAGGCTCGACGAGCGTCTCGATGTGCGAGTTGTGGGAGTGAATGGCGATGCGGAAGGCGCGCCCGTCGGGAAGGAGGACGCACCGCACAGCCATTCGGTTCTCGGTGAGGGTGCCGGTCTTGTCGGTCGCGATGATGGTGGTCGAGCCGAGCGTCTCGACGGCGTCAAGGCGGCGGACCAGCACCTTCCGGCCCGCCAGGCGACGAACGGCGACGGCGAGGGTTGTAGTCGCCACCGCCGGGAGCCCTTCGGGGATGGCCCCGACCGCCAGGGCCACCGACATCTGGACGATGACTCGCAGCTCGCGGCCCTGGAGGAACCCGATGACAACGAGGATCAAGCAGAGGGACAGGAAGATCGCAATGAGCCGGTTGCCAAGCTTCTCGAGCCGTTCTTCGAGTGGCGTCGAGCGACGCCGGGCGTCGCGCATGGCGGCGAAGATGCCGCCGAGGCTGGTGGAGGCGCCAGTCGCGATCACCAGGGCGAGACCGCTGCCCGCGACGACAGTGGTCCCGGCATAGAGCGCATTCGCGGGGGTGGCGGAGTCGTCGTCGTGGGGTTCGGGCGCCTTCGGCACAGCCATCGGCTCCCCGGTGAGGATGGACTCGTTGGCGAACAGCCCCCTGGCTTCGAGCACACGCGCGTCGGCCGAAACGGAGCGTCCTTCGGAGACCGCGATGATGTCGCCCGGGACAACCTCGGCTGCCGGGATCTCTTCGTGGAGCCCTTCGCGAATGACCTCGGCACGCAGGGCCGTGAGCTGATGGAGTGCGGCGATGGCGTTTTCCGAGCGCAGCTCGTTGAAGAAACCGAAGCCGGAGGATACGACAACCGTGACTCCGATGGCGGCGGCGTTGAGCCACTCGCCCAGTGCGCACGAGATCGCCGTGGCGAAGACCAGCAGAAGGATGAGCTTGCTCGCGAACTGGCGCAGCAAGACAGCCGTCCAGCGGGGCCGGGAGACGGGCGCCGGGTCGTTGAGCCCAAAACGGGAGAGCCGGGCCTTTGCCTCGGCGTTGGAGAGACCCATCTCAATGTTTGTGGCGAACTGCTCAGCCAGATTGGAAATGGGCAGAGCGACCATGGTCTCGATCCCGTCGGGCTGGGGCTCTGGACGCGGCGGCGACTCCAATGACGCGGGAAGGGTGGACACGGTTCGACTGTAGCCGAGGTCAAGTCGCCGAGTCCTTAGGCGAACGGCAACGTCGGCGTGAGCCGATGCTAATGCTTGCGAGGTGGTCACCCTAGTGGACCGGCTTTGTTCAGCCAGTCCGAGCCGTTCCAAGAGGCTGAGATGTGACGCTGTGCGCGTGAACGGCGAGGTGCTTCCGCACGCTCTCCTGATGGTCCCCGCCGAAAGGTCCCGGCGCCTTCACCGGTGTGATTCGTTCGCTCACCTGCCCTCTGCTACGATTTCCACTGCGAATCCGGGGCCGGGGCAAGCGATGCATCGCGAAGACGCCTGGAAGATCCTGACCGAGTATGCGAGCGAAGAGCGCACACTGAAGCATGGCATTTCCGTTGAGGCGGCAATGCAGGCCTACGCCCGGACGCTTCACGAAGATGTGGAGAAGTGGGGCATCGTCGGCCTCCTGCATGACTTTGACTGGGAGATCCATCCCACGGCCGAGTTGCATCCAAGGGAAGGCTCGAAGCTGCTGGAGGCGAGGGCGGTACCGGCGGACATCCGTTATGCAATCCTCTGTCACGCGCCGTTCCTGGGCCTCGAATACACATCACAGATGGACCGCGCCATCTACGCGTGCGACGAGCTCACCGGCTTCGTGATCGCCTGCACGCTTGTGAGGCCCGAGAAGTCGTTGTCGTTGATCGAGCCGGCATCGGTGCGCAGGAAGATGAAGGACAAGGCGTTCGCGCGGGCCGTGAGCCGCGAGGATCTCATCAACGGGGCGGCTGACCTGGGCGTCGATCTGGACACTCACATCCGCTTCGTCGCCGACGCGCTCAAGCCGGTGGCCGGTCAGCTCGGGCTCAATCCGTGAGCCCGCGGACCCGGAGCGCTTCCCGCATCACCTCAACACGAGAACGGAGCATGCCATGAGGAACGAACAGGTCCCTGATCGCAACATCGCCATGGAGCTTGTACGCACCACCGAGGCCGCATCTCTGGCGGCCGCCCGGTGGATGGGTCGAGGCGACAAGAACTCGGCAGACCGGGCGGCAGTCGATGCCATGCGCATGATGCTCGACACGGTGGACATGGACGGGCTGATCGTCATCGGCGAAGGCGAAAAGGACGAAGCGCGCATGCTCTACAACGGGGAGCGTGT